>NZ_FNFO01000002.1:0-300407 GCF_900100765.1 Catalinimonas alkaloidigena | reverse complement strand
AGAGCCAGGACCCGTTTTGCAAAGCCTGCCAGCTGAACAACACCATCCCCAACCTGAGCAAAGAAGAGTACCACGACCGGTGGCGGCACATCGAGGCGGCCAAGCATCGCCTGGTCTATACGCTGCTGCAATTGGGTCTGCCGTTTATGTCGAAAGACGAGCATCCTGAGAAAGGACTGGAGTTCGATTTTCTGGCCGATCCGAAAAAAGGGCCGCGTGTGCTGACCGGCCACGCCAACGGCACCATCACCCTCAACATTGCCGAAGCCGACGACATCGAGCGGGAAATGGCCCGCAAAGCGATGGGCGAAGCCTACCGCACGGTGCTGGGACACTTCCGCCACGAAATCGCCCACTATTACTGGGATCGCCTGGTGGCCGACATGGGGCAGGAAGAAGCTTTCCGCGAAGTGTTCGGCGACGAGCGGGAAGACTACAGTTCCGCCCTGAAGCGCCACTACGAGAAAGGCACGTCCGACGACTGGAATCAGTACTACATCAGTCCTTACGCCAGCGCCCATCCGTGGGAAGACTGGGCCGAAACCTGGGCGCACTACCTCCACATGCTCGATACGCTGGAGACGGCCTACGCCTTTGGGATGAGCATCGACCCCGAACTGGCCTCGAAAAAAGACAACCTGAAGGCCGACGTAAACCGCAATCCGTACGAAGTCAAAAAGATGAGTGGCCTGATCGACATGTGGTTACCGCTCACGTTCGCCATGAACAGCCTCAACCGCAGCATGGGCCACTCCGACCTCTACCCGTTCATCATTCCGCCGGTTGTGGTCGACAAGCTGGCCTTTGTGCATCAACTTTGCCTGAAAGTACGCCGGAAGTAACGTCTTGCAATCCGCTCTAATCGTATGCCCTGCGCAACGGTTCAAGTAGTTTCTGATGACCAGATCCTCCCCCACGATCCGCGCCTACACCCCGGACGACCAGCCCGCGCTGCTGGCGCTGCTGCGGCGCAACACGCCCCGGTTTTTCCACGTGTCGGAAGAGCAGGAGTACCGCACCTACCTCGAACGCCACCGGGAAGAGTACTTCGTGGTGGAAGCAGACGGCGCGATCGTGGGGGCCGGGGGCCTCAATTACTTTCCTGACGAACAGCTGGCGCGGCTTTCGTGGGACGTGGTGGACCCGGAGCGGCACGGGCAGGGCATCGGGCATCTGCTGACCTCGTACCGGCTCGAGCGGCTCAGGCAACGGCCGGAGATCCGGCAGGTGGTTGTTCGTACGACGCAAGAGGTCTACCGCTTTTACGAGAAAATGGGGTTCACGCTGGTGCGTACGGAACACGATTTCTGGGCGCCCGGCTTCGACCTGTACCAGATGCAGCGGGCGCTGTGAGCCGGGGCCGGAGACACACGCCGTAGCCCTCGCGCCCGTTTCTGCGTACCTCTAGGGGAAATCCACCAACTTTGCCCCATGAAGTCATTCTGTTCCACCCCACACATCAGCCTCAGCTTTTGTCTGCTTGGGCTGTTGACCTTTTCCGCCCGGGCGCAAGGGCCGGCCATGCCGCCCACGACCTATTGCAACCCTCTGAACCTCGATTACACCTACATGATCGTCAACTCGCACAACAACCTGTCCTACCGGTCAGGGGCCGATCCGGCGGTGGTGCGGTTCCGCGACGAGTACTACATGTTCGTGACCCGTTCGATGGGTTACTGGCACTCAAAAGACCTGACAACGTGGGAGTTCATCACGCCCGAAAAGTGGTACTTTCAGGGGTCAAACGCCCCGGCCGCTCATAACTACAAGGATTCGGTACTGTACGTAACGGGCGATCCTTCGGGCATCATGAGCCTGTTGTACACCGATAACCCGAAGAAGGGCGACTGGAAATCGGTGCCCGCCATCCTGTGGAATTTGCAGGACCCCGATTTTTTCATCGACGACGACGGGCGGGCGTTCATGTTCTGGGGATCGTCGAATACCTACCCGATCCGTGGCTACGAGCTGGACCCGCAACAGCGGTTCATTCCCAAAACCGAACCGATCGAGTTTTTCAAGCTGCACGAAGACCAGCACGGCTGGGAGCGCTTCGGCGAAAACCACGACCACCCTACGCTGGCGGGCTACATGGAAGGCGCGTGGCTCACCAAACACAACGGGCGGTACTACATGCAATACGCCGCACCGGGCACGGAATGGAACACCTATGCCGATGGCGTTTACGTGGCCGACGACCCGCTGGGACCGTACGAATACGCACCGAACAACCCGGTGAGCTACAAGCCGGGCGGCTTCATCAACGGGGCCGGACACGGCAGCACCGTCGAAGGACCGGGCGGTCAGTTGTGGCATTTCGGCACGATAGCCATTTCGGTCAACTACAACTTCGAGCGGCGACTCGCCATGTTTCCTACCTTTTTCGATGCCGACGGGCTGATGCATGCCAACACCTCGTTCGGCGACTATCCGCACTACGCCCCGAGCGATCCGGAACGGCAGGGAGAATTTCGGGGCTGGATGCTGCTGTCGTACAAAAAGCCAGTGACCGCCTCTTCTACGCTCGACACGCTGGACGCGAGCCACGTGACCGACGAACGCGTGAAGACCTTCTGGGTGGCCGACGGTCCCACAAACGACCAATGGCTGCAAATCGACCTGGAAAAAGCCGCCACGGTCCATGCCCTCCAACTGAATTACCACGACTACCAGTCGAACCTGTACGGACGGCAGGATAGTCTGTATCACCAGTATGTGATCGAGGGGTCGTTGGATGGAAAAACCTGGACGACGCTGGTGGACAAGAGCAAAAATTACACGGACGTACCGAACGATTACGTGGAGCTGGCCACGCCTGTCCGCGCGCGTCTGATCCGCTTCCGCAGTCTGCATGTGCCTACGCCCCACCTGGCCCTCTCGGGCGTGCGGGTGTTCGGTCTCGGCTCCGGCAAAACTCCGAGCAAGGTGCGGCAGTTGCAGGCCGTCCGTGACCAGGATCGCCGCAACGTGCAGCTCACCTGGAAAGCCCAGGCCAACGCGCAGGGTTACAACGTGCGGTGGGGCATCGCGCCCGACAAGCTCTATAGCTCGTGGCTAGTGTACGATCAGCATTCGCTCGACCTGCGCAGCCTGAACGTGGACCAGACGTATTACTTCGCTGTCGAGGCGTTCAACGAAAACGGGGTAGCACCCCTCTCCGAAACGGTAGAAGCGAAATAGCCCCACCGGGCTTTACCGGAACTCCGCGTTGATTTTTTCCAGCGCCGCCGAACCGGGGCAAAGTTGGTCTTTCCTCAGCGTGTTGAGTGGTTGCGCCACCGTGTTGAGGACCTGGTGCAGGTCGTGGCTCTTGGGATCGATGTAGAGCAAGCCGGTCAGGATCTGCCCCCGCGCCTTGGCGTGTTGCAGGTTATTCACCGCCGAGTCACGATCCGTAGGGTCCCAGTCGGGGTTGAGCTTGTGCAACTGAAGTAGCGAACCGTCGTGCAACACCACCGAAGCGGACGTTCCTTCGCCGTAGTCGACCGTGATTTCTTCCTGTTCCGGCACGAAGTCGAGCACCGAGGTGGAGGCGATGTGCTCCCGCACGAAGTCGTACGACTTGGTCGAACCCGGATTGTTGTTGAAGGTAACGCACGGCGAAATCACGTCGATGAAGGCAAACCCCGGATGCGACAGCGCCGCCTTGATGAGCGGCACGAGTTGTTTCTTATCACCCGAAAAGCTCCGGGCTACAAACGTCGCGCCCAGTTCCAGGGCCAGCCCCACGAGGTCAATGGCCGGAAAGGCATTCTCCGATCCCGCTTTGCTGACAGAACCGAAGTCGGCGGTGGCGGAGTCCTGTCCCTTCGTGAGGCCGTAACAGCCGTTGTTCATCACGACGTACATCATGTTGAGGTTCCGTCGCACGGCGTGACAAAACTGCCCCATCCCGATGGAGGCCGTATCGCCATCGCCAGAGACACCCAGGTAAATCAGGTCGCGGTTCGCCATGTTGGCCCCGGTGGTGATGGAGGGCATGCGTCCGTGTACGGAGTTGAACCCGTGTGATTTGCCCAGGAAATACGTCGGGGTTTTAGAGGAACAGCCGATGCCCGACAGTTTCGCGAGGCGGTGCGGCGCGATGGCCATTTCGTAACAAGCCTGGACGATGGCTCCGCTGATGGAGTCGTGGCCGCAACCGGCACACAGCGTGGAAATCGCGCCTTCGTAGTCGGCGCGGGCAAAGCCGATTTTGTTTTTGGCTAGTCCCGGGTGGCGGAAGGCAGGTTTAATGTAGGTCATGGTGAAATTCTTCGTGGATTGTCCTTCTCTATTTCTGTCATTTCGACCAACGGGAGAAATCTTGCTCTAGAAGTTAGAAGATCTCTCACTGCGCTATGCTCCGTTCGAGCCGGGTCGCCGGCCACCGTGGCAACGGGCGATGACAGAATGGAATAGGGCTGCTATCAATGTTTTAACTGCCCGTTGACCGGCGACGTGGTCGTTACGGTGGGCAGTTCCTGCTGGATCTGCTTCATGATGGCCCCGGCCGTGATGGGCATGCCGTTGTAATTCAGAATGGAGATCAGTTTTTTGGGATGGATTTCCAGTTCGTTGACCAGCAGGGAGCGGAATTGTTTGTCGCGGTTCTGCTCGATCACAAACACCCGCTCGTGTTCCGCAATGAACTCCTCGACGGTGTGGTTGAACGGAAATGCCCGGACGCGCATCGCATCGACCCGGATGCCCTGTTTTTCCAGGCGATCCATTGCTTCCAGCGTGGCGTAACTCGACGTCCCGAAGAAGATCAGGCCGTAGTCGTGGTGGTGTCCTTCCTGGTAGAGTTCCGGCGCGGGCACGTATGCTTTCGCCGTTTCCCATTTTTGCAGCATCCGGTTCAGTATCCGCACGTTGACGTCGCCGTCTTCCGTGTAACGGGCGTACTCGTCGCGCGAAGTCCCCCGGGTGAAGAACGCGCCCTTGGTCGGGTGCGTCCCCGGAATGGTCCGGTAACAGATGCCGTCGCCGTCCACGTCGAGGTAGCGCCCGAACGTCTCGATTTCGTCCAGCGCGGCGGCGTCCAGCACTTTGCCCCGGTCGTAGGCACGGGCATCGTCCCACGCCAGCGGCGGCGAGAGGTGCGAATTCATCCCCAGGTCCAGGTCCGACATCAAGATGACGGGCGTCTGCAACCGTTCGGCCAGATCGAACGCATCGACCGTCATGTCGAAACATTCGGCCGGCGTGCTCGGAAACAGCAGCACCTGTTTGGTATCGCCGTGCGAGGCGTACGCCGACGAAATCAGATCGGCCTGTTGCGTGCGGGTCGGCATGCCGGTTGAAGGGCCGCCCCGCTGCACGTTCACCAATACGACGGGAATCTCGGCGAAGTAGGCTAGTCCCAGGAATTCGCTCATCAGCGAGACGCCCGGACCGCTGGTCGCCGTGAAAGCACGCGCGCCGTTCCAGGTCGCGCCGATCACCATCCCGATGGCCGCCAGTTCGTCTTCCGCCTGCACGAGCGCGTACAGGTTCTTCCCCGTTTCCGGATCGACCCGTAGCTTCTTGGCGTAGTCTTCGAAGGCTTTCACGACCGACGTCGACGGCGTAATCGGATACCAGGCCGCGACGGTGCATCCCGCGTAGATCGCGCCCAGGGCCGTGGCCGTGTTGCCGTCGATCATGATCTGATCGCCGACCGCATCGCGACGTTCCACCCGGATGTCGAGCGGACACTCGTAGTTTTCTTTGGCGTACTGGTAGCCCAGGTCCAGGGCGAGGAAGTTGGCGTCGATCAGCTTCGGCTTCTTCCCGAACTGATCGCGGATGATGTCCTGCACCACCGTCAGTTCAAGGTCCAGCAACGCGGCCAGCGCCCCGACGTAGACGATGTTTTTGAAGAGCTGCTGCTGGCGCGGCACCTGAAAATGCTCCATGCAGAGCCGCATCATCGGGATGCCGATGAACTGAATGTCGGCCCGGAAAAACTCGGGGTGCAGCCGCTTGGTGTTGTCGTAAACGAAGTAGCCCCCCGGCCGGATCGACTCGATGTCTTTCGTGTAGCTCTGCGGGTTGACGCCCACCAGCAGGTCAATGCCCTCCCGGCGGCCCAGGTAGCCGTGCTCGTTGATACGGACCTCGTACCACGTGGGCAACCCCTGGATGTTCGACGGGAAAATG
The DNA here is from genome assembly GCF_900100765.1 of Catalinimonas alkaloidigena. NCBI lineage: Bacteria > Pseudomonadati > Bacteroidota > Cytophagia > Cytophagales > Catalimonadaceae > Catalinimonas > Catalinimonas alkaloidigena. The sequence continues at coordinate 294,284 of NZ_FNFO01000002.1, read as the reverse complement.
TTTTTGGGAGTAACGGGGATTCCCATCCGAAAAATGGCCTTGGCAAACATCTCGTTCGCGCTGGCCGATCCGGTGCCGTTTACGTTAGCGAACCGGACCACCATATCATTCACAATCGCTCCGTTCCTCATAAAATCTTCGACGCTTTGGTCACATTATACCAGTATTTCTGCATGTCCCACGCCGCCGTCGGGCAGCGCTCGGCACACAGTCCGCAGTGCAGGCACACATCTTCGTCTTTCACCATCACGCGCTTCGTCGGCAGTTCTTCCGACACGTACAGCGGTTGGTGGGTATTCTCGGCGGGCGCATTGAGGCGGGTGCGGAGGTCGGCTTCGTCGCCGTTTTCCGTGAAGGTGATGCAGGTGGTCGGGCAGATGTCGACACAGGCGTCGCACTCGATGCAGCTTTGCGGCGTAAAGACCGTCTGCACATCGCAGTTCAGGCAGCGCTGTGCTTCCTTGAAACCCGTCGGCTCGTCGAAACCCAGTTCCACTTCCACCTTGCGGTCCTGCAATGCAATGGCTTTGTTCTCGTGCGGCACGGCATAGCGCTCGTCCACCACCACGGGGCTGTCGTAGCTCCACTCGTGGATCCCCATCTTCTGGCTGACGAGGTTCGTCATCGGCGCGGGGCGATCCAGCACGTCTTTGCCCTGGCAGAAATTATGGATGGAAATGGCGGCCTGGTGTCCGTGGGCGACGGCCGTGATCACGTTTTCCGGTCCGAAAGCGGCATCACCTCCGAAGAAGACGTTAGGACGGGTCGATTGGAACGTGATCTTGTTCAATACAGGTAAATCCCACTTGCCGAACTCGATGCCCAAGTCCCGTTCGATCCAGGGGAAGGCGTTGTCCTGCCCGATGGCGATGATCACTTCGTCGGCCTCAATGAAGACGTCGGGTTCGCCCGTCGGAATCAGTTTCCGGCGACCGTTCTCGTCGTATTCGGCCCGTACCTTGCCGAAGATCATGCCCTTCAGCTTGCCGTTTTCCACGACAAACTCCTTCGGCGGCATGTTATTCAGGATCGGAATGTCTTCGGCCAGCGCATCGCGGATTTCCCAGGGCGATGCCTTCATCTCTTCGAACGGGCTGCGCACCACCACGTGGACCTGTTCGCCACCGAGCCGACGCGACGTCCGGCAGCAGTCCATCGCGGTGTTGCCACCACCCAGCACAATTATCTTTTTCCCGACCTGCGTGAGGTGCCCGAAGGCGACGTTGGCCAGAAACTGGATGCCGATGTGGACCTGGTTGCCCGCTTCTTCACGGCCGGGCAGCATCAGGTCGCGGCCCTTCGGTGCGCCGGTGCCTACAAAAACCGCGTCGTACTCTTTATCCAGAATTTCTTTTAGACTCGAGACAAACTGGTTGAAGTGGGTGTGGATGCCCATGTCGAGGATGTAATTCACCTCCTCGTCGAGGACGGATTCGGGCAAGCGAAACGCGGGAATCTGCGTGCGCATCATGCCGCCGCCCTTGTTCCATTCGTCGTAGAGGTGAATTTCGTAGCCCTGCGGGGCCAGGTCGCGCGCCACCGTCAGCGAGGCGGGACCACCGCCGATCAGGGCGATGCGCTTCCCATTCTTCTGGGTCGGGACTTGGGGCATCCGGTGTCGGACTTCGCCTTTGTTGTCGGCGGCGACGCGTTTCAGGCGGCAGATGGCAACGGGTTCTTCTTCGACGCGTCCGCGGCGGCAGGCCGGTTCGCAGGGGCGGTCGCACGTGCGGCCCAGGATGCCGGGAAACACGTTCGATTCCCAGTTGATCATGTAGGCGTCGGTGTAGCGCTCGGCGGCAATCAGGCGGATGTATTCCGGGACGGGCGTGTGGGCGGGACAGGCGTACTGGCAGTCGACCACCCGATGGAAGTATTCGGGGTCTTGGGTAGGATGGGTGGGTTCCAAAATCGGGGCATTCTGGTGAACAAATCAGTGTAGGTGATGCGCTGGGGGTCAGGCACTTCCCGTATCAGGTGGTGGCAGGAAGCGGCGATTCAGCGCAGGCAAAAGGAAGTTACGTAATTATAAGAAACTTTACGCATCGCGGGCAACGCCATTGCTCTTTTTATCCACACGTTTCGTGAGGAGGCAAACGCAAAACCGGCTACCTCGGGAAAAGAGATCATCCGCCCCCCTTCCATACTCAGCGCGGCGGGGAGGCTTCCTATTCCCCCAACTCTACAGTAGCCCGCAGGCTTGCTTTCGCCTTCTTACCCGCGGGGCCCGCAATCGTCACTTCCCCCAAAACCGCCCTACTCGCACGTCTTCTTTTTTAGCACTAACCCATTTTATGACAGGACAAGTCAGGGAAAACAGCCGACGAACCTCCAAGACGCCACAAGAATCAGGTAGGTAGGCAGATCTTTCCGTAAGTTTATAAGTTGATCTGCTCCATTGCTCTTGTTCTGAAACGCTCATGCTCCGCAACTACCTTACGATTGCACTTCGTAATCTGCTGAAGAATCGTGGTTATACGATCATCAACTTAGTTGGGCTGGCCGTCGGGCTGGCGGGGATTCTGCTCATTGTCCTCTACATCAACCACGAGTTGACGTTCGACCGCCACCACACCAAAGCCCGTCGCATCGTCCGGGTGCTGGAAACCGACCCGAACCTGGGCATCGCGGCGAGCGTCCCGTTTCCGGTTGGCCCCACGCTGCAACTGGACTATCCCGAACAGGTAGAAGCGACCGTCCGCCTGTACAACTTTCAGTCGGCTACGCTACCGCTGCAGTACGAAGATCCGGTCGGCAACCGACGGCAGTTCAACGAGTCGGCGTTCTTCTTTGCCGATTCGACCTTTTTCCGGGTCTTCGACGCGCAGTTTCTGAAGGGCAATCCGCAAACCGCCCTCGACGATCCGTACAGCGTGGTGATGACCCAGTCGGCGGCGCAACGGTATTTTGGCCCCGCCGACCCGATGGGGAAAGTGCTGCAGTTTGAGAAGCTGCACGACCTGCACGTGACGGCCGTAGTGGCCGATCCGCCCCCGGCGTCCCATTTTCACTACGAGCTGCTGGCTTCGTTTGCCGCCCTGCGGACCATCATGCCCAAGGGCATTCCGGACGAAGACTGGTACACCAACCCCGTCTGGACCTACGCCCTGTTGCGCGACGCGGCCGATACCGCCACACTCCAGGCGCAGCTCCCGCAGTTTGCGCAGCGGCACCTCCATCCTGCCCTGAAAGAGACGGCACGCTTCCAGCTCGAACCGCTAACCGACATTCACCTGCACTCGCTGGCCGAAGGCAACATCGAACCCAACAGCAACATCCGCCTCATCTGGATCGTGGGAACGGTGGCCGTGTTTCTGCTCCTGATTGCAGGCATCAATTTTATCAACCTCTCGACGGCCCGTGCTTTCGACCGGGCCAAGGAAGTGGGCATCCGGAAGGTCGCCGGGGCGCATCCCGGCCAGCTAATCGCTCAGTTTCTGGCCGAATCGATCATTCTGTGCCTGATGGCCGCCGCGCTGGCCGTGTTTCTGGCCTGGCTGGCCCTGCCGGTGCTCAACAACCTGACCGACCGTCACCTGAGTCTGCAACACCAGAGCGGCGTTTGGGTGCTTTTTCTGGCTGCTACCTTGCTGATCGGCATCGCCGCCGGAAGCTACCCCGCGTTTGTGCTGTCGTCGTTCCGACCGGTCGAAGTGCTGAAGGGCCGCACCGGCGGACGGCCTACAGGCAACGCCTGGCTGCGGCAAAGCCTGGTGGTCGTGCAGTTTTTCATCTCCATTGCGCTGATCGGCGCTACCATCACCGCCTACCGCCAGTTGCGCTACATCCAGAAAGCACGCCTCGGTTTCGAAGCCGAACAAGTAGTGGTGCTGCCGGTCGAACGCACCTCGCTCGTGTCGAAATACGATGCCTTCAAGCAGCAACTCCTGACGCACAGCGCGATCCGGGCGGTGACGGGCGTCAACGAAATTCCGGGCACGGGCACGCCCAATTCGACCTACCGACCCGTGGGCGGTAGCGACGACGACATGAAGCTGTATTCGGTGATGTACGTGCGCGACGACCTGACCAAAACGCTGGGCATTCCACTGCTGGCCGGAAACGACTTCCCGAGTACGTACGAGTCGGAAAACATCATTGCGCTGATCAACCGGGCCATGATGCAGGAGATGGGCTGGGCGACCCCCGAAGAGGCCATCGGGCAACACATCGAGGGAACGCTCGAAGGGCGCATCCGCGTGGTGGGCGTGGTCGACGATTTTCACTACGGATCACTGCACTACAAAGTAGGTCCGCTGCTGATCGACTACTGCAGTCTGGAGAAACTGAAGAATTACTTTACACACTATGTCCTGGTCCGCGTGCAGACCGACGACCTGCCCGGCGTGATTCGCGACATTGGCGCAACCTGGCAGCAGTTTACCGACCAGGACGCCTTCGATTACTACTTTCTGAACGACGAGTTGCAGCAACTCTACCACAGCGAACAGAATTTCAGCAAACTGGCGGGGATTTTTGCGACGCTGGCCGCCCTTATTGCCTCGCTCGGCCTACTGGGGCTCACCGCCTTTTCCATTCAGAAACGCAAGCGGGAGATCGGCATCCGCAAGGTGCTGGGTGCCTCCGAATCGCAAATTGTACTGCTGCTGGGGAAGAATTTTACGCTGCTGATCGGCATTGCGCTGGTGCTGGCCATTCCGGTGGTGTACCTCGGCATGTCGCGCTGGCTGGAAGACTTTGCTTACCACATTTCGCTGCGCGCCGATATTTTTCTACTGGCCGGCCTTGCGGCCCTGCTGCTGGCGTGGTTTACGGTGAGCTGGCTTACCGTGCGGGCGGCGTGGACCAATCCGGTCGATACCCTGCGTGCCGACTAACTGCACACTTTTTTGGTGGTTTACTGGGCCTGAAATGCCGTTGAGACGGGGGCTTTGGCTTCCATGCCCAACAGGAACGGCGTCGCCGGGCGGCGGGCAGGTGCCTGCGTAACCTGCACGGAATCGGTCGGTGCCGGGCGAAATACCATACGCCAGTCGGAGTCACGGCGTGTGGGCCCAAAACTGTATCCCAGAAGTATCAGCAACAGCACCAGTGCCAGGATTCTACTTTTCATAAGGAGACGAACGGAGCGTTCACAAAAACAGTAGGAAAATTGTACTAAAAATACCCTCTTGCAAGGGACACAATCTTGTAAAAAGTCGACTTTGGGGTGGGGTGCGTGTAACGACGTCTTTTTACAAAAAAATGGCCGGAGCCCTCACTAGTTTTGTTGTGTTTCGGACAAAACTGATCGTTTCACCTCACAGAATCAGGACCTTATCGCGCAAAACTACGAGGATCTGCCGAATTAGTCTGGTCTGAGTCGTGAGGTTTCGTCATCACCGCACCGTGGTTGCCACGGGGGTGGTCAATGGGTCCGGCACGTTCCGGATTACGTCGGCGCATCGGACCCCGGGTGCTTTCGGCGACGTGTGGCGGGCATCAGCACCGGTTCTGCATTCGTAACCATTACGGGAAACCCCGTCGGCGAGATACAACCCACTCGGTATCAGGCCGAAGTTTCCGCGTGTTTCCTAAATACGCATTTGCCCCAAAGGGTAAACCCGCTTCACCATTTTTGTTTGCTTGGGTCCGGCGGCTCCTCCGGGGTCGTCGGATTTTCTGCCCGCTCCGGCATCCGTACCCACGTCCGCACGATCGTCCCCCAACTTTTGCGCAATCAACGGCCGAAGGCTAGTTTTGGTGCTACATGGATTACTTTCAGGCATTTGGCATTCTCATCAGCCTTTCGGCGGCGTTTGGGTACATCAACCACCGCTTTTTGCGGCTCCCGACCACGATCGGGCTGATGTTGATCGCCCTCTTTCTTTCGCTCCTCCTCATCGTTTTGGGCATTTTCGATCCGGAACTGGTGCAGCCGATCAGTCGGGCGCTGAGCGAAATCGACTTTTCGCAGGTGCTGATGGAGGTGATGCTGAGTTTTCTGCTGTTCGCCGGAGCACTGCACGTCGACGTCACCGCCCTGCACCAGCAACGGTGGCCGGTGCTGATTTTCGCCACGCTGGGCGTGGTGGCCTCCACCTTCATGGTCGGGACGGGCTTTTACTTCCTGCTTCAGTGGGTGGGCTTCCCGATCGACTACATTTATTGCCTGCTGTTCGGCTCGCTGATTTCGCCCACCGACCCCATCGCGGTGCTGAGCATTCTGCACAAAGCCCACGTACCCAAGGAACTGGAAGTAAAAATTACGGGCGAGTCGCTGTTCAACGACGGCGTGGCCGTGGTGGTGTTCCTGACGCTGCTGGAAATTGCCCAACTGGGCGCAGGGGAAGTGGGCGCAGGCGAAATCGCCACCCTGTTTGCACAGGAAGCCCTCGGGGGCGGACTGTTCGGGCTGGCGCTGGGCTACGGCGGCTACCTGCTGCTGAAGTCGATCGATGCCTACGTGGTCGAGGTACTCATCACCCTTGCGATGGTGACCGGCGGTTATCTGCTGGCGCAACAGCTCCACCTTTCGGGACCGCTGGCCGTGGTGGTGATGGGCCTGGTTATGAGCCAACAGGGCCGTAAATTTGCGATGTCGGACGAGACGCGCGACTACGTGGACCTGTTCTGGGAGATGATCGACGAGGTGCTCAACGCGGTGTTGTTCGTCCTGATCGGGCTGGAAGTGCTGGTGCTGGAATTCCACCGGGAGTATTTCCTGATCGGCGCGGCCGCCATCGTGATCGTGCTGCTGGCCCGCCTGATTTCGGTCGGGTTGCCCATTTCGCTCATGAGCCTGCGGCGCGATTTTGTGCCCTATACCATCACGATCCTGACCTGGGGCGGTTTGCGCGGCGGCATCTCGGTCGCGCTGGCCCTCTCGCTGCCGGGCGACATGCCCCGCGAACTGATTGTGGCCGTTACCTACCTGGTTGTCATCTTCTCCATCGTGGTGCAGGGCCTGAGCATCGAGCCGCTCGTGCGTCGCCTGAAAGTCGGTACGGGCTAACCAAGTTGGTGAAGAAGTGAATGCGTGCGTTGATGATTGTCATTATAGTCTCAACCGCCTCATTCACCCCATTACACATTCGCGCAGTCACACTACTCACTCATTCTCCCCTTTTTCATGTCTCTTTCCCTTGACGAGTTACGCCACCAGATCGACGAAGTCGACAGCCAACTGTTGCAGCTGCTGAACCAGCGCATGGGCTACGTCCGGCAGGTGGGCGAACTGAAACGCCAGAGCAATACCATTATTTACCGCCCCGAACGCGAAAAGGCCATCATCGATCGGCTGAGTGCGACGAACCAAGGGCTGTTGAGCCGGGCCGCCATCGAGGCCATTTTTCTGGAGATTTTTGCGATCAGCCGCAACTTCGAGCTGCCCGAACGGGTAGCGTACCTGGGACCGGAGGGGAGTTTTACGCACCAGGCAGCCGAAAGCCGGTTCGGGGCGGTGAGCGAATACATGCCGCTGGGCGACATCCGGGCCGTTTTCGAAGCGGTGCAGACCAACCGCGCCCGGTTCGGCATCATCCCCATCGAGAACAACCAGGAGGGGCTCGTGCCCGAAACGATGGATCAGCTCGCGGCCATGCAGGACCTGAAGATCGCCGCCGAAATTCCGATGCCGATCCACTTTGCGTTCGCGTCGGTGAACGACCGCCTCCACGAAATCAAGAAAATCTATTCGAAAGACATTGCGTTCGGGCAGTGCCGCCGCTTTCTGGACGCGACGTTCCGCGAACAAAAGCCGGAACTGGTGCCGGTCGACTCCACGTCGCGGGCGGCCAAGCTGGCGCTGAACGATCCGCACGCCGCCGCCATCTGCTCGCACATCGCCGCGCGGCTTTACGACCTGCCGATGCTGTTCGACAACATCGAAGACTCCACCGACAATTTCACGCGCTTTCTGGTGGTGGCCCGGGATTTCAAAAGCCAGCCCAGCGGCAACGACAAGACTTCTCTGCTGGCGCGCCTCCCCCACTCCGACGAGCCGGGCAGCCTGGTCACGTTCCTGCAGGATTTCCACCGCGCGGGCATCAACCTCACGAAAATTGAGAGCCGCCCTGCCAAAAGCGGCCGGAACTTCCAGTACATGTTTTTTGTGGACCTGGACGGCCACATCGACGACGCACGCATAAAGCCCGTCATCGAACAGCACGCCGACGTACTCCAGTGGCTCGGCAGTTATGTCAAGCTGTGCTGATGCTCGTCGATCACTGAATTAGCCTCAACCCATACCACCACTTCCGGCTTCGTCATGACAGAATTCTGGGAATCGAGTTTTCGGGATAAACAGACCATGTGGGGCTTCGCTCCGGCCGATTCTGCCGTGGCCACCGCGGCGTTGTTTCAGGCGCAAGGGCTCAGGAACGTGCTCATCCCCGGCTTCGGCTACGGCAGAAACGCCGCGCCATTTACGGACCAGGGCGCGAACGTGACGGGCATCGAGATTTCGGAAACCGCCATTCATCTGGCCCGGCAGCATTACGGGGACCGCCTTCAGGTGCATCATGGCTCGGTGACGGATATGCCGTTCGACCAACGTAGGTACGATGGCGTTTTCTGCTACGCGCTCATCCACCTGCTGGACGCTCCGGAGCGCGCCAAACTGATTGCCGACTGTTATCGCCAGCTCCGCCCCGGCGGCTTTATGGTGTTTGTGGCCATTTCCACGCGCACCGCGGCTTATGGCGACGGCATAGCGCGCGGCAAAAACCAGTTTGAGACCAGGCACGGGGTTACCCTTTTCTTTTACGATGCCGCCGCTGTGGAAGAGGAATTTGGTCGCTACGGATTGATGGAAGCCAAGGAAATCGACGAACCCGCCCAACAGGCAGGCCCCAAGCCTTCTCAGAAATTCTGGCAGATCACCTGCCGCAAACCCGCCTAAACCGCCGTTCCTTCGCCCTGACTGCTGCTGGATTGCCTTCTTTTCTTCGCAAGAGTTGGCACAATCAGGCGATTCACATATCTTAGTAACTAAGATAATTAGTCATTAAGACATATGGATGACACGCTCCTGTCGCGCCTCAGAAAACTCAACCAGCGCTATGCCTTTACGTCCCTTCAGATGCACGAGGCCATCGCCCGCAAGGCGGGACTTTCGGGCACAGACCACAAGTACCTGGGGTTTCTGATGCAGAAAGGCCAGATGACGGCGGGCGAACTGGCCACGCTGACCGGCCTGACGACCGGCGCCGTTACCGGGCTGATCGACCGCTTTGAGAAGCGAAAGCTGGTCAAACGCCAGTTTTCTCCCGACGACAGGCGGAAGGTGATCATCGTACCGGATACGCAAAAGATCATGGCGCTTTTGGCACCGCTCTACCGAGACTACCGCACCCGGACCGACGACCTGATCGCGTCTTTTTCGGAAGAAGAACTGCAAACGATTGAGACGTTCTTTACAAAAGCGATCGACCTCATGAACGACACCGTCCACCGCCTCACCCGCTAAATTCCACCCGTATGCGTTCGTACGTACTTGATTTCCAGGAAATTGACCGAACCCACCTGGCGCTTGTCGGCGGGAAAGGGGCTCACCTGGGCGAACTGTCCACCATGGTGGGCATTCGCGTACCGGAGGGGTTTTGCATTACCACGGATGCCTTCCGGGACGTCCTTGCGGCAACCCCGTCGGTGCCTCCGCTTTTGGCGCAACTGGCGCGGCTCAACGTGGACGATCGGGCGCAGATTGCGGCATTGAGCGGAGCCGTGCGTCAGGCCCTCGAAACCGCTCCCCTTCCGGCGGGCCTTCGGGAAGAAGTTGGTCGTCACCTTGCCCGGTTAGGTGCAGCCCACGCCTATGCCGTACGTTCCAGCGCCACCGCCGAAGATTTGCCGACGGCCTCGTTTGCCGGACAACAGGACACGTACCTGAACCTTGTCGGCGCGGAAACCATCCTGCGGCACGTCAGTCGGTGCTGGGCTTCGCTGTTCACCGAACGGGCCGTTGCCTACCGCCTTCAACACGGCTTTGACCACCGCCACGTTCACCAAGCCGTGGTAATTCAGAAAATGGTTTTCCCGCAGGCGTCGGGCGTATTGTTCACGGCCGATCCCGTCACTTCCCACCGCCGGGTGGTGTCCATCGAAGCGTGTTTCGGTCTGGGAGAGGCGCTGGTGTCCGGTCAGGCGGCGGCGGATCGCTATCGCGTTCGCCACGAGGCGGTGATCGACCGCAAAATCGCAACCAAGCCGTGGGCGCTGTACGCGTCCCCGACCGGCGGCACCGAACCACGGGCGATTGCACCGGAGCAACAGCAACGCCCTGTCCTGACAGATGCGCAACTTCTGGCGCTGGCTCGCATCGGCCAGCACGTCGAAACGCATTTCGGGGCACCTCAGGACATCGAGTGGTGTTGGGCAGAAGACGAATTCTACCTGGTTCAGAGCCGCCCGATCACGACGCTGTATCCCCTTCCCGAGGCACCCGAAGCGAAAGGCCCGCGCGTCTACCTCTCGGTAGGACACCAGCAGATGATGACCGATCCCATGCGACCGCTGGGTTGGTCAATGTGGCAGATGCTCGCTTCCCGCCCGATGTACCAAGCAGGAGGCCGGTTGTTTGTGGAAGTGGCCGACACGCTGGCCTCTCCCACCGGCCGGAACTTACTCCTCCATGCCATGGGGCAACACGATCCGCTCATCAAAGACGCGCTGGTGACCTTACTGAAGCGAGAAGAGTTCATCGGCTCCCTCCCTGCCTCGTCCGCTGCACCACCCTCGGCCCTGGACCCGCCTCTCGTGGCAGACGAACCGCCGGTGGCCCTCGTGACTGAACTGATGGCGCGTAGCAAAGCTGAGCTGGCCGCGCTCCAGCAAACCATTCGGACCCGCTCGGGCGAGGCAGTAGTTGCGTGCATTGAGGAAGACATCCGGCAGATGCGCCAGAGCACAACGGTCGCGCAAACGCTGCGGCTGGTCATGACGGCCGTGAACGCAGCGGCCTGGCTCAATACACACCTGGAGGAGTGGCTGGGCGAGAAAAACGCAGCCGACGCGCTCTCGCAATCGGTGCCAAACAACATCACGTCGGAAATGGGGCTGGCGCTCCTGGACGTGGCCGATGTGCTTCGTCCGTATCCGGAACTTGTCGCGTACCTGCAACACACCACGGAAGAGGATTTTCTGGAGCAGCTGGACCGGTTTGAAGGTGGCGCCGAAGCCCGCGACGCCATCCGGGCGTACCTAGACCGCTACGGCATGCGGTGCAGCGGCGAAATCGACATTACCCGTACGCGCTGGGCCGAAAAGCCCACCCTCTTGCTACCCATGCTTCTCAACAACCTGAAAAACGTCGCGCCCGGGGCCGGAAAACTCAAATTTGAACAGGGACGGCAGCACGCGCTGCGAACAGAGCGGGACATCTTGGCGCGCCTGAAACAACTGCCGGAGGGCACATACAAAGCCGAGGCTACCCAACGGCACATCGCCCTCCTGCGGAATTTCGCCGGGTACCGCGAATACCCCAAGTACAGCATCGTGAGTCGGACGTTCGTCTACCGGCAGGCGTTACTTCGCGAAGCCGACCGGCTCGTAGAGGCGGGCGTTATTCCCCACCGGGAGGACGTCTATTTTCTCACGTTCGAGGAGTTCCGCGACGCCGTCCGCACCCGTATAGTAGACGCCCGGCTCATCGACCAGCGCAAAGAGGAACACTGCCGCCACGCGCAACTCACCCCGCCCCGCGTCATGACGTCCGACGGCGAAATTGTGACGGGGACCTACCCACGCGAACACCTCCCCGCCGATGCCCTGGTGGGACTGGCGGTTTCGTCCGGCACGGTAGAGGGACGCGCACGCGTCATCACCCACCTCGCTGAAGCTGAACTGGAAGAAGGCGACATCCTGGTCACGACCTTTACAGACCCGAGCTGGACGCCCCTGTTCGTTTCCCTCAAAGGTCTGGTGACCGAAGTGGGCGGACTGATGACCCACGGGGCCGTCATCGCCCGCGAATATGGCCTGCCCGCCGTGGTCGGCGTAGAAAATGCAACTCGGTTGATTAGAGACCAGCAACGAATCCGGGTGAACGGGACCGACGGGTACGTGGAACTTCTGTGACGGGGCCGCTGGCGACACGGGGCTAGGACAGGTCGGCGAAATTCCGTAGACTCGTGTTCCGCAACGCCTTGTCACGCATGTCACTTACCCGCCCGGCCATCGCTGTTTTCCTCACCAACGCCCGTGGAGAGGTGCTTCTGCAAAAACGCAAACTAGAACAGCAGTGGGGCCTGATTTCCGGGAAATTCGAGTTCGGAGAAACGGTCGAACAGGCGGCCGTCCGCGAAGTGTGGGAGGAAACGGGGCGGTGGTGCCGCATCGAGCAATTAATCGGCGTCTACTCCGATCCGCTGACGCAGGTTTACGCTTATCCCGACCAGGCAGCGGTGCATTACGTGACGATCTACCTGAAAGCCTCTTTCACAGAAGAAGGACCGATCGTGCTGAACGACGAGTCGCTGGAATTTCGCTTCTTTCCGCCCGATGCGCTGCCCGATAACCTCTTGCGGATGTCGGAATTCTGGCTGGCCGACGCGCTGCACAGTGAGGCAGCCCACCTGCGCTAAGCACTTATGGCGTAAGGATCAACTCCATCTGAATATTACTTCGTTCGTAGGGCGTGGGGTGTCCCACCACTTTCTGAAAGCCCAGTTTGTGGTAGAGGCTGATGGCAGGTTCCAGGCGCGTATTGCTTTCCAGGTACAGTTTCGTGGCCCCGAGCAAACGCGCCTTGTCCACCACGGCCTGCCCCAACAGCCAGCCCAGCCCTTTGCCCTGCGCCCGCGGCGAAACCGCCATTTTCGCCAGCTCGAACTCGTAGTCGGGGTCGTCCATCGGAATCAGGGCGCAAACACCTAACGGTTCGTCGTTGTAAAGCGCGACCAGGATGTGCCCGCCCCGGTCCAGAATGTACTCCTGCGGATGGTCCAGCGCTTTGTAGTCGGCCGGTTCCATCGTGAAGTAGGCGGAGATCCACGCTTCATTGAGGGACCGAAAGGCTTCCTGATAGTTCGGCTCGTAGGGCACAATCTGTACGTTCCGGGCCTCCCGCTCCTTCCGACACGCCTGCACACGCCGAAACAGCGACTGCTGGCTCAGCAGAAACTCCCACTCTTCCAGCGCCTTCCAGAGGTCGTGGCGGGTTTGCGCCAGCAGGTGCTCGATGGCCTGGTTGACGTCGGCGTATTGGTCGGCCAACTGGCCCTGTACCGCCCGTCCCTTTTCCGAAAGACTGATCACATTTTTACGTCCGTCGCGCTTGTCTTTCCGCTCCTCTACCAGTCCGCCTTTGGCCATTTCGCGCACAATTTTGCTTACCGAGGGGTGTGTATGGCCGATCTCTTCCGCCAAGGCCGTCACGGTTTTCGCTTCTCCCTGCGAAAGCACGAAAAAGACCGGGAACCATTTGGGTTTGAGGTCTACGCCATACGAGCGGTAGACGGCCGTCGCTTCGTCGGTTAGCCGTTCGCTGAGCATGCGCAGCCGGCTCCCGATGGCCATCTTTCCAGTTTTCTCGAAGAAATCCATATCAGAATCTATTTACGTAACCAGTTACGTAAATGTGAATTCTTTTTCAATGCTTGTCAAGTGTTTCAGCCAAAGGGCACAAAAAAAGAAGCCTCCGGTAAAAGAAGGCTTCTCATCAAATGCTTCGTCGGTACGCTACTAATTCTCCAGGCTCTGTTCCAGCTTATCAATTTCGCCTTCGATCTGAGCAATCGACTTATCCAGTTCGTCGTACGAGCTAGTCCAGTCGGTTTCCTGAATCGATTTGGCTTCTTCGATCTTCTGGTTGATGTCTTCTTTTTCGCGCTGCAACTCGTCAATCGCCGATTTGATGTCGTCCGAAGCGCGGGTGTTGCCCTCTTTGTCAGAAATCTTCTTCAGCTCTTTCACCCGATCGTCGATCTTCTCACTGCGATCTTCCAGCTCTTTTACTTTCTGGGCCCGGAAATCTTCGTAATACTGCTCGCGCGAAGCCAGCGCCTCTTTGGTCTCTTCCTCAGCTTCCTGCGTGGCCTCTCGTGCCTCTTCGATGTTCTCCTGCACGTCCTGCTTGGTCAGCTCTTTGTTACAGCTGCCGAGTAGCATCAGGCTGCAAGCTCCCGCCAAAAGGGCAAATCCGGTTTTCTGTTGAATGGTCTGTATGAATTTCATATTATAGTCGCGTTTAATGAAACAATCAATGTGCAGTATATGCTTGATATACTTCTATTTACGCACAAATCGTAAAATTGTTTACACCTATCCGCACAACACCCCATTTTTAGAAGATACCTCGGGAGATTTTCCCAACCGCCTATCTGCCTGCACCGGGTCATCATTTTGCGTACGGTATGTCCCAAATCGCGTACTTTGGAGGCTATGAAACATGTCGTATTTCCGCTGGTACTGGTGCTGGCTCTGGCGAGCTGTTCCGCGAAAAAAGAGAAAGAGACCACGCCACCCCCGGCTCCGGCCACGCCGTCGGCAGCACCCGCCCCCGCCGCGCCGCAAAACGACCTTCCGCCGATTCCGGTCAGCCTGACCGACGGCTCTACGCAACAGATCAACGGCCTCTCCGGCAAAACGGTCCTGGTGCTGTTTCAGCCCGACTGCGACCACTGCCAACGCGAAGCCCGGCAGATTCACGAGAACCTCGGGCGCTTCTACGATTACCAGGTCTATTTCATTTCGAGCGCGCCCCTGGCCGAAGTCCGGCAGTTTGCGGTCGACTATCAATTTGCCGACGTGCCCAACTTTCACTTCGGGACCACCTCGGTCGTGAACGTGCTCCAGCAGTTCGGCTCCATCCCCACGCCGTCGATCTACGTGTACTCCGACGAGGGAAAACTGGTGCAGAAATTTGAAGGCGAGACGCCGATCGATCAGATTTTGCCGACGCTGTAGAACGTTGGGAGTTATGAGTTCGAAGTTGAAAGGCAAGGTCTGGAGAACTCATAGGAGACACAAGGCCGAGTTGCGGCTCTCTCTATTCCAACATCTGGCTTTGATGTTCGACTTCGTGTGGATTGTGAGTGCTGGCAAACCACCGGTGTCCGACGCTTTTCCCCGGGCGGGTACCCGTTAAAACGCTAGGGACAATGGTTTCTGAGGCGAACGCTGAACCGCCCGGCGGGCCGGGTCTGAACTCTTTTACCCTTCCTGGCGCTTTTCGGGTGGTTCGGCACCGGGACTGATCTCTTCCGAGTGAGCGTGTCCGTTTTGCGAGGGGCGGGGTTCGTCGCGCGCCAGCAGCGCCCGCGTCCGGGGCAGGCATTCCGGGTAATTCTTCTGAATGAAGTTGACCAGATTTTCGCGCACATAACAGCGCAGGTCCCACGCATCGGACGAGGTGGCCGCGCTCATCAGCGCCCGCAGTTCGAGCGTGTGCTCCTTGGAGTCGGTCACCTGTAACACGTTTACCTTCCGGTCCCACAACTTGCTCGATTCCAGCAACCGCGTCAGTTCGTCGCGCAGCGGTTCGATCGGAATGGTGTAGTCGGTGTAGAGAAAAACGGAGCCCATAATATCGGCCGAAACGCGCGTCCAGTTCTGAAACGGATGGTCGATGAAGTAGGTAATCGGCAGAATGAGGCGGCGCTTGTCCCAGATGCACACTACCACGTAGGTCAGCGTAATCTCTTCGATCCGTCCCCACTCCCCTTCGGCAATCACCACGTCGTCGATGCGGATCGGCTGCGTGAAGGCGATCTGAAAACCCGCCAGCAGATTGGCAATTGACTTCTGCGCCGCAAAGCCGACGATGATCCCCGCGACGCCAGCCGAGGTCAACAGGCCCGTGCCGAACTGCCGCACGCTTTCGAAGCTCATCAGGATGATCGACGAAATGATGATCACCACCGCCACCGACGCCAGCTTTTTGATGAACTGCATCTGCGTGCGGACCTTGCGGGCCGTAAAGTTGTTGTCCGTCGCGATGGAGTACTGCGCAAACACGACGTCCTGAATCACGTTCAGAATCCGCAGGACCAGCCATCCTAACGCCAGCAGCAGCAGCACTTTCACCACCTTGTTGACGGTAAATTCCACGTAGGGCAGTTCCCGGATCAGGGCCTGCACCGGCGTGGCCGGAATCACCAGCGCCAGAATGAACAGCGGCATGAACACCGCCAGCGGGCGACGCAGGTGCTTGATGACCGATTCGAGGAGGTAGTAATTGTACGTCCGTTCGTAATAGCCCACGACGCGGAACATCAGCCAGCGCAGCAGTAAACCGACGATCAGGCTACCGATCAGGGCAGCGGAAATCCAGAAAAGAAGTTGCAACCAAGGCGAGAGCGCATTGAGTTGATCCATGTAAGCGGTAAGCATGTGTCAAGAAACGGTGGGATGAGCGGTGGATGGATGCAGGCTGCGGAGATGCAGATCGTTTCTTCTCCTGTCTGCTACGCAAAGTCGGCCGCAGGGTTAGGCTGAATCTCGTATCTTGCGCGCCCTACCCCAAACGCTTGCCTCCGTGACGCAGACGACAACGCTTCTGATTCAGGAAAACATCGGCCCGACGCTAGCCCAATGGCTCGCGGACCGCTCGTACTCGAAAATTGCGGTTCTGACCGACACCAACACCCAGCGCGACTGTTACCCCCTACTGGCCGAGGTGCTGCCGCCCCACGTGACGTATACCGTACCGGCGGGCGAGCAGCACAAACACCTGGCCACCTGCCAGCAAATCTGGCACTTTCTGACCGAACAGCAGTTCGACCGGCACGGCGTGGTGCTGAACCTGGGCGGTGGCGTCATGGGCGACATGGGCGGCTTTTGTGCTGCGACTTACAAGCGCGGCGTCGACTTCGTGCAACTGCCGACCACACTGCTGGCGCAGGTCGATGCGTCGGTCGGTGGGAAGTTAGGGGTCGATTTCGAAGGTTACAAGAACCACGTCGGGGTGTTTGCGCAGCCGGCCGCCGTGCTGATCGGCACCGATTTTCTCCGGACCCTGCCCACCCGTGAGTTGCGTTCGGGCTTTGCCGAGGTCATCAAACACTGCCTCATTGCCGATGCTCAGCAGTGGGAAGCCCTGCGGCAGGTCCCGTTCGCACAACAGGACTGGCTCGCCCTGGTCGAACACTCGGTCGCCATCAAATCGGGGATTACGGAGCGCGATCCGAAAGAAAAAGGCGAGCGCAAGCTGCTGAACTTCGGGCATACGGTGGGCCATGCGGTCGAAAGCTGGCTGCTGGCGCACCCCGACCGAGCCATTCTGCACGGTGAGGCCATTGCCGTGGGGATGATCTGCGAGGGTTACCTGTCGGTGCAGCAGAGCGGCCTGTCCGAAGCCGACTTCCGGACGATGCAGACGTGGCTCCTCGACCTGTACGGGAAGGTAACGCTGAGCGCAGACGACATTGCCGGGATTGTACCGCTGGCGCGCCAGGACAAGAAAAACCGCGACGGCATCATCCGCAGCGTTCTGCTCGAAGCCCCCGGCCGTGCCCGTTACGACCAGTCGATTGCGGAAACCGCCATGGTCGAGGCGCTGGCGTACTACCAGACGGCCTAGCGCACAAAAAAGCCTCTTGCTTCTGGAAGCAAGAGGCTTGTATAGGTCAGGTGCAGACTACTCGACTATTTGTTGACAGCGTTCTTCGCCTTCTCAACAGCATCTTTTGCCTTCACTTCGTATTCGTCGGTCTTTTTGTTGATGGTGGCCAGCGAAGCGTCAATAAATTCCGATACCTTGTCCATGAACTTGTTCAACTGTTCACCGGCATCGCTCGAATAATCCGAGGCCTTGTCTGAAATTGCCTTCCGGGTATCTTCG
Source organism: Catalinimonas alkaloidigena (assembly GCF_900100765.1). NCBI lineage: Bacteria > Pseudomonadati > Bacteroidota > Cytophagia > Cytophagales > Catalimonadaceae > Catalinimonas > Catalinimonas alkaloidigena. The sequence continues at coordinate 276,562 of NZ_FNFO01000002.1, read as the reverse complement.
CCAGTGCTTGGCGCCAGCAGAATGCCTGCTACAACACCCGTAGTCACACCGATCAGAAATCCCAAAAGCACTTTACCGTCGTCCATAATTTTGTGGTTTAAATGTGGTAAGAAATCAATTTTATTGACACTCGGATTAGTATTCGCATACTACGATGAGTCAACGTTGTATACTCTAATTTCGTAAACGTGGTTACATCCCTTGATTTTTTTTCCATTTTTTCTTAAAAACAAAAGCAAGTTTCGGAAATTCGCCGCCAATGACGCATTAGGGTCGGCGAGCGTACGTTTCGGCGTTGTGATTTCAGGAGCTTTTCGACCGGCGGTTTTCCACTTAATTTGAGTACATGTCTGTTTCATCCGTCACACTGACCCATCCTACCGGCCGGGTGCAATGCACCATCCCCCTGCCTTCGTCCAAGAGTGAAAGTAATCGCCTGCTGATCATCCGCGCGCTGTCGGGGACCGATACGCCGCTGCACAACCTTGCCGCCGCCCGCGATACGCAAACGATGATGCGCCTGCTGCAATCGGACGAAGAAGAAGTCGACGTACTCGACGCCGGCACCACGATGCGCTTCCTGACGGCCTATTACGCCCTCTCGGGGCAGACCAAGGTGATGACGGGCACGCCCCGCATGTGCGAACGCCCCATTGGCCCCCTGGTCGACGCCCTGCGGCAAATCGGAGCGCAGATCACCTACCTGAACCACGAAGGCTACCCGCCCATGCGCCTGGAAGGGTTTCACTACGAAGGCCACCACCGCGTGACGCTGCCCGGCAACATCAGCAGTCAGTACATTTCGGCGCTGCTGATGGTGGCCCCGACGCTGCCCGACGGCTTGGAAATCGAACTGACCGGACCCATCGGATCGCGGCCCTACATCGAGATGACCCGCGCGCTGATGCGCGACTTCGGCGTGGACTCGGAGTGGCACGGCAACCTGCTGAGCGTGGGACCGCAGCCTTACCTCGCCCAGGAATATACTGTGGAATCGGACTGGTCGGGCGCGAGTTACTGGTACGCCATTGCGGCGCTGGCCACCGACGCCGAAATCGTCTTGAAGGGTCTGAAAAAGGATTCGTTGCAAGGCGATAGCCGGCTGGTGGAACTTATGCGGCCGCTGGGTGTGCAGACCGAGTTCATCGACGGCGGCCTGCGGCTGACCCATACGCCGGCGGCCAAAGAGACGACCATCAATTTTGTGGATTGCCCCGATGTGGCACAGACGATTTTTGTGGTGTGTGCCGCCAAAGGCATCCAGTTGCAAGCCACGGGGCTGGAAAGCCTGCGGGTGAAGGAAACCGACCGCATTCTGGCGTTGCAACAGGAGCTGGGCAAGTTCGGCCACCGCATCGAAGAGACGCACCCCGGTCACTGGACCCTACGCCTCGCCCAACCGATGCCGACCCACGAACTGACGACCATCCACACTTACGACGATCACCGCATGGCGATGGCTTTTGCGCCGCTGGCACTCCGCCAGCCCCTCCGCATCGAAGACCCGGACGTGGTCAACAAATCATATCCGAGTTTCTGGCAGGATTTGGAAACCGCCGATTTCGACATCATCCGCGAAGCGGCGCCCTAATCACCAACCGTGCCCCCTTTTCCATTGAGTCAATTCCGCTTCACGGGAAGTGTCAGCCGCTCCCGAAAGCCAGGTTCTTCACAATGGATACGGTAGAGTGAGTCCATAGTGGCAATTAGTCTACGAAAAGGGGCCAACTTCAACGGATCGTCCGGATGCTTTCTTAGATAGTCCGATTGTAAATACATATACTCCGCCGCACTTCGCTCGTACACCGCATAGTCACCGTTGATGTTTAGTTCAATTAAGGTCCATTCTGCATCCGCCACGTTAGAGCAGTAGACACAGGCAGGCGAAAGACTCATTGTCTGAAGCGTCTTCATCTGCCGCGATAGTCCTTCTGCTGTATCGAAGGGCAGAGTAAAACGACATGCTGTGGTATCATTTCCGATCACCAGCTTTCGGGAAAAAGTTACGCTATCGCCCGTCGCTTTCCTCTGCATCTCCAGTACCTCAGTAGGTGTTAAAATCAAAGCGTCGTTGCGCCTAAAAAGCCTGAAGAATAGAAGATACTCATCCGTGGAAAAAATAGGCTGGAGCGTCAGCGAATCATACCATTTCTCGTAAACATCGGTAACGTCATACCCACCCAACGAATCCTGGTAGGCAAACGCCTTCGTGAGGCCAAAGTAAGGGCTGCTGTCTGCAGCAACCTGCTCATCAGGAATCCCTTCTTCCATTGAATGACCAGAACAGCTTCCGAATATAATACTCAGTATCAGACATAAAGAGAGAAGAGGTACCAGCAGCCCTCTTACCTTATAGTCAAGCACGATACACATGACTACTTTTTCTTGTTGTAACCGTACCATTCGTCTAATAGCTCCATTTTTTTACCATCCAACCGCACCCTCAGGAGTTCTCTGATTTCCGCGTAAAGTGTAGGCCCGATCCAGACCGGCATGGCGGCAAAGGTGACTTCATGATCTGCCAGATGCTCGTAAAAAGCCACCCCTGCCGCATTCCATAGTTCCTGTTGTGTTTGGCGAAAACACCATTCGGCAAACTGATAATATTTCTTCAGTCGCTCGGTATTGTTCTGCCGGTGTGCCTTGATGGTGGCAGGTAAGAGTTCAAAGAAAACCTGGTAGGGGGTCGTATCCGGTTGTTCGAAAAACTCTTTTTCTTCTGGCAACGCCTCAATTGCTTTTCTTCTCCAATTACTCACACCAGCGCTTTGCGGCAATAGTCCAGGCATTTTCGCACCTCCTTCACGGCGTCGGAGCCTTCGGGGATGTCGTATTCCAGTTCGACGGTGGCGGGGAACTTGTATTTCTGGTCGCGTATCAGTTGCAACACCGGGATGATCGGCGTATCGCCCTGGCCCCAGACGACGTTGCCCTTGCCATGCGCCGGAGTTTGCCGGTCTTTCAGGTGCATGCTCAGGATGCGGTCGTGCTGGGCCTTGACCATCCCCAGCGGATCGGCGTTACCGGCCGCCACAAAGTGCCCAAAGTCCAGGTTTAACGCGTTGTATTTCGATTGGGTCAGGGCCGTATCCCAGAAGGTAGGCGTCTGCTGCTCGTGGCCGTGGTAGCCGACGTAGACTTTGTGTTTCTGCGCCATGTCGCCCAGCTTTTTGGTGTGGGCATCGTCGCTGGGGTGTTCCAGCGTCACGTGGCTGGCTCCGAGCGCCTTGGCCGCCCGCATCCCGAAGTCGATTTCGGCGTTGGAGTTGTTCATGCCGAAGGCATCCGGTTTGTAGGCGTAGATCCGCACGCCCGCCTGGTTGTACATTTTCTTCAGCTGCGCGAATTTATCCAGCGATGCTTTGGCCCGCCAGGCCGCCACTTCTTTGTTGTAGGCCTCCATCTGCTGGCGCATCTCGGCCATCTCTTTTTGCTCGGCATCCGTCAGGGTTTCGCCGTTACGCTGTTTGATCAGGAAGCCGTAGAACGCCCGCCGGTCGACCGGGTTGGCCGGTTTGCCAGCAAAGGCTTCCGCCGGATCGCCCATCAGTTCGATGGCTGAGATGCCGGAATCGAGCACGTACTGCAAGGTGGCCTCAGCGCTCTGGTCGGGCATGCTGCGAAACGAGTAGGTGATGACGCCGATCTGCACCCCTTCGATGAGCGAATTGGGCTTGTTGAAATACTTCAGAATGGCGGGCGCACCGGTCAGCGAAGGCACCACGGCCGCGCCGGCCACGAGCGTAGCCCCGGTACGGAGAAACTGACGACGGGAAGCAAGGGTAGTTTTTTTCATGGAAGTAGGAGTTGATAGGTTGAGGTACTCGAAAATGACTAAAGATGAGTTATGCGCCGGCAGAAAGCATCAATTCAGCGCCACAGACGACGTCACGAGTCCGAAGAGTTGCAGTTGCCGCATCGACCAGGGCGCAGTGTCTTCGGCTTCTACCGTCGTGGTTTGCGTGATGCGGACAAATTTGGCGTCGACCGGAGCGAACACCACTGTCTGATCGGCTTCGCTTCCCTGCCGGGTGGCTACCGGTTCCGACCAGGTTTTCCCATCCATCGACACCTGGACTTCGTAAGTGCGCGGGTACGTCTGAATGGGCGGCGGAGCCTCCGGTCCCCAGCCGCTGCGGATCGGTGGCGAATTGAAATGCACCTCCGTCAGCGTCGTCGGCCGCGGCAATTCGATCTGAAACCACATGCCTTTCTGCTGGGTTTCGCCGGTGGTCCAGCCTTCAAAGTTGAATGCGCTCCGGGGAGACGCCGTGCCGCCAATGCGCGCCGAAGCGGTGTGGCTGGCCGTAACGTTCCAGTTGTCTTGCAGAGGCAATGCCTGCGGCACCGAGGCCCGCAAGGCCGCGTACTGATACGGCCCCTGTTGCGCGGCACTTGCTTTGCGCACCCGGGCAACGTCGGCCGGGGTAATCGGGGACGCTTCGTTGGTCAGGTTCACGCGGATGAACGAAAGCACTGAGGCCACCCACTCGTCCGACTGTTCCGGCATGCCCACCATGATGCCCCCCGCGTAAGTCTTGCCCTCGATCGGGCCGGTCAGGCCATGCAACAAGGTTTTGATGACGTAGTCGGGGTGAGCCTGCACGCGCAGCGAACCGGTCAGCGGGGGGGCCAGCACCTGTCCTTCGCCAACCGGCGTACCGGTGCCGTCGGTACCGTGGCATTGCGAACACAATTCGTTAAAGATTTCGGCCCCGTGCTCTACCAGCGCCAGTTGTGTCTCCGTTAAGTCAGGACCGCCACTCACGCCGAAGCCCCGGACAACAGGCGGATTCAGGATCTGCTTCCCGACCACCTGCACACCCCTGGCCTGATTTGCTGTCATCGCCGCCTGGATATGGCGATCCAGCGCAGGAAGTTGCAACACTTTTGCGGTGAGCATGGCCTGGATGACCACTTCAGTTACGGGGTCCTGCAGCATGCGCTGGTAATCGGACGCCAGTTCCTTTTTGCCGGTTTTGTACAGCGTCTCGCTGGCGCGCAACGCCTGAATGCGCAGCCGTGGATTCGGGTCCTGCAGAAGGTCGCGTACCAGGGTCACGTCCAGCGCGTTCAGCCCTTCCAGGCTCCAGAGTGCATGAAACCGGGCCAGCATGTTCTTGTCCTGGCGCGCCAGCGTTTCCAACTGCGGCACCACCGAGCGATCCTGCCGCAACACGATCAGTTGCTGGGCCTTGTCACGCCACCAACCGTTGGGATGGGTCAGGTGGTTGACCAGCTCGGCCGTACGTTCTTCGAACATCCGGGGCTGTGTTTTGTCCCGCTCCAGGCCCTCGTGCGTGATGCGCCAGATGCGCCCCAGCCCCACGACTTTGTCGAGCTGGTACTGCTCGATTTTAGTCCGCAGGTACGAACCTTTTTGCGCCCACTGGCCTTCCTGAATGATGCCGTGGTACATGTCCACGATGTACAGGGTCCCGTCGGGGGCCGTGGCCATATCGACCGGACGGAACAGCGGGTCGGTCGACCGCAAAAATTCCGATTGCTCGTCCTGATACACGTTGTGCAGCGTCGTGAGCCCTTCGGTAACCACCGGGTTGATCTGGCGCACGATGCGGGCGACGGGCTCGCCGTAGAAATATTGTCCTTGGAGGTCGCGAGGGAGGCGGTCGCCCCGGTACACGTCGTTGCCGGCGGAGCCCGTCACGCGCTTGAGCGACCCGTCGGGCTGGCGGATTTCGTCCATGCCGCCCTGCATGTCGGCCGTTTTCACGGCGGCCCCCCACGGCACGTCGAAGCCTTCGGCAAATTCGTTTTCGACCTCAAAATTTCCGTAATGGATGGGAAACTGGAAGTAGGACGGTAACCCGCTGGCGCCCCCCTGGAACCAGAGTTTTCCGTCGTCGTCGTGCGCCACGCCCCACTGCGCCCGGTTGTAGCCGGTCTTTTCCCGAATCACCCCGCCCGGCGTTTCCCGCACGCGGAAGGCGTTGACGGTGCTGTAGAGCCAGTTGTCCATTCCCCAGTACATGAATGCCTGCTGGTGCTCCACATTGCCCGAACGGCCGTACTTGTTGGTAAACAGTTCTTTTTTGTCGGCTTTGCCGTCGCCGTCGGTGTCCGTGTATTTGTAGACGTTGTCGGCATCGGACTCCATCGTCAGGATGCAATCTTTGCCGTACGGCAGCACGAAACGCGGGAAAATCAGGCTGTCGACAAACGCAGTGCCGGTTTCGTACACGCCGTCGTGGTCGCGGTCTTCCCAGCGGGAGATGCGGCTGTCCGGCTCCAACTCGCCGTCCGAGTCGGCCGTCAGCATGTAGGTCCGTAATTCCAGCACGTACATCCGGCCGTTGCCGTCGAACGCAATGGCACCGGGCTGCTGGATTTGAGGTTCCGTTAAAATGGGTTCGATGTGGTAGCCGGCCGGCAACAGAAACTTCTGCGCTTCTTCGGCCGGATAAAGCGGCAACACCGGCGCTTTGGGGGTCAGGTCAATGCCTTTCCAGTTTTCGTCTTCCGGGTCGGCCTCGTCCGGGAGTTGCACAACCGGCAGGCTGTCCGACATGGAACCGATGACCTGATCAACCGGGCTGGTTTTCTGGTCGGTCGTGGAACAGCCGCTCCACAGCGTGGAACTTAGGGCGAGCGAAAAAACGACGGCAGGCGAAGTGCCTCGCGGAAGCGTAAAACGTAGGAGCATGCGGTAGGATGTTTGCAGACAAAGTTCGTTGGTGGGGTGGGTGTCTCGAAAAAGTGCTTCGACCCTACAAGGTAAGCGGGATTGTCCCGATCACCAAGCTTTTTTTCAGGACGATAGACCATCTTTCTCTTTTGTTAGATAGCTCCATCGATTCGTTCTACACCTCCCGGCATCGCCTCACCGGCCGACCCCTCCAGCCCGTATATCCCCGCTTCCCAGGCCGTTACTCCGCGGCCACCAGCAGCACCGGATGGGGCGTATCGAACGTTACGTTTCCGTCCTGCACCTGCGCCGTCTTGCCCGAATAATAATCCTTGACAGGACGCCCCTCGGCGAAGGCTTGGCCCACCGGAATGGTTTTGCGGCCGATCGGCAAGTCCAGCGCCACCACCACATCGTCGGTGTAGCCACCTTCCTCAAAACGGCGGGAAAAGACGTAAGGCTGCGCCTGCAATGCCCGGTGCCGCCCCGCCCCGACGGCCGGATGCGCCCGCCGAAACTGCCCCAACCGCGTGAAGTGGTCGAACGTAGCTTTGGCGGTGGTGTCGCTGCGCAGGGCTTCCCAGTTCATGAATGACCGCAGCGTGGCGTCGCCTTCCGTGCCGGGAATTTGCAGCGACCGTGCCGACTCGTCGCCGTAGTAGATCTGCGCCGCACCCTGGGCCAGCAGCAGGCGCGTGCCCGTTTCCAGCGTCTGCGACCGATCCGGATCGAACGGCTGGCCGTCGTCGTGCGACGTGAGGTAATTCAGCACGTTGACCCCGTCCAGCGCGCCGCCGTGCAGCAGCGTGTCGTACTTGGTAAAGAAAGCGTCGTAGGGCTGTTTGGCGTCGTACTTGAAGTCAAAATTGATCAGCGCTTCGAAGCCGTTGTCAAAAAAATCGACGTTACGGTCGCCGTAGTCGTAGGCCCGACCGGCCCCCGCCGCGTAGTTGTAGACCTCCCCCACCATGAAAAAGTCGTTGTCGTCGAGCACGTCGGCCGGATGGGCGGCTTTCCAATCGGCAAAGGCCTTTTCCGCCTGTTCTTTCAATTCCGACCAGATGCCCGCTTCCGTATGCTTGGCTGTATCGACCCGGAAGCCATCGACGCCCAGTTCCCGCACGTAGTCGGTCAGCCACTTGATCAGGTACGCCCTCGGAGAACGTGGGTAGCCCGTCGCGGCAAAAAACGCGTCCAGTTCCTGCTGCTCCTGTTCCAGCCGCCCTTCGGCCTGCCACTTCTGCACTAGTTGTGCGGGCAGATCTACTGGTGACTCGCTTTCGGTATGGACGTCGGGCAGGTTTTTGACCAGCGTACATTCCACAGTTGTTTCGTACCCCTCGTACGTGCAGGTGGGCGATTGGCGGACCCAGGCATCAGGCCAGGCGGGATCGTCCGGCGTCACCGGCCCGGTGTGGTTGACTACCACGTCGAGCAACACGCGGATGCCGTGCTGGTGCGCGGTGGTGACCAGTTCCTGCAACTCCGCAGCCGTCCCGAAACTCGGGTCCAGCGTGGTCCAGTCTTTCGCCCAGTAGCCGTGGTAGCCGTAGGTCTTGCCCGTGCCTTCGTCCACATAGCCGTGCACCTGCTCCACCAGAGGTGTCATCCAGAGCGCCGTCACCCCCAGCTTGTCAAAGTAACCAGCCTTGAGTTGTTGCGTCACGCCTTTCAGATCGCCACCCAGAAAGCCCCGCAGCACAGCCGTCTCTTCGTCGCGCCCGAACGCGACGTCGTTGGTCGTGTCGGCGTTGTAAAAGCGGTCGGTCAGCAGAAAATAGACGGTGGCGTTGCGCCAGAGAAAAGGCGCTTCCGGGGGATTATCGACGGTGGCGGTGGTTTCGGTCGCCGAACTGCCGGGGCGCTGGCAGTGGGTGAGCAGGCAAAGCGCAAGGCAAGCAAGAAGTAGGCGGTGGCGCATGGGGATAAGGTTGGGTGGTGTAGAAGTAAATGTAAATGATTTTACGAGAGCCCCTATACTGTATACTACCTTGATTGCATCGTACGGCTAATGTGGCCATGCGCGGAGTGCACGTGCAACGACTTTTTGCGTTGTTACGCTTCTCCAAGCATCGCCCGTTGTAGCGGCGCAATTCTCTCAGGTTACATCCCGGCCATGGACTCGTGATCGTGCGACATGACGGGTTCGCCGCCTTTTTTAAGCACCCACTCGCTGTACAGGAGGTAGGCACCGGACACCACCACCCGGGCGTCGGGTTGCAGGCCGTGGTGAATGGCGACACGCTGGGCAGTCTCTTCGCCGAGCATGACCGGACGCTCTTCGAACGTATGGTCACTGGTCTGGATCCAGACGTGTGCGCCTTTCGAGGTGCGGATCACCGCTTCAGTGGGGACCGTCATTCCAATTTGGGTATTACTTCGCGGCAACCGGACAGTGGCCTGCATGCCGGGTTGCAGCGTCCCTTCCGGATTGGGCACTTCGGCCCGGATCAGGAGCACCTGCGCTCCCACCCGAAATTCCGGATTCCGGAACGAGATGCGGGTTTCAAACGGAGTGGCGGGTTGTCCCTCCACGCGGACCTGCACGGGCGTATTCAGCTGGACCTGCGCGACTTCCTGCGCGTACAGCTCGGCCTCTACCCAGAGCGGATCGAGCCGCGCCAGTTGGTAGAGCATCCCACCCTCGGCGACGTACTGTCCCTCCTGCGCGGTGACCTGGGTAACGAAGCCGGATGTCGGGGCGACGAACGTGACGCGAGCGGCGGGTTGGTCCTGTTGCGCCAGATGCGTGAGTTGTGCCTCCGTCAGTCCGTATAACAGCAACTTCTGGCGGGCCGCTTCGAGAAACGAAGCAAAGCGGGGTTCCTCGTCTCCTAGTTCCTCCACCTGGCGGCGGGCCAGTAGAAACTCCCGCTGGAGGGTCAGCAGTTCCTCACTGTACAGCTCGTAAAGCGGTTGGCCCTGCCGCACACGCGTGCCGGTTTCTTTCAGCCACAGCCGCTCGATGCGTCCGGCGGCGCGGCTACTCACCACGTCGGTTTGCGTTTCGTCGGTCACCAGCCGCCCGGTGAGGAGGGTCTGCCCCGACACGGTCCCGGAATCGACGGGGACCGACCGGATGTTGCCCAGGGTAATCTGCCGACTGCTCAACATCAGCGCGGCTTCTTCCGCGCCGCCCTTGTCAACCGCCACGAGGTCCATCCCGCAGATGGGGCAGCTCCCCGGCGCTGTCTCTACCACCTGCGGATGCATCGGGCAGGTGTAGGTAGTTGTAGGTTCGCCTTCGTCGTGACGGTGAGCGGTCTCCTGACAGGCAGCCAGTCCAAGCGTCAGCAGCACGAGTAGAAGACGAAATTTAGGTGGTAGGAATCGCATGTGTTTATTCATTTACCTGGATGAAACTTTCGCTATCGACCAGCATTTGCGCGTTGGCCGCCAGCCATTCGTCGCCTTCGAGCCCGGACAGGATGGCCCGTTTGCCGTTGATCATCGCACCTGTCGTCACCGGTACCGGCCGAAAAGCATCGCCCTTGCGGCGGAACACCACGGCCTCCGCACCCAGGTCGACCACCGCTTCGCGCGGCACCCAGAGTTGCTCGGGCGTGGTATAGGTCAGGCGTCCACGCACCAGTTGCCCGACCGCCACCCGGGCATTCACATCGTGCAGATAGACCCGCAGGCGGGCGAAGGGTTCGCCGCGCTGGTAAAAGGGCTGGACGAAATCGACCTGCGTCGCCAGCGTATCGCCATTTCCCAACAGCAGTTGCAGCGGCATTCCTTCCTCTACCTGCCGTGCGTCGGCGGCCGGGGCCAGAAACTCCGCCCACAGACGGCTCGGGTCCACAACCTGGAACAAGGACTGCCCCACCGAGACATAACTTCCTTCCCGTAAACTCAACGTCGGTGCAGCACCGCCGTCGTTACGTTGGCTGGCCGCGCTTCCCATGCCCATCCCAGTTGCGGTGGCCATGCCAGCGCCAGCGGGTCTGACTTCGGGCAGCGCGGTGGCATTCAGATCGGTTACGTAACCGTCGTAGGGACTGTACAGCGCAACCGTGTAGCTGGGCTGTCCGGTCTGGAGCAGGCGATCGATCTGTCTGTCGGTTGTTCCCAAAAGACGCAGTTTCTGCTTCGCGGCCTCGATCAGTTGCGTGTCCTGCTGCTTGGCGACGTAGAGCAGCTCTTTCTGGGCCGTGACCAGCTCGGGACTGTAGACGTCCAGCAGTTTTTCGCCCTTCCGCACGGACTGGTACGGGTACTTCACATAAAGCCGCTCGATGCGACCGGCGACCCGCGCGGGGACCGTGTGGACGTGGCGCGGATCGGGTACGACATTCCCTTCCAACGTCAGGGTGGCTTTCTGCGACATGCGGCTGGGCCGGATGGTGGCGGTGCGCCCGACGATGGCTTCGTCGCTGGCTTCACTCAGCCGCGCTATGCCTTCGGGCAACGGCGCTTCGTCGCCCTCGCTTGCCTGCGGCACCAGGTCCATCCCGCAGACCGGACAACTGCCCGGTCCTTCCTGAATGACCTGCGGGTGCATCGGACAGGTATACAGCCCCTCGTGGTCGTGTGTGTTGCCGGGTTGGCAGGCTGCCAACCAAAGCGCCAGCCACAGGATGAATCCCCAGTTGAATGGCTTACCGTTCCAGTTCTTGTTCATAGCGAATGCGCAGTAGGTACAATTGTTCGAGTTGATCCAGGTAGTCGAGTTGCATGCTGTTGAGCGCCTCCCAGGCATCGATCAGCGGCGGCAGTTCCGACTGGTTTTCTTCGTAGGCCAGCAGCGTGACGTCGTAATTTTTTTGCAGGGCGGGCAGGATCTTGTCGCGGTAATTTTCCACCTGCTGCCGCTTCGCGTTCAGCTCCAGTGCCAGGGAGTGCAGCCGTCCGCGCGCCTCGTTCAAGAGGTTTTCGCGCTCCCGCCGCAGGGCGATCACTTCGCTGTTCATCGCCCGCACGTTCGACTGGTAGCCGCCCGCCGACCACGGCGCAATCGGGATCGACACCATCGCCATCGCCGTGAACATGCTGGGACGGTCGAAGCCGCGGGGCGTCATGTGGTTGAAGCTGAGGCGGAAATCGGGTTTGCGTTCCAGCCCTTCGCGGGCCAGGTTCAGCTGCATGGTCTGGATGGAACGGTTGATGCGCTGCACGTCGCTCCGCACCGCCGACAGGTCGGTGGAGTCGAGGCCGACCTGCACCGGCTCGGGCAGTTGCAGGGTGGTGTCGATCGAGAACGCCGGTGTGCCGGACTGGTTCATCAGGGTCGAGAGCATGACCCGCTGTTTGGCGATGTCGCTGGCAAGCATCAACTGCTCGTTCTGAATCTGCTGCTGCCGGGCTTCGGCCTCGTAGATGCCCGCCAGGGGTCCCTGGTTGTAGGGATAGCGGAGCCGCGCCACCTTGAGCATAAAGGCGATGATGCGTTCGTTTTCTTCCAGCACCTGCTGCTTTTGTGCCAGCACGACCCACCGGTAATATGCCTCTTTTGCCTGTGTCCGCAGGTCGTTGAACGCCTCCGCCCGCGCCGCGGCTTCCACCGCCGACCGGGAGGCGTAGTAGTCGCGCCGCGCCCGCTGTTTCGCCGGATTGGGAATCTGCTGCTCCACCGACAGCATGTAGGAACTGGGCATCATCCCCGGCTCGCCCGTCTGTAGATTATAGGGAAACATGAACACCCCACCCCCGACCATCGGCGGCATCCAGGCCGTCGAGCCCTCGGCATATTGTTCCATCGCCCGAGCACGGGCGTCGTACTGTTGCAATCCCGGATTGCTCCGCTCCACTTCGGCCAGCACACTGTCTAGCGTCAGCACCGGCGTCTGTGCCACGGCGGGCAGGGTAAGAAGCAAGAACAGAATAGCGTTGGAGACCGCGAGGCCTCCTCTATTACCTCGAAAATCACCTCTGGTTTCAGCTTGCAGTTGAAACCCCTGAACACAGGGAAGCTTGGGGTGGCCCCCGCCGCAGCTTCCTGCCTTCTTCTTTCCCTTCAGGAAGTTGAAAACTTCCTTGTGTCCGAGGACTTCAGCTATAAGCTGAAGCCAGGGCAGGAGCAGCTGAAGCCAGGAAAGGGAGCGAAAATGGCGAATCATCCGGATCGCTTTATTAATGTTTGACATCATAGATTTCCAGTTTTCCTTTTTTCTTCAGTTCCCACTCCTTCGTCATCTCAAAGACCACCGGCGTCACCAGCAGAATGTGGATCGAGGAGGTAAACACCCCGCCGATCATCGGCAGCACGATGGGTTGCATCACGTCCGTGCCCACGCCCGTCGCCCAGAGCACCGGTACCAGCCCGAACAGCGCCACCGAGACGGTCATGATCTTCGGGCGGAGGCGCTTGGCTGCCCCGCGGAAGACGTACTCGCGGATGTCGGCCTTCGTGATCGTCATCGACGAATTGCCCTTTTCTGCGACCAGGTCGCGCATCGCTTCGTTGAGGTAGACCACCATCACCATCGCCGTTTCAATGGCCAGCCCGAACAGCGCAATGAAGCCCACCGCCACCGCCACCGAGAGGTTGACGCCCCAGAAGTAGACGATGTAGACGCCGCCGACCAAGGCGAAGGGGATGGTAACGAGGTTGAGTAGCGCTTCTTTGAGCGACCGGAACGTGAAGAAGAGGATGGCCAGAATGATGACGAGCACCAGCGGAATGATCCACGTGAGCGTCCGGTTGGCGCGCACCTGATTTTCCCACTGTCCGCTCCACTCTAGGTAGTAGCCCTGGGGCAGTTGCAGCCCGGCGTTGATCTTGTCAATGGCCTCCTGCACGGTACTGCCCAGGTCGCGGTCGCGGACGTTGAACAGGACCGCCCCCCGCAGTTGCGCGTTTTCCGACTGAATCATGGGCGGCCCTTCGGTGAAGTGCAGCCGCGCCACGGACGACAGCGGAATGGTACCTGCATTGGGTGTCTGGATCGGAATGCGTTCAATGCGGGCGAGGCTGTTGCGGTAGTCTTCCGCCAGGCGCACCGCAATGGAAAAACGCCGCCGCCCTTCGATCGTCGTGCCGATGGGCATCCCGCCGAGTGCCGATTCCACCGTCATGTTCACGTCGTCGACCGTCAGGCCGTACCGTCCCAGCGCCTCCCGGTCGATGTCGACTTCCAGGTACTTCCCGCCGGTGATCGGCTCCACGTACAGGTCCTCCACGCCCGCCACGGACGATAAGGCTTCCCGCACCTGCGTCGAGACGGCATAAATCGAATCCAGGTTTTGGCCGTAGACCTTCACCCCCACGTCGGTCCGGATGCCGGTCGCCAGCATGTTGATCCGGTTGATGATCGGTTGCGTCCAGCCGTTCACCACACCGGGAATCTGCAGTTTCTGGTCGAGTTCCTTCACGATGTCGGCTTTGGTCAGGCCCCGCCGCCACTCCTTCTGCGGCTTCAGCATGATGATGGTTTCGATCATGCTCAGCGGCGCATTGTCCGTCGCCGTGTTGGCCCGCCCCGCCTTGCCCAGCACCGATGCTACCTCGGGCACCGACCGGATGATCTTGTCCTGCACCTGCAAAATCCGCTTGATCTCTCCGTTCGATACATCGGGCAGCGTCACGGGCATGAACAGAATCGAGCCTTCGTTGAGCGGCGGCATGAACTCCGATCCCAAACTAAACAGCATCGGCACGGCGACCGCCAACGCCACGAGGTTGATCCCGATCGTGGTTTTTCGCCACTCCAAACACCAGCGCAGCACCGGACCGTACAGCCAGTCCAGCCCCCGGTTGACGGGATTGCGGCGCTCGGGCCGGAACCGCCCCCGCAGGAAGTACGAGATCAGCACGGGCGTCAGCGTGACGGCCACCACCGCATCGACGATCAGGATGAAGGTTTTGGTCCAGGCCAGCGGACTGAACAGCTTTCCTTCCTGCCCCGTCAGCAGAAACACGGGCAGAAAGGAGGCAATGACGATGACTGTGCTCCAGAACACGCTCGGCCCCACCTGTTTGGAGGCCCGTTCGATCAGCATCAGTCGGTCAGCTTTGGAAAGGCGCATGAGTGAGGAATGATAGAATTACTGAATGATTGAATCACAGAATAATGATTGAAGGGCTGATGCCTTACCGGCGGCTGTTTTTGCGGGCGGTTGCCATGATGGCGAGGATTTCGGTGGCTTCCTTTTTCAGGTCCGCGATACGTGCTTCCGTAGTGATGTCGGACTCTGCCAGCAGTTCGAGCCAAAACAGCGTTTCGTCCGCTTCTTCGATCACGATGCTGGCTTTCGCGTGAAACTCCGCGCCGGAGCGCGCCCGACACGCCGCCCGATAATTCGCGGCTACCGAAGTCGCTGATTTCAACAGTTGTCTTTTTATGACGTCTGCCTCCATCGTTTTGGGCAACTGCTGAGTAAAACGGATCACGTTGAGGGCCAAAGCCTTCGTCCGCTGCTTCACTTGCTCGATAAATTCCAATCTGCCCTCGCTCATCATTTTCATGTTTTTGATTCAGTAATTCTATAATTCTTTTATTCAAGGGATTTTCTACCACTTCTCCCCCCGATCGCCTTGGGCGTCGGCGAGGTGGCGGTAGGCGTTTTCGACCATGACGATGGCGTCGTCGACGATCACACCGATGGAGAGCGCGATGCCGGTGAGCGACATGATGTTGGACGAGATACCGAAGGCGTTGAGGAGGATGAAGCCGATGGCGACGGAAAGCGGCAACTGGATGATGATGACGAGGGCACTGCGCCAGTCGAGGAGGAAGAGGAAGACCACCACGGAGGCGACGATCATCTCTTCGATCAGGGTGTTGCGCACCGAGTGGATCGATTCGCGGATCAGGCCGCTGCGGTCGTAGACGATCTGGAACTTCATGCCTTCGGGCAGGCCCTGCGCGACTTCGTCCATTTTGGTTTTGACGCGCTCGATCACCTCGGCGGCGTTTTCGCCGTAACGCATCACCACGATGCCCCCGACGGTTTCTCCTTCCCCGTTCAGGTCGAAAATGCCCAGCCGACTTTCGCCGGTGGTCTGGACTTGAGCGAGGTCGCGGACGCGGATCGGGACGTTCTGGCGGGTAGCAACAGCAATGTTTTCGATCTCCTCGACCGACTGCAAATAGCCCGTCGTTTTGATGATGTAGCCGATGTCGCTGCGCTCGAACTTGCGGCCGCCGCCCTCGTTGTTGTTGGCCCGCACGGCCTGAATGACCTGCGGAACAGAGAGGTCGTAGTACGTGAGTTTATTGGGATCAAGCGTCAGTTGGTATTGCTTCTGAAACCCGCCGAACGAGGCTACTTCGCTGACGCCGGGTACGTTTTGCAAGGCAAATTTCACGTACCAGTCCTGCACCGCCCGCTGCTCGCCGAGATCCATGCCGGGGGCGTCGAGGGTGTACCAGAGCACGTGCCCGACGCCCGTGCCGTCGGGGCCCAGCGTGGGGGTAGCGCCTTCCGGCAACAGGTCGGTCGCCGAGGCCAGCCGTTCCAGCACCCGCTCTCGCGCCCAGTAGACGTCGGTTTCGTCTTGGAAAATGACGTAGATGAAGCTCATCCCAAACATGGACGTGCCCCGCACGTAGCGCACCTCAGGCAACCCCTGCAAGTTCGTGACGAGCGGATAGGTAATCTGGTCTTCAATGAGTTGTGGGCTGCGTCCCATCCACTCGGTGAAGACGATCACTTGGTTTTCGGAAAGGTCGGGAATGGCGTCGACCTGGTTGGTCTGCACCGAATAGACGCCCCAGCCAAACAGCGCCGTGGCGATCAGCAGCACCAGTACGCGGTTGCGCAGCGAAAGACGAATCAGTTTTTCGATCATGGAGTTGTCCGGAAGACCGGAGATCTGGAGACGGGAGACCGGACGCGGCGCGCGGCCTCACGGAATGAGTGGAATAAGAAGAATGAAAAGAAAGGGACGGAGTAGCGCTAGGGATACGGTACGGCGATGCCTCGTCCATCAGGACAGACGGACAGACGACGCGCATGACGAAAGGCGCCCCGCAGATTATGCTACAACAAAAAAGATTGACCGAGCACGGGCAGATCGCGGCTCAGCAACGGAGGAGAATAGTAGAGCGTATGGGCCACCGGATCGGACGCCGGGGCCAGCAACGGAAAGAACACGGCGGCAAATGCCTCGACGAAGTGGAGGTCAAGGTCGGCAACCGGGTGAAAGGCTTTTGTGTCGACCGCATGATCGACGCCATCGACGACCAGCGTCTGGGTCTTGCAGCAGTCGTGGTCCTGCGATTTTTGAGGTTCCTGACTCTGATGACACGGGGGCATCTCGTTTGCCTTCTGCTCCATCGGGCAGGGCGCAGCGTCGCCGAACAGGGCCAGGTTCCGCAATTCGCCCGCGCACCAGTGCGTACCCACCACCAGCCCGGTCGAAGCGACCAGCACCAGCAGGGCTAAAAAGAGCACGATGAGTTGACGAAAGGGGTTCACGCTCACAAAGATAGGGCGTTACTCCAATAGCGGAGTTACAGAATTGACAGGATTTCTTACAAAATCGTTCCAAGTCTGGGATGGAGGCGGGGAGCCAAAACCAAGAATTATCCTTTTCTAGCCTTTCTGTAAAAAAATAGGCTCAGCCCTCCTAAGGCGGCTACTATACTAAAATCGACGATTAACATCAGTGCCAGTTGCCCTTTCACGTAAGAATCAAAGCCTGCTGTCAACCAGCGAAATATTCCTTTAAAGCCTATATAAGCAAAATGCAGCGCAGGCATTCCTAAAAGTACACTCAAAGTGTAATACAGCGGTTTTCGCACAAGATATCCGTTTTAGCGCGCAATATCAGTCGAGTTCACTTTCTCCATATTCCTTTCTTGCTTTGAACACAACAATGCAAGCTTTCTACACGATGAAGCTCGAACGGACGAAAATCCCACTCTCAGAAAAAATGTCACTTCATCGTCTCGTCAATAAGGCTACAAAGCTCCCTTCAACATTTCTTCAAAAGTTTTTCTCATTTTAAAGCGCAATGAAAGTGCTTATTGTTGAAGACAACCGGGAGCTGGCGACCAACATCCAGGAGTTTCTGAGCGGCGAGCAATACCGCTGTGAGGTGTGCTTCAGCTACCACGACGCGCAGACCAAACTGGTGGCCTTTCCGTACGACTGCGTGGTGCTGGACCTGACGCTTCCCGACGGCGACGGGTTGCAATTGCTGCGGCTGATGCAGCGGGAGAAAATCAAAAGCGGCGTGCTGATCATTTCGGCCCGCAATGCGCTGGACGACCGCATCACAGGGCTGGACCTGGGCGCCGACGACTACCTGACCAAGCCCTTCCACCTGCCCGAACTACACGCCCGCCTGAAGGCCATCTACCGGCGCAAACAATTGGACGGCGACACGCTCGTGCAGTTCAAGGAGCTGAGCATCAACACCCAAACGTCCGAGGCGCGGGTGCACGATACACCGCTGGCCCTCACGCGTAAGGAGCTGGAACTACTGCTGTTTTTCCTGATCAACAAAAACCGGGTGCTGACCCGCCAAACCATCGCCGAGCACCTTTGGGGCGACTACACGGAAAACCTCGACAACTTCAATTTTGTCTACCAGCACGTGAAAAACCTGCGGCGGAAAATCAGCGAAGCCGAGGGACAAGACTACATCGAGACGGTCTACGGCTACGGTTACAAGTTCAACACCTACCTATGAAACTCATCGATAAGTTCACGCTCTGGTATTTCGTCGTGACGGCCCTGGTGCTGGTTGCGGGCAACGTCCTGGTGCTATACATTGTGCAACACCGCCTGCTGATGGAAGAGGAACGGAAACTGACGGACGCCATCCGGTTCATGGCGACGCAACTGGAGGCGGGCGAACCGACACCGCGCGTGTACGGCTACCAGACGTCGCTGGACACGTGGCCACTCGAACGTCCGGAAATGCCCTTGCGCGTTGTCGATACGATGGTCTGGTTCGAGCCCCATCAGCATACGGAACGGGAACTGCGGGCAACGGCCTCCTACAAAGTAGGGCAGCACCATTATTACCTGGAGGCCAACACGTTTATCGGAGAGCCGGACGACATCGAAGCGGGGGTTTTACAATCGCTGGGCTGGATTTCGCTCCTTTTGATCGGGCTTGTGGGGGTTTCCAGTCGCCTTATTTCGCAACGTGTGCTAGCGCCGTTCTACCAGGCGCTACAGGCCGTGCAGGCATTCGACCTCAAACGCCACTCGCACGTGGTGCTGCCCACCACCAACACCAAAGAGTTTCGCGAACTCAACTCGCTATTAGCCAGCATGATGCAACGCACCAGTCAGGAATATCGGTCGCTGAAAGAATTCACCGAAAATGCGTCGCACGAATTGCAAACGCCCCTGGCCGTGATTCGGGGCAAGCTGGAACTGCTGCTCAACTCCGACGGCATTCGCCACGAGCAGGCCCAGTTGGTGATGGCCGCCCACGCCGCCGTCGGCAAACTGGCCCGGGTCCATCAGGCACTGACGCTGCTCAACCGGGTCGAAAACCAGGAATTTGTCATCGAACAACCGATCGACTTCAGCACGCAGGTGCGCGCTACGCTGAACGGGTTCGAAGAGCTACTCGACATCAAGCAGCTGCGCTTGCAGCAGACCATCGAAGCGCCCGTCTGGGTCGGGCTCCATCCCCTACTGGCCGAAGTGCTGCTCAGTAACCTGATCGGCAACGCCATCCGCCATAACGGGCCACGGGGGCAGGTACACGTCACGCTGCGGCCCACGCACCTGGAAATCCGCAACACAGGGCCCGCGCCGGAAATACCGGTCGAGCAACTGTTCGGGCGTTTCCGCAAAGGCAGTGGCGACCCGGATTCCATCGGGCTGGGCCTGGCCATTGTGCACCAGATCTGCACCGCCAACCACCTGACGCTCCGCTACGACTATGCCGAGGGCTGGCATACGCTAACGGTTATGTTTCCGGCTTAGCGTGGCCCGGCCCTACGCAACCGGTTTGTCGGAGTATACAAGTTCCTGAAAACCTTTTCGTTACCAGAAAGGTCTAGGTGAGTAGAAAACCGCCGGCTCCGTCCTTTCTTAAAGTCCGGCCCGGTGCCGCACCATTTTTTTAGTACAAATCAATGTAACAATTTACATTTGTCCACTTATCAGCTTTATTCAACCTCATATGAGAAGATTTCTTTCGGGCCTGATGTCCGTCCTCATAGCCTTGCCCGCCGTGGCGAGTCCACCGGAAAACCTGCCGGATAATTTTTTCCACACCAAGCTCGACAACGGCCTGGAAGTGCTGACCATCGAAGACCCGAGCGTGCCGCTGGCCACGATCGAACTGGCCGTACGCAACGGGGCCTACACCGAGCCGCCGGAATACGACGGCCTGTCGCATCTGTACGAGCACATGTTTTTCAAAGCCAACCAGGACATTCCGTCGCAGGAAAAGTTCATGGAGCGGGTCAACGAACTGGGCATCGTGTTCAACGGCACGACCAACGAAGAGCGGGTCAACTACTTCATCACGCTGTCGAACCAGAAACTGGCCGAAGGGTTGCAGTTTATGAACTCGGCCATCCGGCACCCGCTGTTTCTGGAAGAAGAGATGAAAAAGGAAAACCCGGTGGTCGACGGCGAGTTTCAGCGTGCCGAGAGCAGCCCGGTGTTTTACCTGATGCAGGATGCCAATAAGCTGTTGTGGGGCGACAACTACAGCCGGAAGAACGTAATCGGCGACCACGACATCATCCTGAATGCCACGCCCGAGAAGATGAAGTTCATCCAGCAGAAGTTCTACTACCCGAACAATACGCTGCTGGTCGTGGCCGGTGACGTGAACCACGAAGACGTCGAAAAGATGGCGCAGGAGATTTACGGCGACTGGCAGCCGAGCGACTTCGACATCTTCACAAAATATCCGGTTCCGGAAATCAAGCCGCTGAAAGCATCGAAATCGTTCGTGACGGTCAACCCCAATACGCAGGTACCGATCGTGATGATCCAGTTTCAGGGACCGGACACGCGCAACGACCTGGAGGCCACTTATGCGGCCGATGTGTTTTCGTTCATTCTCAGCCAGCAGTCGAGCAAACTGAACAAGGCGCTGGTCGAGTCCGGGCTGGCCTTGCAGGTAGGCGTGGGTTACCTGACGCAGAAGTACGTCGGGCCGATCCAGATTTTTATGGTGCCGAACCCGACCAAAGTCGACGAAGCTATGGCCGCGCTGGAAGCCGAAATCGCCCAGTGGGACGAGGACGGTTACTTTACCGACGAGCAACTGGAAACCGCCAAGAACATGCTGGCGATCGACGACCTCTACAGCCGCGAATCGACCACCGACTTTGTCCATACGCTGACGTTCTGGTGGGCCAGCGCTTCGATGCAGTACTACCTCAACTACATCGAAAACCTGAAGCAGGTGAAGCGCGCCGACATCAAGCGCTACGTGCGCAAGTACATTCAGGGGCAGCCCAACGTGACCGGCATTCTGGTATCGCCCATGATGCAACAGGGCATGGTCGATACCCAAAATTTCAAACCGCTTAACGCCAAGGCAGAATAACTTATGAACTATCGTGCAAGCATTGCCTTCCTCCTCGTTTGGGTCGTCGCGGCCGCCGGATTTTCCTTCTCCGCCTGGGCCCAGGCCGAAGTGCAGTCGGAACACCGGCTCACCACGCAGGCCTTCGAGGTCGACGGCCTGAAAGTGATTTATAAACCTTCGGTGAAAGAGTCGGTTAGCGTGCGGCTGTTTGTAGAAGGCGGCACCAGCAACTACCCCGCCAGCGCGCAGGGCATCGAAGCCATTGCGTTCGAACTGGCCATGTCGGGCGGCACCGATTCGCTCGACAAAGACGCCTTTTCGGCCATCGCCGAAAACCTGGGCACTTCGTTTTCGAGCGAAGCCACCACCAGCTACAGCCACATGAGCATGCTGTGCCTGAAGATGAACTGGGACACGTCGTGGAAGCTGTTTACCGACGCCGTGTTGCATCCGGCGATGCCCGCCGGCCAGTTTTCCATCCTCAAAGAGCAGATGATCGCCGCGGCCCGGCAGGAAGCCTCCGACCCCGATGCGCGCCTGCGCGACCTGGCCCGGGAAAATGCCTGGGACGATACCAGCAGCGTAACGAAAGATCCGGACGGCACGCCGGAAACGCTGACCGCCCTCACCCTCGAACAGGTCACGGGCTATTACAGTCTGATTCTGGGCAAAGCCCGCTGTTTTCTGGTGGTGGTCGGCAACGTGGACGAAGCCGACCTGAGAGCTAAAATCGCCGCCAGCCTGGCGCAACTGCCCGAAGGCGAAGCGGCCGAGCGGTACGTCAACGACACCAAAGTCAAAGAGGGTGCGCACCTGGAAGCCCGCAACCTGGAGACAAACTACATTCTGGGCTTGATGAACGCGCCCGAGTGGGCCTCCGACGACTACGTCGCCAACCAGCTGGCGATGTCGTTGCTGAACGACCGTTTTTTCCGGGAACTACGCACCAAGCGTAGCCTTTCGTACGCGCCCGCCGCCTTTGCAGGAGGGTCGGTACTGAGCCCCACCAACGGCGTCTACATCTCGACGACTGATCCGGCGCAAAGCCTGAAAGTGATGATTCAGGAAATCAACGCGGTGAAGACGAACGGTTTTTCGGAAGAGGAGCTGGAAGGGAAAAAGCAGATGTTCCTGACGCGCCACTACATGGGGCAGGAAACCAACGCCGACATTGCCATGGCCCTGGGCACCAACGAAGTCGCCGGCAACTGGCGGCGGGCCGAAACGTTTTCCGATCAGGTCAACACCACCACGCTGTCGCACGTCAACGACGTGTTCCGGCGCTTTACCGATACGGTGAGCTGGGTCTACCTCGGCAAGGAAGGCGCCGTCGACTCGTCCGACTTCCTGCAACCGCAGCGCATGATTGCGCCCGGTTCCGCCTCGCCGTCTACCGAGCTGAAGAAAGCCCCGCAGGGCAAGCAAAAGCGCAAAAACAAAAAGAAATAACGTCCGGTCGTACGCGCCCGGTCGCCGCACAGAAGGTGGTTTGTCGGTACCCAAGGTAGCGTCGAACCACCTTCTCCTTTTAGGCTTGGGGAGATTCGTCGGGCACTTCCACTTCGTTACGCTCCACCTTTACGGCGTTGGCACTCGGCTGAATCCCCGACCCGTACCGACGGGCGTACACGTACGTAAATTCCGCCCCCAGAAACAGGATCTGCGAACTGTAATAGACCCACGTCAGCAGCACGACCAGAAATCCCGCCGCCCCGAACGTCTCTCCCACGTTGCTTTTGCTGAGGTACAACCCGATGCCCAGCCGCCCCAATGCAAACAACAGCGACGTGACCAACGACCCGACCATGACGTCGCTCCAGCGCACTTTGGCGTCGGGCAGAAACTTGTAAATGCATGCGAAGATCAGCGAGGTCAGCACCAGCGTAATGGCGAAATTGACCGTGACGACGAGAGGCCCGGAAAAGGCCGGAATCAGCTGTTCGAGGTAGTCGCTCAGCGAAGCGGCCAGCGCTTCGACCACCAGCGCCACCAGCAACACGAACCCGATGGCGACCACCATGGCGAACGACACCAGCCGGTCGAGCGCAAAACGCAGGATGCCGCTTTTGGCTTCCGCTTTCATCTGCCAGACGATGTTGAGCGATTTTTTGAGTTGGGTAAACACCCCCGTCGCCCCAAACACCAGCGTAATGATCCCGATGACGGTGGCCACAATGCCCGACTGGCTCTGGTATGCGTTCCGGACCAGCGACTGAATCTGGGCGGCGTTTTCCGGCCCCAGCAAGCCGTCCAACTGG
Organism: Catalinimonas alkaloidigena; assembly: GCF_900100765.1. NCBI lineage: Bacteria > Pseudomonadati > Bacteroidota > Cytophagia > Cytophagales > Catalimonadaceae > Catalinimonas > Catalinimonas alkaloidigena. The sequence continues at coordinate 253,254 of NZ_FNFO01000002.1, read as the reverse complement.
TGATAAATTTCGCCCCGCACCGCATCAGGCCCGAAGATGAAGCCGACCAGAGCAATGATGATGATCAGGATCGGCGCCAGCGAAAACACCGTATAATACGAGAGCGCCGCGCCCAGCGTAAAACAGTCGTCGTCGCTGTAAGCCTGAAACATTTCCTTCAGAAAACTCCAGGACTCTTTCAAAGAAAAACGCATGGTGAATTACAGAACAGTCCACCCCTGCCTACGTCAAATCAGGAGGAGAGTTGAGCGAAACGTAGCGAAAATGCACTGGGCTGCATCCAGGCCGTTTTTCGGGGAGATTTTTTGTAACTCGACAGCCTTTGCCGCGCGTACAAGAAAAGTAACACACGTAACGACATTTCTTTCCCGAACAACACCTTTCAACTAACGCAGAAAAGACCAATGAAACTGAATTTAAACCAATGGCTCGACAACTTTCAATCGAAAGTTTCACCGGAGTACCAGTTCATTGCCGATCCGACCCGTAAAGCCCCGCCCGAAGCGGTTTTCTATCCCAACAAAAAGCCGCTTTTCTCGCACATGCTGGTCTTTACCTTCGCCATCGGCCTGAGTCTGGTGTTTGTTGCCTTGCTAACCGTCTCTACCCTGATTTCGCAGCTCGACTATTTCGACAGTGTCGTGAACATCACGGGCGGCTCCGTCGGGGTCTACCTCGTGCTGCTGGCCATCACCATCGCTCTGGCCGTGGTGGCACGCCTCCGGTACCGCAGCAAAAAGAAGTTTCTGGAAGAGGCGGCGCGGCTGCAGAACCGTTACCGCGACGGAGTTTACTTTCTGAAAGAGGGGCTGGTGTTCCGCAACCGTGAGCGCATCGACATGTTTCCCTACGACCAGATCGAGCGCATCCGCCGTGTGGTGCAAAAGCACGAACTGGGGCGCGACACCTATCGTTTTCAGGTGATTTACCGCAACGCGGACGGCACGTCGTCTACGTTCTACGCCCGCGAAAACTACTTTGGGCTGGACCACGCCGACGTGTGGAACAACCTGCGCCACCGGGGCATCGAGGTGGACGAGGTGCGCGATTGAGGCAGAATATCCCCCGAATCGGCTGATTTTCATGACTTTTTAAAATTTGTCCTGTTTGCCTCCGTTATCCCCATAAACTTTTCGGTCTGGCTACATCGGTACACTTCTGGTTCTGTCTTCATTCCCACCACCGTTTTTGTCTGAAGAACAAGGGCTTACGTCCGGCAATCCTGAGCTACTTTTTGCCTGGACGGCAAACGTGCCGATGCAGTAGTGCAGACCCCAACTTTTCACCCGTTAATGCTTTTCAGCAGCCCCGCGAAGATGGAAATATTGAAAGAGTTGCACAACGAATGGTTGCACCCTTACTACGATGCCCAGTACGATCAGCAGCACCACGTCGTGGTGCAACGCTGGTTTGCGCCCGTAGCGCCCGCCGAGATCGAGATTAGCTTTCTGGAAGGAGTGGATCTGGGTCAGTTAAGTCCCCGCCACATTGCCGACCTGCGTCATTGCGAAGAGGTATGGCAGGTGGGCCGCGAATGGATTATGACGTGTTTGGTGCCGATGGCGGCCGAAGCGGGCTTGTGCTACTTGGCCTTTGTGCGGAACCCATCGGTGACGACCGCCTCCACGCACCCTACGTTTATGCTCACGCCCGAAGGTGTGCAGCTCGGCTTTTTCTACCAGATGCAGCAGGCGGAAGCGTGGCTCCTTCATGCAGAAGCCTGAGGCTCAGTACATTCGGTATTTGAACGTCAGAAATACGCCCGCGCTCTGAAGCCGGATGTTGCCGAAGCCTACGTCGCCCAGCGCTAGTTTGACGAACGGCTCCAATTGAAACGCGAGGTTGTCGCCAAGCTGACGCTGGTAACCCACCGATACGTTGCCCACCGCGAAGTAGTGCTGATTGGCGTTGTATTCGCGGTGCCGATAGGGTTGCCGGGACGAGTAGTTGTAGATATAGTCGTACTGCTCGTAAAGCATGAAATAGCTGGACACTCCCGCGCTGGCAAAAAGCGCGTTTTTCCGGCCCTGCAGCGCATAATACCGCAGGTTGAGCGGCACATCCAGAACCCGGCAAACGGCTGCGATCCGGTCTGGTATGCCATAGTGCGACCAATAGCCCGGCCAGGGCTGGTACTCGGCCCCTTTGGCCGTATAATGCTTGCTGGCATACACCGCTCCGGCCGTCAGGCTCAGCTGAGGCGTCAGGAACATCTCCAGGCTGAGGCCCACATCACCTCCCAATCCCGATTGTACACCTTGCGGCGTTCGGCTGATGTCGGGTGCTACGAAAAGCTGCAACGCCAACCGGGTAGGCACCTCCAGCGGCATGGGATTGGGTTTCGTCGTTTTTTCTTCGGGTAAAAAATGTTCTTCCGGCAGTTCGGGCGAGGCCGTAACCGAATCAGCATAAGCGGGAGGCTGCGTTGCGCCAATCACCCGCACCGCTTCGGTGCTCGCGCTATCGCCTGTGGTTCCATCGGCAGCGACACGGGAGGCTGCACCCTGCGGCGTTTCCAGACCGGTAGTACTTGCTGCGGTGCGGCGGGTAGCCGGTGCGCCTTCTCGTTCCTCCAACAATCGGGCATCACGGAAGGCGCTAACGTCCGTGGAAGAATCGCCTGAAACGGGAATTGCCCCCGGGGTTTCCGAAGGCGTAGCCTGGCTGAAAAGTGGTCCGTTGCTGACCAGCGTGGTCTCTGTTGCGGTTTGGGTGCCATATCTTGGTGCCTTCACGCCCCCATCAAGACTTAGGGACTTATCATCCTGAAGGGACGCCAGAGTGTCGGACCGCGGAGGCGAGGCAGCGCGTGGCTGTGCCGATGGCGACGTCAGGGGCGCGTCGGCCCGTGTTGTGGGTGGAGATGCAGCCCCATTGGCCTTGCTCTGGGTAGCATACGCTTCCGGGCTCACTTGTCCTGGCGCTTGTTGCTCCAAATCCGTTCGTGCGGGGGTCACTACTGCAGCATCGGCCGTTGCGTGACGCAGCGGTGTGGTGCTCCGCTGCGGTGCCTCGTAGGTAGAAGCGGCGGTTGCAGAGGAATCAGTCGTTGCGAAAGGGGGAGAAAGCCCAGGCGAAACCGGCTTCGCCTGGGCGGTGGATAGGGCTTTGTCAGCCACGGTAGGGTCTGGCAGTTGGGCCTTCTCCGTTTCTTCGTCAGGGGCAGGATTCGACAGGAGCCGATCGGGAGTGTTGTCTGGTGCCTCTGTCTGATCGGCGGGGTTCGGCGATGCTTCGGTCAGCTCAGTAGGATTACTTGCGGCGTCGCCCGTTTCCGTATCTGCCCCGGCCGTCACTTCGGTTCCGACGGTAGTTCGGCCAGGCGCAGTCGGGTCCGTACGCAACGCCCACCACAGCCCGATTCCCCCCAACAGCAACAGCAACCCCGCACCGGTCCAGTACCATCCCCGGCGGCGGGGACGGTCCAGGCGTCGCTCCATCGCTTTCCAGGCAGCAGCATCCGGTTCAAACGGATGATGCTCAAGCGCCTTCCTGAAAAACTGGTCGATCGGATGCTTCGACTCAGGTGGACCTGATTCTTTCATGGTTGTAATGCTTCTCCAACATATGCTGCAATTTGACGCGGGCCTTCGCCAGGTTCGATTTTGACGTCCCGACCGAGATGTGCAGCATCGCCGCTATTTCTTCGTGATTAAAGCCATCGATGGCGTACAAGTTGAACACCGTCCGGTAGGCGGGTGTGAGTTTCTGGACCATGTCGACCAACTCTTCGTACTGCAATTGCGCCAGCTGATCGCCGTCGAGCGAGACGGCCGCGGCCTGCTGCAACTCTTCTTCGTGGGGCTGCCGAGCCTGCTTCCGGTAGTAGTCCAGGGCGGTATTGATCATGATACGACGCAGCCATCCGGCAAACGACCGGCTGGTATCGTACCGCTTGTCGATTTTCGTGAAGATCTTCATAAAGCCGTCGTTCAGAATCTCCAGCGCATCTTCCCGGTTCGGTGCATAGCGCATACAGATGCTCATCGCATAGCTGTAAAAGTGTTGGTACAGCATGCGCTGGCTATTCCGATCCTGGTCGATACAACCCTGAATCAGCGGCAGTACGTTTTCTTCCCGCGGAGATGACACGTAGCAATGGTTTCAGCGTCCACACGTCGCAAATTTCCGGAGGGTTGCCTGCCCGTAAGAAGATTTCCGAAATAATTCTCGATCTTTAAACGTACTGCAGTCGGGGCCCGTCCGGGGTCGTTTGCCTGCTTTCAATATCGCTAACTTTTTTTGGAATCCTGCCCTCCCCCACCATGAAAGTCCGTCTGCTCTTTTTGGCTGTTTTGGCCAGTGTCGTAGCCCTTGTAGCCTCCCAGTTGCCTTCCCGTCGCCCGGCGCCCACGGACGACACCACACCCCCGACCGACGCCCTGCAAAGCATGCGCGAGGCAGCGCTGGCGCTGTTAGAGAGTGTCGACGAGGCGCAACGACAAACGATGTGCCGCACCATGGAAGACGAAGAGCGGCAGAACTGGTACTACGTGCCGCACGACCGCGAGGGTTTGATGTTAAAAAACATGACGCTCGACCAGCGTCGGCGAGCCTTTGCGCTGATGCGCAGTGCTCTCAGCTCGCAGGGGTACCTGAAAGCCACCAGCATTATGCACCTGGAAACGGTGCTGGCCGAAATGGAACAGAACCCCGTGCGACGCGATCCGGAGAAGTATTACTTCACGCTTTTTGGCGATCCGGCACAGCCGGACGAACCCTGGGGCTGGCGCGTGGAGGGGCATCACCTGTCGCTCAACTTCAGTTCGGCCAACGGCGCGCTGGCCATCACTCCGGCGTTCTACGGCTCCAATCCGGGCGAAGTGCGCAGCGGCCCCTACGCCGGCTTCCGCATTCTGGCCGACGAAGAGGATCTAGGCCTGCAACTACTCGGCATGCTGAACGCTGACCAGCGCCGGCGGGCCGTTATCGCGGCGGAGTCGCCGTACGAAATCGTTTCGGGAAACCAGCGCCGCGCCGAACTGGAAAAATTCGAGGGCATCCGGGCTACCGACCTGACCGAAGCACAGCGGCTGGTTCTCTGGATGATTGTGGAAGAAGCGGCACACAACCTGCAACACGACTTTGCGCACACCGAGCTGGAAAAGATTAAGGCGGCCGGCCTCGATAGCCTCTACTTCGCCTGGGCCGGAGGCGACCGGTCGGGCACCGGGACGTATTACCGGATTCACGGTCCGACGGTCCTGTTTGAGTTCGACAACACCCAGAACGACGCCAACCACATCCACACCGTCTGGCGCGATTTGCAAAACGACTTTGGCGAAGACCTGCTTCGCCGTCACTACGAAACGCATCCTCACTCCCATGTCCAAGTCCAACACTAAGTTGATTCAGAAAACGCCTCGCCGTGCCATCGGCGCACTGGCCGCCGGAAGTTTTGCCCTCGGGGCGCTGGCGGGTGGCGCGATCGCCTTTGGCGCGCTAGCCATCGGAGCCGTGGCGATTGGCCGCCTGGCGCTTGGCCAGGGCACCGTTCACCGCCTGAAAATCGGCACCCTGGAGGTCGACACGCTGCGGGTGCGCCACCTGGAGCGCCCCGCTTCCCCCGAAGAATCGTAGTTTAGGGCCATGCATTTTAGCACCGAAGTCCGCTGGTTTTTTGCCGGTGCCGTGCCCGCCGACGTTTACCGCTGGTTCGCGCACGGGTCGCCCTCGGCCCCGGCAACCCGCACCGATGGTTACCTGATGATGCCCAGCGCCGCCGTCGGCATCAAACGCCGGACGGCAGGAAAAAACGCGCTGTTCGAGGTAAAAGCCCAACGTGGCGGCGACGAACCGGTGCAACTCGCGTCCGGCGTCACGGGCGTGCTGAACCACTGGGTAAAGTGGAGCCAGCAAGACGCACCCACGCAACAGTGGCTCGACCACCTGCCCACGACGGACCTGCCCTGGCTCAACGTGACCAAAACCCGGCAACTACGGCAGTTTTCTGTTACCCACAAACGGGTAACGGAAGTCGATCCGGAAGCTTCACAGGACGAAGGTGTGCAGTTGGAACTCACCGCACTGGCTGTCGGACACGAAACGGCCTGGACCCTCGGATTTGAAGCGTTCGGGACACCGCTGCTCCTGCCATCACGGCTGTTTCACGTGGCCGGTCACCTCTTCGGAGCCTCCCCTTTTCCGCAACACCTCGCCACACCCCTGTCTTGTGCCTACCCTACCTGGCTGGCCTCCTTCGACAGCAAACGCCCTGACCATCTGGCTGTTTCGATCTGAATGCCTTAATTTGACGCCTCAAACCTCTCACTCTCTTATGCGTACGCTTACTCTCTCTTCTTTTTTTATAACGGGTTGTCTGCTCTGGTCCTGCGGAGAACAACCGTCCTCGACCGACGAGGCAGCCATGGCTGAAGACTCGACCACCGTCGCTACACCCGACGCCCCCGTGCGCCTCGTCGAAGTCTGGAAACTAACCGAAGGCCTGAAGCGCCCCGAGTCGGTGGTGTATGACGAGACGACCGACATGCTTTACGTTTCCAGCATCAACGGCGACTCGTCCGTAGCCAACGGAGTAGGCTACCTGTCGAAGGTCTCGCCCGACGGCGAACTGGTAAACCAGATGTGGATTACCGGCCTGAAAGGCCCCAAAGGGCTGGCCCTGCGCGACGGCAAGTTGTACGTGGCCGACGTCGACGAACTGGTGGTGGTAGACGTTGCCGGTAACAAAGTCGAGCAACGGTATCCCGCCGCGGGCGGCATTTTTCTGAACGACGTTACCCTCGACGACGACGGCAACGTCTACGTTTCGGATTCGCGGGCCGGTCACGTCTATCGCCTGCACGAAGGCACATTCGATTCCTGGGTCGACATCCCCGAGCCGAACGGCGTGCATGTGGTCGATGGCGCGCTGTTGATTGCCGCCGCCGACAGCACCAAGGCCAATCCGGGCAGCGAACGCTACCTGCAGGTCATTTCACTCGACGATGCTTCCATCAAACCCCTGCGCGACCTGGAACCGGTCGGCGGACTGGATGCCCTCGAGCCCGACGGCCCAGACGGCTATTTTCTGACCGATTGGGGGGCCGGCAAAGTGATGTACTACACCCAAGACCGGGGGCCGATCGAACTGATGACGCTCACCCAAGGCACCGCCGACCTGGAGCTCGCCCCCGACCGCGATATGGTTTACCTGCCCGTGATGGTGGCGGGGCAACTCATCGCCTACCGCGTAGAGCGCAACTGAGGCTACTGTTTCCTATCGTTTTACCGTTGATCACACTCTGAATGAATCGTCGTGATTTTCTCCACCTGAGCTCGCTCGGGGGATCGTTCCTGGCCTTGGCGCCACTGTTGCCCCTGGGGGCGTGCTCTTGCTCTTCCTCACCCACGTCAGCAACCACCGCTTCCGAGGCGTTTGCTCTGGAAGAGATGACGCTGCTGCAGCTTCAGGAAGCCATGCGCGAAGGGCGCTATACGGCCCGGGCGCTGACGCAACTTTACCTGGACCGCATCGAAGAACTCAACCCGAAGCTGAACGCCGTGCTGGAGGTAAACCCGGAGGCGCTGCAAATTGCCGAGGCACTGGACCAGGAGCGGAAAGACAAAGGGGAACGCGGCCCGCTGCACGGCATCCCGGTTCTGCTGAAAGACAACATCGACACCGGCGATCAGATGAAAACCACTGCCGGATCGCTGGCGCTGGCCAACCACGTGGCGCAAAAAGACGCGTTTCTGGTGCAACGCCTGCGCGAGGCAGGCGCCATCATTCTGGGAAAGACCAACCTCAGCGAGTGGGCCAATTTCCGGTCCGATAACTCGTCGAGCGGCTGGAGCGGCCGGGGCGGGCAAACGCACAACCCCTACATTCTGGACCGGAATCCGTGTGGGTCCAGCTCCGGCTCGGGCGTGGCGGTGTCGGCCAACCTCTGTGCGGCGGCCATCGGCACGGAAACCGACGGCTCCATTGTTTGCCCGTCGACGACCAACGGCGTGGTGGGCCTGAAACCCACCCTGGGACTGGTTTCCCGTTCCGGCATTATTCCGATTGCACACAGCCAGGATACGGCCGGCCCCATGACCCGCACCGTCGCCGACGCGGCCTTGATGCTGAGCGCAATGACCGGCGTGGATGCCGCCGACGAGGCGACCGCCGCCAGCAACGGCAAAAGCCAGACCGACTACACCAAGTTTTTGGACGCCAAGGGGCTGAATGGTGCGCGCATCGGCGTGGCGCGGCAGTTCTTCGGGTTCGATGCCGAAGTGGACGAGCTGATGGAAGATGCGCTGGAAGTATTGCGCCAACAGGGTGCCGTTCTGGTCGATCCCGTTTCGCTGGAAACCCGGGGGCAGTGGGGCCGTACGGAATACGACGTGCTGCTGTACGAATTCAAGCATGACCTGAACGCCTACCTGAAAACGGTCGGGCCAGACGTACCGGTTAAAACCTTGGAAGACCTGATTGCCTACAACAAGGAACATGCCTCGGAAGAGTTGCCCTGGTTCGGGCAGGAGACCTTTCTGGAAGCCCAGAAAAAAGGAGAACTTTCGGACACCACCTACCAGAACGCCCTGGCCCGGAACCTGCGCCTGACGCGGGACGAGGGCATCGACGCTACCTTGCAGAAGCACCAGCTCGACGCCATTGTCGCGCCCACCGGCGGACCGGCCTGGGTAACCGATCTGGTAAACGGCGACCACTTTGGGGGAGGGAGTTCGTCGGCGGCAGCCGTGTCGGGCTACCCGAACCTTACCGTACCGGCTGGTTTCATCCACGGGCTGCCGGTGGGCATCTCCTTCTTCAGCACGGCCTGGAGCGAACCCACGCTTATTCGCCTGGCATACGCCTACGAACAAGCCAGCAAACACCGCCGCCCGCCTCAGTTCTTTCCCACACTTGAACAATCCATCAAATAAAAATAATTCAAATTATAATTTTAACATTTCTATTTTATTATTTTTGTAGCCATTCCCCCTCCCTTTTATCCAAACGCTAAGGAAAATTTTTATTCGCTCATGAGCCTCAAAGAAAATCTAAAGCAAATCCCCCCGGTTCTGATCGCGTTTAGGGCATTGAAAATTCTGTACAAAAAACGCAACTTCGATCAGATTGTCATTCACCGTAGGGACTACACCAAGTTGCCGGCGTCGGTCGTCATTCCGCTGTTCAGTCGCCACTTGCGTAACCAACTCGGCCCTTCGGATGATCTGACTATTGTGCTGGTACACAATTATCCCAAGCCGCCCATCATGGAACAGAGCCTGCACTACGTGGGCATTCACGATTTCGTGGTCCTGACGCCTCCCAAAGCACCGCAAGGGTGGCACCACGGGCAGAAAATCCAGGTAATTCACGAGTATCTGCAAAGCGGCAAGTGCAAAACGCCTTACGTTTTGTATTGCGACAGCGACGACGCCATTCTGCAAAAAGACCCGCGGCTGGCCATTGATCTTCTGAAAAAAGAGAACTGCGACCTGCTGTTTTCCGAAACCGCTTACCCGGCCGGCTACGAGTGCATGCCCGACGTGCAGGAATGGGCCGACCAGAATGCCGCCGAAAGTGGCTCGCAACCGCTCTACATCAATTCGGGGGTCTACATCGGGAAGACTGAGTTTATGAAAGAGGTCTTTGCCGACGCCGTGCAGTACGTCACCGACGACGCCCTGCCCATTACCGAGCACCGCCGCCTGCAGGCAGAAAATCGTTTGCAGGAAGTGCTGACCGAATACCCGAAACGGTGCGCCAGCTGTCAGGAAATTTTCCGTTACCTGCACCCCAAGTACTACCCTCGGATGAAGATCGACTACAAAGAGCAACTGGCGCTTCGGTAAAGCGGCGCGGGTAGAGCATTCAGCGCTTCAAGAGGCTTCCGTTCTTCCACCGTCTACTGACGCCGGCTATCAAGTCTTGTATCATTCTGACGCAGGTTTCGTTTCAGCAGAGACGAAACCTTTTTTTATGCTCATCATCAAGCCAACCCACAGTTTCAATCCGGAGCGATGGGATCAGTTCCGGCAGTATGCCCACAGTTGCGCGCAGAACGCAGTCCATTTCTCACCTTCGCTGTTGCCTACCTGGGAGCGACGCCTGCACATCCGCCAGACGTTGCGCGAAGACCACCAGTTCCGCATTCATAACCGGCCGGAAGGCGCGCAGGCTAAGTTCGACAAACTCGCTACGTCGCCGTTCATCTTCTTCCGGGGCACGGCGCTGCTCTACTACCGCGACTACGCCGGCATGGACGCCCACCTGCCCTACGTGTTCACCATCGGCGATGTGCATCCTGAAAATTTCGGCGTGATGCCGAACGAAAACGGAGCACCGATTTTCGGCGTCAACGATTTCGACGAGGCGTTTGTCGCGCCTTTCTCATGGGATGTGAAACGCGGGGCCACCGGCTTTTTCCTGGCGGCGCGGGGCAACGGATTTTCCAAGAAGAAAGCCCGCAAAATTGTCCGTGCGTTCGTAAACGGGTACCTGGCGGGGCTTCAGTCGTTTGCGCAGGACGACCGGGAAAAGTGGCATCAGTACCGGATCGACAACAGCCCGCCGATGATCCGCAAGCTGCTGAAAAAGTCGATTTCCGACCGCACCAAGTTCCTGAGCAAATGGGTGGACCTCGACAAAGGCGAATTTCTGCCCTCGGAAGAGATCGTGCCCTGGTCGAAGCACGTCCAGAAGTTTCAGCGCATCATCAACAAATACAAGAAGGAAAACAACATTGGCAACGGCGCGCGGGGCGGACATTTTCAGGTGAAAGACGTGGCGCTGAAAAAAGACAGCGGCACCGCCAGCCTGGGCCTGGACCGGTACCTGGTGCTGATCGACGGTGAAACGGAAGACAACGGCGACGACATTATGCTGGAGCTGAAACAGGCGCGTCGGTCGGCGTTGTACGGGCTGGTGCCGCCCCATGCCGAAGACAAAGATGAGCAGGCCTCGCGCATTGTCAGTGCACATACCGTCCAACTGGCCGGCGGGGATGCTTACTACGGGTGTGTCGAGTTTGACAAGCAGAGCTACGTCGTGCAGGAACGCAGCCCCTTCAAAGACGAGATCGACATCGAAAAGCTCGATCACGACGACTTCAGAGAGTACGCCGACATCTGCGGCAAAACGCTGTCCATCTCGCACGCCCGCTCCGACGAAGACACCGGCATGATGGAGGGCAACGCCGAAGCGAAAATCCTCTCGTCGCTTACGCCGCAGGTGTTTTGTGCCGACACTGTGGAGTTTGCCGAAGCCGCGGCCAAGCGCGTCACGCAGGATTACAAGTTGTTTCTGGAAGACCACGCCCGTGGCGCGTATCAGATCATTCACGAAGGCGCATGAGCAGACCCCGCCCCTTACAAAACAAGGCGTTGATTGCCTGAACCCGGCGCTAGGCAGCCGCTTCCCGCAATTGCTTGCGATACGCCACCGGGCTGTGACCCTTCTGTTTTTTGAAGAACTTGTTGAGGTGGCTTTCGTCCGTAAAGCCAAAATCGAGCGCGATTTCGTGGATGCGCAGGTCGCTGTGGCGGAGGCGGTGCTCGATCATCCGCGTGCGGTAGTGGGCAATGTACTGCTGTAGCGTCTCCTGCGTATGCTTCTTGAAGTACCGCCCCAGGTACGTTTCGGAAAGGCCGAATCGTTCGCTAATCACCTTTGCGCGCAGTTGGTCCGGCGCGTAGATGTGCTGCTGGATGTATTGCAGGATGGCGAGAATCTTCTCGTCCGACGCGTCGTCCACCGTTTCGGGCAGGTACTTGGCGATGTTACGCGCCACGACCACAATCAGCGTATTGATCAGCTGCTGTTCCAGCTCCTGGTTGTACAGATCGCGCTGGATCGACTCCCGGTAAATGGCTTCTACCATCGGCTGCACCAGGCTTTTGTCCGACCGGTGCCGCAGAATGCAACCCGGCTGATGGCTGGCGTTCTGCAAGATAAACTCCAGCCGTTCGATCTGATCGGCCTGAAACGCCCCGGACTTGAGGTAGATGTCGTTAAAACGCAGGAAGAAAAAGGTGGTGGGCGTCTCGATCTCGAAGGCGTGGCAGTCCTGCGGGGTCAACAGAAACAGGTGCCCCGGCTGGTAGTCGAACTGGTGCTGGTTGATGCACTGCCGCCCCGTGCCCGACAGGATGTAGACCAACTCAAAAAAGCTGTGCTTGTGGCCGAGGTCCGGGCTCGCCTCCCAGGTTTCGAAAGAGACGGCATAAGCCTCGTGCAGATTCTGGCGCTTCATGGTGTAAATGTACCGAAACAACGCAAAAATATACCTGAAATTCTTGCCTTATCCGGTATACTTTTGCCTTATCATAAAACCCAAACGCATGAAAGCCCTTATTTTGCAACAACCCGGCGGCACCGAACAGCTCCGCCTCACGGATATTCCCCAACCCACGCTCCAGCCCCAAGAAGTACTGGTGCAGGTAAAAGCGCTGAGCCTCAACCCGGTCGACATCAAGACGCGCACCGGCACCGGCGTATACGGACGGCTCAAAACCCTCGATCCGCTTATCATCGGCTGGGACATCGCCGGCGTGATTACCGAAGTCGGCGCAGACGTCACCGACTTGCAGGTAGGCGATGAGGTATTCGGGATGGTGAACTTCCCCGGCCACGGCCAGGCCTATGCCGAGTACGTCGCCGCACCCGCCGCTCATCTGGCCCGCAAACCCCAGAACCTTTCGTACGAAGAAGCCGCCGCCGCTACGCTGGCTGCCCTGACGGCCTGGCAGGCACTGGTCGACAACGCACACGTGCAGACGGGACAGAAAGTCCTGATCCACGCGGCGTCGGGCGGTGTTGGTCACTTTGCCGTACAAATTGCTAAGCACCTGGGCGCACACGTCATCGGCACGTCGTCGGCCAAAAACCGGGAGTTTGTGCTGAGCCTCGGCACCGACGAGCACATCGACTACCGCAGCCAGCAGTTTGACGAACTCGTTTCGGACGTCGATTTCGTGCTAGACCCGCTCGGCGGAGACAACACGGTGCGCTCGCTGAAGGTGCTTAAACCCGGCGGCACGGTCATCAGCATTGTCGGCGGAGCCAACGAAGCCGTGGCCGCACAAGCCAAAGCGGAAGGCAAACAGGCCTACAACATTCTGGTTAAATCGGACGGAGCCGAGATGCAACAACTGGCCGATCTGTTGGAAAAAAGCGTGCTCAAGGCCCACGTTTCCCAAACATTCGGGTTTGATCGGATGGCCGATGCACACGCGCAGATCGAATCGGGCCGGACAGTCGGAAAAGTGGTCGTCACCCTTTAACGCACCCCGCAAACGCTACGGTGTGCAGACGTACCACTTTTACCGGGACATTACCCAAGTAAAAGTGGTACGTCTCTTTTTTGCCGGAAGACGGTAGTCACTACACGATCCGATGTAGCAAGAAGGCGGTCTCTTGCGGGGCTTCTCTTTTGGTATACGGGTGGAGATAATGCAGCAGATGGGCTACCTTCACAGGAAAATTTGCCACCTTTGCGACTCCTTGGCCGACGTTTTGCGCGCTGGCAGGCCCGACGAACCAAAGAATCTACGGAGCGGAAAGGACACGAGCCCAGAAGGCCATTACCGACAGAGTACTCATGAGCACGACGAACTTACACGCAGGCGAAGCCACGCTGACGCGTCAGAAACTCGATAAGAACCAGATCCTGCGCGATCTGGCCCGTTTGATCGCCGAACATCAGGACGACATCATTCAACAGAACCAACTCGACCTGGAACGGGCCGGTGACCTGGACCCGACCCTGGTCGACCGCCTGAAAGTCAACGAGAAAAAAGTCGCCGGGATGGTGGCGGCCGTGGAGAACGTCATCCGCCTGGACGACCCGCAGGGCCGCGTGCTCAGCCGCTACCCGCACCCGAACGGCATGGTGGTAGAAAACCGCGTGGTGCCTTTCGGCACGATCCTGATCATCTATGAATCGCGCCCGGACGTGACCATCGAGGCGGCCATCAGTGCGTTCAAAGCCGGGAACAAAATTTTGCTGAAAGGCGGAAAAGAGGCGAAACAGTCGAACCTCTACCTCGTGCAACTCTGGCACGAAGCCCTGACGAAAAACGGGGCCGATCCGTCGTACGTGCAGTACCTGGACTTCAACCGGGAGCAAACGCAGCGCCTGATCGCTGATAATACGCACCGGGTGGATCTGATCATTCCCCGCGGCGGCGAAGGACTCATCAACTACATTCGTAACAACACAAGCATTCCGCTGCTGGTGAGCGGCCGGGGCAACAACTTCGTCTACGTGCACGACGACGCCGACTTCGCGATGGCGATCGACCTGATCCTGAACGGAAAACAGCGCCTCAGCGTCTGCAACGCCATCGACAAAGTGCTGCTGAACAAACACCTGCCTCAGCGGGAAGCGAAACTCCGGCAACTGATCCAACGCTTGCAGGACATTGGGATGACGACGATTTACGGAGACGAGTCGCTGCGTGCCGATTTTCCGCAACTGGTTCCCATCGACAGTCCCGACCTCTACGCCGAGGAGTTCCTGGCGCCTAAAATTCTTCTGGGCGAAGTCGCTTCGGTCGAGGAGGCGATTCAGCTCGTCAACGACCATTCGGGCGGACACTCGGCCGTGATCGTGACGGCCGATGCCGACGTTGCGGCCTTGTATCAGGAGGAGGTCGATTGCGCCGCCGTTTATCACAACGCCTCGTCGCGGTTCACCGACGGTGGGGAGTTTGGCTTTGGCGCCGAAATCGCCATCAGCACGCAGAAACTGCACTTTCGCGGCCCCATCGGCCTGGCGCAACTCGTCACCAACAAGTGGTTTATTTCGGGGAATGGACAGACGCGCGCCTGAGATGAAGCCGATCATTGTCTTAAAATTGGGTTCCTCGACGCTGACCGCCGGAACCAACCGTATTTCGCGCGGTAAACTGGAAGACGTCGCCCGGCAGATCGTCGCCCTCCGCGACGACTACCACCTCGTTATTGTCTCGTCCGGGGCCATCGCTACTGCCCGGCAGTTCATCAACATCGCCGGCTGGGAAAACGAAGTCGCCTCCAAGCAGGCCATGTCGGCCATCGGGCAGCCGAAGCTGATGCAGATGTACAGCGAAGTGTTTGGTGATTTCGACATCCGCATCGCGCAGTGTCTGATGACCTACCGCGATTTCGAAAACGAGGAATCGAAGCAGAATACGGTCAACACGATCCACCAACTGATCGCCCACGGCTACGTGCCCATCATCAACGAGAACGACACCGTGGCGGTGGAAGAATTGATCGTGGGGGACAACGACAAACTGTCGGCGCTGGTCGCCAGCCTGATTCAGGCCGACAAGCTGGTGCTGGCGTCGGACATCGACGGGCTCTACGACAAAAATCCTCACCTCTACGACGATGCGCAACACATCGCCCGCGTCTCTAACTTCGAAGAGGTCCTGCCCTTCATCGAAGAGAAAAAGCACGGCCTGGGCACCGGCGGCATGACCTCGAAACTGGCGGCGGCGCGCATCTGCAAGGCCCACCACATCGAGGTCATCATCGTCAACGGGGGGCGTACCAACTTCCTGGTGGATTGCCTGCAGGACGCGATTCCGGCCACGCGGTTCGTCTCAACGTAAAGGAAGTCGCGCGCTTCGCGTGCCCTCCCCGTCGGCAGTCAACTTCTGCAAACGGCCTTCTTGTTTTCTTGTGCAATTGCCGCCACGCAACTCCTTTATTAAAACCGAATGGTAAACTTGAGTACACGAATGCCCCTTCGCACCGGCATTCGGAGGATGGCCACGGCCCTGCTGTGGCTCGGGCTCGTCGTCACGACCAGCCAGGCCCAATCGCCCGCTGCGTTCCGCAACCACACCCTTCCACCGGAAGAACGGCTGGACGATTTGTTGCACACCCTGACGCTGGAAGAGAAAATTTCTCTCCTGGGCTTTGATGCTCCGGCCGTTCCCCGGCTGGGCCTTCCGGCCTACAACTGGTGGAACGAGGGGCTGCACGGTGTGGCCCGGGCGGGCGAGGCGACGGTCTTTCCTCAGGCGATCGGCCTGGCCGCAACCTTCGACGACAGCCTGATGCGGGAGGTGTCGACCGTGATTTCGACCGAAGCGCGGGCCAAGTACAACTTAGCTACCCGAGCCAACCGGCGCTTGCAGTACCTCGGGCTTACGTTCTGGTCGCCCAACGTGAATCTGTTTCGTGATCCGCGCTGGGGCCGGGGGCAGGAAACCTACGGAGAAGATCCGTTTCTCACGGCCCGGATGGGCGTCGCGTTTGTGCAGGGCCTCCAGGGGAACGATCCTCATTACCTGAAAGCGGCCGCCTGCGCCAAGCATTACGCGGTGCACAGCGGTCCTGAAGCCGACCGCCACCGCTTCAACGCCGAGGTCGACGAAAAAGATCTGCGCGAGACTTACCTCTACGCGTTTCGGAAGCTGGTGGACGCGGGGGTGGAATCGGTCATGTGCGCGTACAACCGGGTGAACGATGAGCCGTGCTGCACCAGCACGACGCTGCTCCAGCGCATCTTGCGTGACGAATGGCATTTCGCCGGGCACGTCGTGACCGACTGCGGGGCCTTGCAGGACATTTACCAGCGGCATCAGGTGATGAACTCACCGGAAGAAGTGGCCGCGGCGGCGATCAAAACCGGCGTCAACCTGGACTGCTCCAACCTGTTGCAATCGGACGTGATGCAAGCGCTTCAGCAAGGGTTGCTGACCGAACAGGACATAGAAGCGGCCCTGCGGCCCACACTACGCACCCAACTGAAACTGGGCTTTTTCGACGCTCCGGAGGCCACGCCGTACGGCACGCTGGGCGCGGACGACATCCATACCGAAGCACACCTGCAACTGGCCCGCCGGGTTGCACAGGAAAGCATGGTGCTGCTCAAGAACGACCAGAACTTGCTGCCCATCAGCGCCGATCGGTACCCGTCCATCATGGTGGCCGGAACGAACGCGACCTCGGCCGATGCTTTGTTGGGCAATTACCACGGCATGTCGTCCCAACTGATCACCTTCGCGGAGGGCATCACCGAGGCGGCCGGACCGGCGGCGGTTGTACAGTACGACCAGGGTTCCGACTATACCGACACCTCGCGCTTCGGCGGCCTGTGGGCGGCGAGTCTCAGCGACCTGACCATTGTGGTATTGGGCCTGACACCCGTGCTGGAAGGCGAAGAAGGCGATGCCTTTCTGGCCCCGCACGGCGGAGACCGGACCGACCTCGACATTCCGGCGGCCCACCTCGCCTACCTGAAAGCCATGCGCCAGCGGCACGACAAACCGATCGTGGCGGTGGTGACGGCCGGAAGCGCGGTCAACATCGCCGCCCTTGAACCGTATGCCGACGCCATCGTGCTGGCCTGGTATCCGGGCGAACAAGGCGGCAGGGCGCTTGCTGATGTCCTCTTCGGCAAGGTATCGCCGGCCGGTCGGCTGCCCGTGACCTTCTACAAAACGCTGGATGCGCTGCCCGCCTACGAAAGCTACGCGATGGAAGGACGCACGTACCGCTACTTCGACGGGGAAGTACAGTATCCGTTCGGGTACGGACTGAGTTACACGACGTTCGCGTACGAAAAGGCCGCGGCGCTTCGGAAATCCTATAAACCGACCGACACGCTGGCCGTAACCGTCACGGTCCGCAATACTGGCGCTTCCGAAGGCGACGAGGTGGTGCAGGCGTACGTGTCGTATCCGACGGGCGAACGGATGCCGCTTCAGGAGTTGAAGGCCTTTCGGCGCGTCACGGTGGAGGCCGGGCAGGCTAGGCAGGTGACGCTCTCCATTCCGGTGGCCGAGCTGCAGAAGTGGAACACGAAAAAACACTGCTGGGAACTCGTCAAAGGCACGTACACCCTGACCCTCGGCAGCCACTCGCGCGACGCCAAGGTGCAGTATACGTTCAAGCTCTAGATCCACACGCCTTCGCGTTCTAACCTACGCCTCTCCCTTTCACTGGCACAATGGTCCGGTGAAGGGGATTTGCTTTTTAGCACCGCGACCGCTTCGCGCGTCGTCACCCGGAAGGTCGTCAAGTATTAACCCAGAAAATAAGGTTCGTGCACTCCTCATCCATCAGCCGTTAGGGGATCGATGGGTGAGGCTTTTTTTAAGCCTGCGCGCCGTGGAGAAGCCACTTTTACGAACGCAGCAACTGGTCGAGGTCAAGCTGATCGAGGTAAGGCAGAACGCGCTGGTACGAGTGGAAGCTTTCGATCCGCGTGATGCCGCCGGCCGTCAGGTCATAGTGCACCTCGGCAAAAAAAGTCTCTAGTCCGTAAAGGTGTTTCCCCTGGTCGTCGCCTTCTTGGGGCAGGCTGGCCAGGTAGGTGCCGTGGTTGTATAACAATTCCGCCTGATCGGCGACATCGAGGTAATCAAATTCCTGGGGCTTCATGAAGGTCGAAGGTAGAAAATAACCGCACAAGGGGCAAGCGTCTTGTTTTACGAAACGTCGGACAAATTTTGCTGCCAGTCCGCCCGCATCTCGTCGAACCGCCGCAGGACACGGGCAATAAACGCCTCGTTCAACAGCGATTTTACCTCGTCCGGGCCGGTCAGGTCCATTTCGCTCACCTTGTAGGTCTGCTCCAGCATCGGCTGTTCAAACTTCAGCAAATACTTGCCGTTCCAGGCGTAGACGGTGATCTGACACTGCGGATGGGCAATTTGTTCGACGATACGCATGCGCTTTTTGCCCGCGAAGGTAGCCAACAGAATCGGTTTGTTCCGCGTATAGGGAGGGGTATCATGACGGAACCATTCGACATTCACGAGGCGGTGCGGCGCTTGCGCCCGGTGGTAGCGGACCTGCCCAAGGCGGCCCTGTTCGACCTGTACGACCAAGGCTTTACTTCTCTGTTCGAGCAACTGGTGGCGTGCATCATCTCGATCCGCACGTTCGACGAAGTCACCACGCCGGTGGCGCAACGGCTGTTTGCCCGGGCCCGCACACCCGAAGCGATGTTGCAACTTACTCCCGCCGACATCGACGCACTGATCGTAGAAAGCACGTACCACGAAGCCAAATCGTACCAGATCCACACCATTGCCCGGCGCATTGTCGAAGACATGGACGGCCACCTGCCTCCCGACTTTGCGGTGCTGACCGACTTCAAAGGCGTAGGGCCGAAATGCGCCAACCTGGCGCTGGGCATCGCCGCCCACCAGCCGCGCATCGGAGTCGATATCCACGTCCACCGCGTGACCAACCGCTGGGGTTACGTTAAGACCACTACGCCCGAAAAGACCCTTCTGGCGCTGGAACAACAACTTCCGGTCGAGTATGCCGTGGAGATCAACCGCTTACTCGTGCCGTTCGGCAAACACGTCTGCACCGGTTCCCTCCCCAGATGCTCGACGTGCCCGCTCGCTTCCCTTTGTGCGAAGGTCGGCGTAACCCGGCACCGGTAAAAAACGAGTGAAGCGTTATAAAGACGAGTGAAGCGTTAAAAAGAGACGAGGCCCCGTATCCTAAGGGTAGCGACGTCTTCCATTCACTCATTCACTCATTCACTCATTCACTCATTCACTCATTCACTCATTCACTCATTCACTCATTCACTCATTCACTCAGGAGGATACGCTGTTCGGGATAGACCGACACGTCGTCAATGTAATAGTAAGCGAGCGGCAGGGCCTTGCGTACGCGGCGGGGGGCGCGGCGCGGCGCCGGTACAGACTGGCTTTTTAATGGTCCATTCGGCGTAAACAGTCCGATCGTCAGCGTTTGCTCTCCCCCTTCGGCTACAAACTGCCCCATCACTTTCACCCACCCTTCGGCTTCGTCCAGAAGCTCATCGGGTGGGCTGCTGACCTGCGGTCGGAAGTCCATCCAGTTCCCCATGCCGACCCGCACGGTGTCGTGCGTGAACAGCATGCCCAACCCCGCTACGGCCAGAGAACGGTAATCGGCGCGACTGACGTGCATCACGGCTACGTACGTGCGCCCCGCCGCCAACGGTGCGGTCAGCCGGACCTGGATAAATTCCCGGTACTCGGGGCGCTGCGGATACCCCACGAAAATGCCCGCGTAGGCTTCGCCGGTGCGGGGCCACGCTTCGCCAGCAAAATTACGCGGCACTCGCAGGCCTTTCTTCCCGCAGAAATGAAACAAGTCGGCGTCGGCCTGGTTGGGACCGATGCCTCGCCAGGGAGTGGCTAACTCCAGCTGGCTGATGGCTCGCGGACAGGCCGTTACTTCCTCGAAACCAGGGTTAGGCACCAGATCCTGCTGTGCCCGGACGGCCCCCCAAAAGAACAGCACGAGTAACGTGGCAAAGATTGACTTTCTCATAAAACGCTTTGCAAGCCCATTCCAAAGGTTTTTAAAAAAATATTCATTTGAATGTCGGGACACGCAACAACTTTTTTTCAGAGGCTTCCGTAATAGGATGTAGAGTAGCTGCAATACACAATTGCACTTTCTATTGGTCTAACCTTAAACACTAATAAAATGGGTATTTTAGTTTGGATACTTCTGGGGCTGGTCGCTGGCGCACTGGCCAAGTGGATCATGCCGGGTAACGATCCGGGCGGCATCATCATTACCATCATCATCGGTATTGTCGGTGCGCTGATCGGCGGCTTTATCGGCCGGGCGCTTGGCCTTGGCGACGTGACGGGTTTCAACATCGGTAGCATTTTGCTGGCCATTGGTGGTGCCCTGGTTCTGCTGTTTATCTACCGCGCCCTGAAGCGTACCTAAGCAAAGATCTTTAAGCTAGTAAAGATAGATGGAAAAGCCTGTTGCCGTGGCAACGGGCTTTTTTTATGCCCGCCCTACAAAACAAAAGGCCTGGATGATTGCTCACCCAGGCCCCTGCGTCACTACAATGATCAATGTGTCTAACCACGATCATTCTCTTTAATGGTACGCCATCGGATCGGTGGCGTTCCCCTGCCGTTCGACAGGAAAGTTCTGGAAAATACGACTTACCTGTTCGCCGGTTTTTGCATCCTGATTTTTGCCGGAGCGATTGGCTTCACCAATGGCCCAACCCTGCCACACCAGCTTGTTGGTGCGGGCGTCGTACAGCTCCACAATCAGCGTACTTTCTTCGTAATTGCGGCTGTACGTGTTGGCATTGCCGCCGTACCACCACATAAACGGGCTGGTGTTTCCGTACGAACGTGTCTCCTGACGGTCTTTCACGTACGTGAAAAACTTCACCAGTACGTCGGGGGTTTCGTCCTCGTGGAATCCCCGGCTGTTCAATTGCGCCTTTACGGCCGTCTCGATACGTGCCTGATTGAACGGGCTGTTTAGTATCGGGTCGAGCGGCGGCACTTTTTCCCCTTCGACCTTCTCCACGATTCTGTAAGTGGAAAAGTCACGCAGGTTGACGCTGCGGTCCCAGTCCGCACTGGCCATGTAGCGCGTGCCGCACGAAGCGAGCAACAGCGCTACGGGCAACAACCATACTAAATTTTTAAGATAACGCATAGTTTGAAAGAAGATTGCTTTTAAAAGTAAACCACAAATGTTTCGCACATTTCTGTTGGAGAACAGGACCGGACCAAGTCCGTTTTCTGCGCCATTCTCGTGCTTACACAACGCCAAAGCTGCAATTTTCGTGCCGTAACCTACCTGTTTTTCAGCGCGTTTTCGCTTCGCTCCAGGGTCGCTCCTCCTCGTGCCTGAATTGTACTATCCCTCTAAACGCTGCCCCCTCCCCACGGCACTGTATCGGCATGCAAAAAATTTATGGGGCGTTTCAAGCGTTTGCACAGATGGGGCAAACGTTTGAAACCTTTGTGTTGGACTAACACAATAATTCATGGGGAAATCCTTAATTTGCCTACTCATTCGATTCTGATTTCACCACACGCATCTATCTTTTTAGCATCATGACCATCATTTCACGCCTGAAACCGCTGCGACACTTTTTGGTAGCGGCCAGCGTTTTGCTGGGAACGGCTGCCTGCGACAACGAACCTGCCGCTGAGCGCCCCAACCAAGTGCTGGTATTTTCGAAAACCGCCGGTTTCTACCACGCTTCCATTCCCCAGGGCATTGCGCTGGTGCAGGCACTGGGGCAAGAGCATGACTTCGGCGTCGACACGACGACCAACGCAGCTAATTTCACGGAAGAAAACCTCAAGAACTACGCGGCGGTCGTGTTTATGAACACCACCGGCGATGTGCTCAACGCAGAGCAGCAGGCCGATTTCGAGCGCTACATCCAGGCAGGCGGCGGTTTTGTGGGAGTCCACTCGGCCACCGATACGGAATACGACTGGCCCTGGTACGGCAAGCTGGTCGGCGCTTATTTCAACGGCCACCCCAACAACCCGAACGTGCAGGACGGCATGGTCGACGTGGTCGATAAAAACTTCGAAGGCATGGGCAATTTCCCGGATCGCTGGGAACACGCCGACGAGTTCTACAACTTCAAAAACATCAACCCCGACATCAAGCCCCTGTTGAAGATGGACGAAAGTTCGTACAACGGCGGCACCAACGGCGACGACCACCCGATGGCGTGGTACCACGAATACGACGGCGGACGCGCCTTCTATACCAACTTCGGCCACACGGACGAGACCTACGCGGAGCCGCTCTACAAAGAGCATTTCTGGGGCGGACTGCACTGGGCCATGGGAGGCGAACAGGCCCCGGCCCTGAATTACGAACAGGTGAAAAGCGAACGCGTACCGGCCGAGAACCGCTTCGAGCGCGAGATGCTGGCGCAAGGCCTGAACGAACCCATCGCGATGGAAATTCTGCCCGACGACCGGATCGTCATCATCGAACGGCGCGGCGACATCAAGATGTACCATCCCGACACCAAGAAGATCAGCGTCATCGCCCACATTCCGGTTTTTAACGGCAAGTACCGCGACAACCGCGACGCCGAAGAAGGCCTTCTGGGCATTGCCCTTTCGCCGAATTACGCGCAGGACCATTACGTCTACCTGTACTACGCACCCGAAGGCGGCGCGGCGCGTAACGTACTGGCGCGCTACACCCTCGAAGGCGACAACCTGGACATGAATTCGAAGGTCGAGATGCTGGAAGTGAAAACGCAGCGCGACGAGTGCTGCCACACCGGCGGTTCCATCGCCTTCGATGCGCAGGGCAATCTGTACCTGTCCACGGGCGACAACACCAACCCGTTCGACAGCAAATCCATGAAGTACAACTCGAACGGGTACGGTCCGATGAACGGCACGCCCGGTCGCGAAGCCTGGGATGCACGCCGCTCGTCGGCCAACACGATGGACCTGCGCGGAAAAGTGATTCGCATCCACCCGGAGGCCGACGGCAGCTACACCATTCCCGACGGCAACCTATTTCCGAAAGATGCGAAAGACGCCCGCCCCGAAATCTACACGATGGGGCACCGCAATCCGTACAAAATCTCGGTCGACCAGAAAAACGGTTACCTCTACTGGGGGGACGTAGGCCCCGACGCCTCGACCGACAGCACCGGTCGCGGACCGCGGGGGTACGACGAACTCAACCAGGCCCGGAAACCCGGCTTCTTCGGCTGGCCGATGTTTGTGGGCAACAACCGCCCGTATAACCATTACGACTACCAGACGGGCGAATCGGGTGAGCCTTACGATCCGAAGAAACCCATCAACGATTCGCCCAACAACACCGGTCGCAAAGAACTGCCGCCTGTCTCGCCTGCTTTCCTCTACTACCCTTACGCCGAATCGCCCGAGTTTCCGATCGTCGGGAAAGGCGGCCGCAACGCCATGGCGGGTCCGGTATTTTACTCGGATCTGTACCAACACACGGAGGGCACGTTCCCGGCCTATTTCGATGGCAAACTGTTTGGGTACGACTGGATTCGGGGCTGGGTGTTGATCGTCACGATGGATGACGAGGGCAACCTGGAAAAGCTGGAGCCGTTCATGGGTTCGACCAAATTCAACAACCCGGTCGACATGAAGTTCGACAAAAATGGCACGCTCTACGTACTGGAATACGGCAACCCGCGCTGGTTTGCCGCCAACGACAACTCCGGCCTGTCGCACATCCGTTACAACGCCGGCAACCGTACGCCGGTGCTGGCCATGAGCGCCGACAAAACCGTAGGAGCTGCGCCGCTGACTGTGCAGTTTAACTCCGAAGGCACGAAAGACTACGACCAAGACGACCTGACGTACGAATGGTATTTTGGCAGTTCGAACGTCGCTTCGACCGAGCCGAATCCGAGCCACACGTTCGACAAGCCGGGGGTCTACAAAGCCATGTTGCAGGTAACCGATGCGCAGGGCGCTACTGCCACGATGGAAAAGGAGATCATGGTGGGCAACGCCCGGCCGGAGGTCACCATCACCGTCCCCAACGGCAACCAGACGTTCTACTGGGACAACCGTTCGCTGGCGTACGACGTGCAGGTGGCTGACAAAGAAGACGGCACCCTGGCCGACGGAAAAATCAACCCCGAAGACGTATACGTCACGGTCAATTATCTCCCGGACGGCTACCAGCCTGTGGCCGAAGGCGAGCAGGAAGAAGAAGCGCTGGGCCACGAGGCCATGATGGCGCAGAGTCAGTTTGCGGTCGGGAAACGCCTGCTGGAAGGCAGCGACTGCCGCGCCTGCCACAGCAACGACCAGAAATCGGTCGGTCCGGCTTACCTGGAGGTAGCCAAGAAATACGACGATAGCGAACAGGCCATCACGTTGCTGGCCAACAAAATCATCAAAGGTGGCTCGGGCGTCTGGGGCGAACAGGCCATGCCGGCCCACCCGCAACTGAGCGTCAGCGATGCTTCGCAGATCGTGCGCTACATCTTCTCGCTCGACCAGCAGGACAACGCGATGGCTCCGTCGAAACCGGCCAAGGGCACGCTGGTGCTGAACGATCATCAGAAGCGCGGCAACGCCGCCACCGGCGATTACGTGATCAGCGCTACCTACACGGACAAGGGTGCTAACCAGATTACCCCGCTGACCGGCAGCAACCAGCTGATCTTGCGCAATCCCAAACTGAAAGCGGCCAGCGCCGACGGGCCCGATAACCTGTTCCTCTACGACGTGCCGGGCATCGGCCAGATCGTGGTCGGGATGGGCGGTGGCTACATGGTCTTTAAAGACATCGACCTGACCGACGTGAACGGCATTACGGTGGGCGTGTCCGCACCGGCCGAACAGACCAAAGGTGGCGACCTGGAACTGCACCTCGACAAGCCCGACAGTCCGGCCATTGTCAAAGCGACGGTCAGCACCACCGAGCAGATGGGCATGCAACAAGTCAACCTGCCGCTTTCCGGCCAGAGTGGCAAGCACGACCTCTACTTCTCGTTTGTCGGCCCGGCCGGGCAAGGCCTCTACGCCGTCTCCACCGTCGAGTTCAAGGTGGGCACCGGCAATACGACGGCCATGCGGTAAACCGCCAGACACAAAACCTACTTAGTAACCAAAATCGCAACGCCGCCGCGGAGTCTCTCTGCGGCGGCGTTGTTTTTAACATTTCATTAACGGACGTTAACGTTTCGTTCACCCACGCACGCAACTGCTCCTCCTAGCTTTGCTGGTGTGAAAAAAGATCCCACTTCGTTCGTATTCGGGCGCCGCAATTACCAACTCCTCTTCCTGGGGCTGGCGCTGCTGATCATCGGCTACGTCGTAATGACGCTCGACCCGGAACCCTATGGCTTTGGCTTCCTGGGCCTGACGCTGGGACCACTCTTGGTCTTGGCGGGCTTCGTGGTGGAGTTCTTCGCGATTATGGTGAAAAAGAAATGAGTGATTGAGTGGATGATAGAATCACTGAATGAATAATAAGCGACCCTCTTCTGTCATCGCCCGTTGCCAAGGGGGCCCCGGCGACCCGACTTGACCATCGTCAGAGATCTCGTTCCAAAACTCGGAGGAGTTCTCACGCTGTTCGAAATGACAAAATGGTGTGCTTATAACCCGTGACTCGCCTCTGCCCTTCGAATCGGCTGTGGCCTGCCACCTTCGACCTGCAACTTTCAACCTCTGATATGAACCTTTCCACTTTCGTGACACGCCACCTCGTTGCTCTTTCCGGCTGGGGCGTGCTGCTGCTGTCCACAGGGGTGTACCTGCTCTCCCTGGAACCGACGGCCTCGTTCTGGGACTGCGGGGAGTTTATCGCCTGTGCGTACAAGTTGCAGGTGCCGCATCCGCCGGGAGCGCCTTTTTTCCTGCTGTTAGGACGGATGTTTTCACTGCTGGCCCTGGGTGACGTGACGCGGGTGGCGTTCTGGGTCAACGTCTTGTCGGCAATGGCGAGCGGACTGACCGTCTTTTTCTTATACGAATCGATTGTGCTGCTGGCGCGGAAGCTGTTGGCGACGCAGCCGGAAGGACGCGCGAAAGACCTGCTGCTGATCGGCAGCGGGGTGGTGGGGAGCCTGGCGTTCGCCTTTACGGATTCGTTCTGGTTTTCGGCGGTGGAGGCGGAAGTGTACGCGCTGTCGTCGTGCTTTACGGCCTTTGTGTTCTGGGCGATGCTGCGCTGGGAAACGAAGGCCGACCAGCCCGGTGCGGACCGCTGGCTCCTGCTGATCGCCTACGCCATCGGACTTTCGCTTGGCGTACACCTGCTGAACCTGCTGGCCATTCCGGCCCTGGCGTTCGTCTACTACTTCAAAAAATTCACTCCGACCCGCATGGGTGTGCTGCTGACGTTGGGTGCGGCCTGCCTGATCCTCGTCGCAGTGTTGTCGGGCATCATGACCGGCCTGCCCAGCCTGGCCGCGCAGGTCGAACTCTTTTTTGTCAATTCCTTGCGGCTGCCGTTCTACTCGGGCGTGCTGGTGGTCGCGCTCGTTGTGCTGGTCGGGTTGGTGTGGGGACTTGTGTGGGCGCAGCGGCACCGGAAGATTTGGGTGCATACCACACTGCTGGCCGTGGTGTTTATCCTGATTGGATACGGCTCCTACGGCATCACGCTCATCCGCGCCCATTACCATCCGCCCATCAACATGAGCGCCCCCGACGATCTGCTGCCCTTCATCTCCTACCTAAAGCGCGAGCAATACGGTGAACGGCCGCTGCTGAAAGGCCCCGATTTCAATGCACCTCTCCTGCGGCAGGAACGTGGTGCGCCCGTCTACGCGAAGAGAAAAGAAAGGTACGAGATTCAGGATTACCGCACCGAGCTGGTCTGGGACCCGAGCCATATGCGCTGGTTCCCCCGGCTGGCCAGCACCGAAAGTCGACACGCCAGTGCCTATCGCCAGTTTTTCGGAATTCCGACGGGACAGGACCTGTCGCAACGCCGCTTCCGGACGGGCGATAACCTGCAATTTTTCTTCCGGTACCAGCTGGGGCACATGTATGGGCGCTATTTCCTCTGGAATTTTGCCGGGCGGGCAGGCGGCGAACAGCACGCGGCGTCACTGTGGCCGTGGGAATGGGGGCTGGATTTGCCGGAGACACTGGCACACGACCGCGCCCGGAATCAGTATTTCGCGCTACCGCTGTTGCTGGGATTGCTGGGCCTGTGGTTTCACTTCCGCCGCCGTGCCCACGATGCCTGGGTGGTCACCCTCCTGTTTTTCTTTACGGGCGTGGCGGTGATCGTCTACCTGAACCAACCGCCAGTGGAACCGCGCGAGCGCGACTACGCCTTTGCCGGGTCGTTCTACGCCTTCGCGATCTGGATCGGGCTGGGGGTGATCGCGCTGGCGCAGCTGATCCAACGCTGGCTGCCCCGCGCTACCCTACGGGCGGGCGTCGCCGGAGCGGTAGGGCTGCTAGTGCCACTGGTACTGCTGGCCGAGAACTGGGACGATCACAACCGCGCCGGACGGTACTACTCGGTCGATTCGGCGCGGAACCTATTAAACTCCTGCGCGCCCCATGCCATCCTGTTTACGGGTGGCGACAACGACACCTATCCGCTGTGGTACGTGCAGTCGGTGGAAGGCTTCCGGACCGACGTGCGCGTCTGTCACCTGAGTCTGCTCGACGTCGATTGGTACGCGAACCAGATGAAAGAGCGGGCGTACCAATCGGCCCCGCTCCCGATTTCCTTTACGCCCGACCAGTTCCAGCGGGGCACAAACGATTACCTTCCCTACGTCGCCCATCCGCAGGCGAAAAACGGCGTCGATCTGGAACAGTACCTCAAGCTGGTGAAAGAAGAACACCCCGCCATTCAGGTCGGGTTGCAGGGCGGAGGCACGGCGAACGTGCTGCCTACCAAGACCCTCCGGCTGGCGGTAAATCGCGACGAAGTCGTCAGCTCCGGTACGTTGCCCGCTTCGGCCGACATTGCCCCCCAACTGGAGATTCAACTCACGCAGAACCACCTGACCAAAGCCGATCTGCTGGTGCTCGACATGATCGCCACCAACCACTGGCAACGCCCGATTTACTTTTCGGCCAGCATGGCGCGCGAGAATTACCTGAACCTGTGGGATTATCTGCAACTGGAAGGCGGGGCGTACCGGCTGGTGCCCGGCACGGCCTCACCGCGCATCGCCCTGGACCCCGTACCGGGTGCGTCCAGCGAAGGTCACGTCGCCGCTGACATCATGTACGACCGGATGATGCACCATTTTTTCTGGCGAAACCTGGACGACGCCACCCGCAACTACGACAGCGAATACCGGCGCAATGCCCTGATTCAGCGGGGAAATTTCCAGCGGCTGGCGACCCAGCTTCTGCAGGAAGGAAAAACGGAACAAGCGCGCGAGGCCATGGTGCGCTGCCTGGAGGTGATGCCCGACGCGGCCCTTCCCTACGATTTTTATTCGGTGCAATTGGTCGCCCCACTCTTGAACGTTGGTGAAGGGGAGCGGGCCACCCACATCGCCACCACCATGAGCCGCCGGGCCGAGGAAGAACTGGCGTATCAGGAGCGCCATCCGGACACCGATGCGATCAATCCGCAATTGCCGCTTTACATCCTCCAGCAACTGGCGCTGGCCTACCAGCAGCACGGCGACGCCACCCAGGCCGAACGCTACCGGCAACTGCTGGAGCGGTACGCGTCGCTGGCGCGGCGCTAATCTATGCGACATTGGTGATTCAGAACGTTTAACCAAGAATGAGAAAGTTACTCCCCCTCCTTTCCTTGTCTCTCAGCCTCACTTCATTCGGGCAATCCAACACCGAACCTTACATACCAGACACGAAGACGGGATGTCTTGTTGTTGCACAAAACTTTTTTCCGTTGGATAGCCTAACCATACGCTGGGACGGAGCATGTAAAAACAAAATGGCCCATGGAATCGGCACGCTAACTTATTTTATAAGCAACAAAGAAGTTGCTACCTACCAAGGCAATGTGGCGAACGGCAGTCCGAACGGTGCAGGAAAATTCTCTTCGCCTAACGGGTTCCGATGGGAAGGGAATTTTGTCAATGGCGTGTTAAATGGCAAAGGCAGGGTGCTGTTTCCGGACAGCACAAAAAAACTCGAAGGCAACTTTTATGATGGTGAAATTTTAGACTTGGAAGAGAAGTACTTACGGGCTCTCAAAAGAAATGTGGTTTCGTCAACCGATAGCACAGCTTTATACACCAACGATCGCAACCAGAACGAGTTATTTTATTATTCACTTATCCCGGAAGGGACCGTGGAGGGAGTGATTGTTTTACTTCCGGGCACCGGGGATAGAGTTGAATACACGCTGAGCAGCACAAAAGAGCTTTGTCAAAACGCATTTGATCACCATCTCGCTGTGATCTCACTATCGCTCAACCAGCGATTGACGCTAAACGACGAGGTGCTACGTTTTATAAATTTAGCGTTCGAAGACGCTATTCGGAATTATAGCGTACCAAAAGACAAATGGATCATCGGTGGATTTTCTATGGGTGGACTTTTCAGTTTACGCTACACTGAATTGTCCGTTCAGGACCGAAGCAAAACCACCGTTATCCCCCTAGCTGCCTTTAGTGTTGACGGACCTACTGACTTAGCGCGTATGTACCATACCTTTGAAGTGGCGTTGGAACGAAGCCCCAACAAAGCTGAACCCACGTACGCGTTGAACGAGTTTAATAAGTACATTGGAGGACCCCCCGAAACAAATAAGGAGAACTACATTTACTTTTCTACTTTTTCACACGCTCAAAAAGATGGCGGGAACGCTGCCTACCTCGCTGACCTTCCTGTCAGAATTTATAACGATGTCGACGTGACTTGGTGGCTAGATAACCGAAATACGGATTTGTACGGGATGAATGCACTAGACCAATCCGCTATGATCCGCTTGCTCAACAGCCTTGGCAATCAAGAAGCCGAGTTCATCAACTCTTTTGGAAAAGGTTATCGACTTGACGGATCGAGACACCCTCATTCATGGAGTATCGTTGACCCCACTGAATTTATTGCATGGATTCAACGCATACTCACTCACTCCCATTAGAAATGCATTGAGTCTGGTGTTCCTTAAAAATTGTACTGTGCCAGATACAGTGTCTGTAGTCAGTCATCATACGGTTTCCCTATATCCTATTCATCTGCGTCCAGGTACTCTTCCCCTTCCTTCGCCTCGTCGAACCGAGCCATCAACTCATCGAGTTTCAGGTAGCGGGATGCCGCCAGATAGGTATCGTCCTTGAAATACGCGAAAATGGCGGTGCGGTCTTTGATCGCTTCGATCACCTCCCGGTAGATGCCCTTGGGCAGCGCCGGACAGCCCTGGCTCCGACCCAGACGACCGTACTTCTTGATCCAGTCTTCGCTGACGTAATCGGCGTTGTGGACGACCACGCCCCGCCGCCGCAGGTTGTCGTTGATGCCCTTTTCCGTGCCGTCCAGCCGCATCGAATAGCCTTTGCTGCCCGTGTAGGTCTCGCCGGTCACATAAAAGCCCAGACTACTCAAATTGGAATTGACCGCATTCCCGAATTTCTCGGCTTTGTCGCCTCCGGTGTTGCGGCCGTGGCTGACGTACGTGTAGAAGAGTACCTTTTTCGTTTCCAGATCGAGGGTGTAGAACCGTTTCTCGCAACTGGATTTGGTAAAGTCGATGATCGACAGCAACGGCCGATCGCTCAAACGTCCTTCCTGTTGCAATCCCCAGAAGCCTATGGCTCCGTAGCGGAATACTTTGTAGTCCAGCTTCAGCTTCTCCAGTTGCAACGCTTCGTAGAGCGTTCGCAACGAATCCTCCAGCGTCACACGGTCGAGCAAACCTCCTTTGGTGGTCGCCTCCATCGTGAGCGAGTCCAGTTCGTGGGTGTCCATCTCGGCCAGTTCTTCTTCCGAAAGCGAGTTGTGAAAAAAGTCTTCCATTTGGCTTTCCAAACGGGCGGCCGTCTCTTCAGGAGTCTCCTGCCGCTCCTGCGTGCAGGCCGAATAACAGAAAGGCACAAGCCACAAAAGCCAGAAACGCATGCGCATAGGAGGTGAGGTGCGGTCTGAGGCCCGGGTCAGACCCTTCTTTTGGTGTTACTGATAGATGGCCGGACCAGCCACGGCGAGATGACGACGTTTTTAACGGAATCCGTTGCACATAAGTTTGTTCTTCACTACCCAGTTAGCGTGCTATCATCAACCCCGGCTCTCCCGTCAGGTGACCGGGGAGCCGGGGCCCAGAACTTACTGCTTCAGGAGGCGTTGGGCAGGCTGGCCCTCGACGTGCAGCATGTAGATCCCGGCCGGCAAGTGCGCCACCGAAAGCTGCACCCGTCCTTCAACCCGACGAGAGAGCACCTCCACCCCCAGTACGTTGTAGAGCCGCACGTGCGTCGGACCCGCCGATTCGACCGTCAGTTGCTCCCGCACCGGATTGGGATAAACCTGAAGCGGCGCCACCTCCAGTAGCGCGGCAGCGGGTAGGGGGGCGCGCGCGCCGTCGGGCGCACACCTGCCGGCCGCTTCACCAAAGCCCGTCGGTAGGCCCGGTTCGGTCGTGATGTACACTTTGTCCAGTTGGGTGTTGGGCTCCCGGAACGCAAAGAACAAGGTATAATTGCCAGGCATCAGTTCGGCTCCCGATAGCGGAAGCATGCTCCACTCGTAGGTCTCGCCGTAGGGTAGCCCATTCCACAGGGTCCACTCATTACCATTGCTCACCCAGAAGGAGTTGCTGTTGCTCGTCAGGCCTCGCACGCGGGCATAAAAGTAGAACGTATCGGCCGTGACGACTGTGTAAGGAAAACTCACGTACGAAGGGGTGCCCCCGTTGGGTTGATAGCCATACCCCCCTCGTCTGACCACAAAAGCGCCGTTGGAGGCCTGGGTGCTCCCCGACTGAATGGTCCAGGCACTGCCCACCTGGGCACATTCGGCCTCCAGCCAGAACGACTGCGCGGCGGGTGGGGGCGTCCCGTCCTGGCTGTACTTCAGCACCAGGGCGTTATAGATGTCACCGTCACCTTCTTCGCTCTTGCCGGTGATGAAAATATTTCCATCATGATCCACTATAATGTCATGACCTCGCTCGTCAGAGCCTTCTGTCTCTTCATCGTCTCGTTCAAATGTACTCAGGTAGGTTTTCTCCCAGCGGAAGGTGCCGTCCGCCTCGAAGGAAAGAATCAGGAGATCGTTCTGGGTCGTGGGGTCCGACTTACTCCCCAGGATGTAGACATTCCCGTCTTCATCGAGTGTTACGTCGTACACCGCGATGCTGAAATTGCCAAACTCATCCGTCTCAATCTCTGGCGCATACGTTTCTGTCCATACCGTATTGCCGTCGGTATCGTACTTAATCAGTTCGATCGTGGTTCTTGTGGCATACGACTTATAGCTTTGTCCGTTTTCACCGAGTACGAAGGCAGTTACGGGCCCAGGGTTGCTCCAGCGTTCTGTTCCATCAGACGCCAGCTTGGTCACTCCAAAGCCTGCGATCCAGATGTTACCCGTCATGTCCAGGGCGATGTCGTCTCCCCCGCCCTGGTATTCCCAGCGTTTGTTCCCGTACGTATCGTACTTCAAGGTGACGGCCGAATCCGAAACAGATCTGTAGTCTAAAATGCCCGTCACATGCACGTTACCGGCCTCATCAACGGCAAGCCCCTCCGGACGGTCGCTAGGCATCTGGCTATATACATCAGGCATGCCGTTATAGGATTGCGTCCATAGCTCGGTCCCATTGGGCGCGTACTTGAGGATGACAAGGTCGTTACGCTCCCCATACTCGTCCAGGCTGTCGGTCCGACTGCTCCCGGCAACGTACACATTGCCCATGCCGTCCAGGTCGATATGGGTGCCTATATCCTGGTAGCCAGGTCCGACGTAATGTTGTTCCCACACCAGCGTACCACCGGTCGTGTATTTGAGGGTCGTCAGGTTTCCGCCACTGCCCGTGTGGTCATCGTAGTAGTCGGGCGTTTGGTCACTGACACCGGTAACGTAGAGGTAGCCATGTTGCTCGTCCAGGACCAGAGCGTACGCTTCATCAATGCTGTACTGAACGGAACCGTTATAGTAGCGTTTCCACAATTCGGTTCCGTCGGGCGCCAGTTTGATGATGAGCATATCCACATTACCAGCCCCAAAACTCGGCTTGCCAGGTTCGATTTGGTGGGGGATGTATCCCACAGCATACGTATTACCGTCTCCATCGACGGCGATGTCTTCGATAGAGGCAGTTTTAAGGCCGATGAGGACAAATTGTTCCGCATAGATTCGTTCCCACACGAGGGAGGGCTGGGCAAGGAGCGACCCGCACATGGCGGCGTTCATCACCAGGAAGAGGGCGAAGGAGAAAAGCTTTTTCATAGGAGGAAAGAAGAGTTTTGAGAGAAGCAAAAAAAGATATAAGGGCACTGGCGCACGCCGAGCGTACTACTCAGGCATCGTGCAGGCACGACGATTTTGTAGCGCGATGCTTACCCAACCCTTTGCGTAATCGGAAGAGAGCGGGTGAGAAAAAGCGCGTCGCTAGAGGTAACCGCAGGGCGGTGCGCCTCCAAGGGTACTAACCTGAGCATTCGCACCCAGGGCCGGGTTGCAGATTCATGCAAGTCTTCTGTTTGCGCACGCTGCGTACCTGCGGCGTAAACGAAGAGAACACAAAAAGAAAAGGCATTTGTAACAGGGAAAGCGTGAGACTCCAATTAAGTCTAGTTTTCCGACAAAAATTACCAGAACCAAGGTAGCGCTTTCGGGGGCACGACGCAAGCGCTCCCGCACTTTATTTTCACACAACCACACTAATTGTCAGCACGTTAGCTTCTTTCTCTAGCTTCCCATAAAAAAGCCGGTCTTTGCAGACCGGCTCCCACGCAAATCAGCTCTGTTAGGGTTGGCTTGTCACTTGCTTGATCAGTGCGGCTTCTTCCTGACTATAGGGCGTGCCGTCTTTCCGGAAAATGTCGTGGAACCAGACGTCCGGCTCCGAGCCGTCGGCGATGGGGGTGTTCCAGGCGTAGATCGTGTTGGTTTTGCCGTTGACCAGTCCCCAGTTGTAGGCACTGATGTTTTCTTCTTTCAGCATGGGCAGGATGTCGGCAAACGTGCTGTTGCGCGTGCGGGCCATGTATTCGGTGCAGAGCATCGGGCGGCCCAGCGGCTTGAGGTCGGCAATCCATTTTTCGTGGTCGGCCTTGTCGCCGTAGTTGTGATAGGTGATCACGTCGGAATGGGCCTTCTGGTACTCGTTCAGGTCTTTCAGGTCCAGGTTCCAGACCCCGGCCGACAGCGGCTGCGACGGGTTCACCTCACGTCCCCACTGAAACATTTTTTCCAACAGCGGCATGCTCCGGTTTGCCCAGCCCGAGTTGCCCGGCTCGTTGTACAGATCCCAAAGCAACACGCGGTCGTCGTCTTTGAAGGTGGTCAGGATGTCTTTCACGTAGGTTTCGAGCAGGGCCGTGGTCGCCGCCGAATCGTCGTGAATCAACTGACCGGGGTCCTGAATCCAGCCGGAATTGTGCGTGCCGGGCTTGGGGTCGGGTTGCTTGCCCGCGGCATACGTGGGGCTCCACACGTCGTCCAGAATGCAGAACATGGTGGAGATGCCGTGTTGGTCGGCAAGGTCGAGGTACTGCGTCATGCGGTCTTTGAAGCCGGCCTTGTCGATTTCCCAGGCGAGGTGGTGCAGGTAGACGCGCACGGAGTTGAACCCGATGGATTCGGCGTAGCCCAGCTCCCGGTCGATGGTTTCCGGATCGAACGTCTCGGCCTGCCACATTTCCAGCTGGTTGATGGCCGTGCTGGGAATGAAGTCACAGCCGACCTGCCAGCCCTTTTCCTGGTACCACTGGTTGGCCCGCTCGGCGGTCCAGCGTTCCCCCGGCGCAGCTGCCTTTGTTGCCATCGCCGAAGTATCGGCCGCCGTGGAATCGGCGTCGGAGTCGGTCGTCGTCGACGTACAGGCGGCGGTCAGCAGAGTAGCGCTCAATAGGTACGAAGTAAGTCTCATATAAATTGGGGATAGTTAAAGGTCTTGATTGATAAGTTGGGTTCTTTTTTCCTTGTTTCTCTTCAATTGTCATCCGCTTTATTCGGTCATCGCCCGGCGACCCGGCTCGACGTTAGGAGAGATCTTCTGGCTTTGATGTTA
This sequence comes from Catalinimonas alkaloidigena, assembly GCF_900100765.1. Classification (NCBI taxonomy): domain Bacteria; kingdom Pseudomonadati; phylum Bacteroidota; class Cytophagia; order Cytophagales; family Catalimonadaceae; genus Catalinimonas; species Catalinimonas alkaloidigena. The sequence continues at coordinate 217,931 of NZ_FNFO01000002.1, read as the reverse complement.
CTAGATTTCTCCCGTAGGTCGAAATGACAAAATAGAGGTTCTTATGACAAGGAAGAGGTTATTCTTCTCCCGAAGGGATGGGCAGTTTTTCGTCCAAAGATACGGGGGTGCCGAAATCGGGCAGTCCGTCGGCAGTCCAGGTAAAGGGCTGCATCCGGGGCGACCGATGCCCACCACACCCCTGCCCTGCCTCCGGATTGGCGTGGTAGAGAATCCAGTTTTCGGTGCCATCAGGTGACGTAAAGAAGGAGTTGTGACCGGCTGCATACGTGCCGTTTTGATTTTCGGCCCGAAACACCGGCTCCTCGTGCTTGTGCCAGGAAGCGGGGTCCATCAGGTCGGCATCCGCGTTGGCCGAAAGCATGCCCAGGGCGTAGTATTCGGTCCAGCACCCGCTCGCTGAGAAAATCACGAACACCCTGTCGCCGTGCAGCAGCGGTTGCGGGCCTTCGTTCACCAGAACTTCGGGCTTGTCGTCCGGTCCCGGATTCGGAATGGTGCCGTGGGTTTCCCAGTCGTACGTGGGGCGGGAGATGCGCACCCGCTCCCCTTCCACCGTCCAGGGGTTAGCGAGCTTCGCGAGGTACAAATCCTGTTCGCCATTTTCGTCGCCTTCCCACCCGGACCAGACGAAGTACATCTGCCCCCGGTGCTCGAACACCGAGCCGTCGATGGCCCAGCGGTCGTCAGGCGTTTTCAACTGCCCTTTGAGGCGAAATTCTCCCTCCAGCGGATCGGCCGACGGGTTTTCCAGGACCCACATGCGGTGATTCCGGTTGTGTCCGTCGTCGGCCGCGACGTAGATGTACCACGCTCCGTTGAGAAAATGGATTTCCGGTGCCCACACCTCTTTCGAGTAGGCTTCTCCCTCGGGCGGAGTCCAGACCACTTTGGAGGGGGCCTTTTCGAGCGCAGTCAGCGAACTTGTCTTCCAGAGGGTCACGTTCCGGCCCGTCGTATGGGTATAATAATAATAGCCCTCGTGGTAAATGCTCCACGGATCGGCCCCGGACGGCAACAGCGGATTGGTAAACGTAGCGGTTGCCGTCGTATCCACATCGGGTTGATCGGTCGTGGCCGGTTCCTGACAGCCAGCCGCCGTGGCGGCAAGCCCAAGACAGAGAAGAAGTTTTTTCATCGTGATTCGTTGGGGACGACCGGAAACGCCACGATCCGGACTTTCGTGCAGCCGTAGGGCACCAGCGTAATGTCTTCTGTTTCAGCGGCTACTTTGCCTTTGTAGATGCCTTCCCGCTCGGTGACGGGTTGGTGCGCAACGCCATTGACGGCCTGCCAGCCCGGAATTTTCTTCGCCGGAGCCGTGATCTCGACAGGCGCATGGGCCAGGTTCCAGACGAATGATTGGGGCATGGGCTTCACCGTCACGTCCAGATTTGCCTGCGGCTGTTCCACGACCTTTCGGAGTAAGCCGTAGTTCCAGTCCCCTTCGGGGAAGACGCTGAAGTAGTCACCTTCTTTTTCGTCGTGCCCTTTTTCCCAGCGCTCCTGAAGTTTCAGGGCGTAGACCAGCGGACCCCGCTCTACCGCTCGGGAATTTTTCGCCCAGTTCGACGTACGAACCGGCATAGGCAGTTGCAGCGTGACGCGATCTCCTTTCTTCCAGGTCCGGTCGAGGGTGATCACCTGGCCACCCGGTTCCCGACGCGCCTCTTGCCCGTTGATCGAAATGACGGCCTCGTCACACCACCCCGGAATGCGCAACTGCAACGGAAACTGTACGGCCTTTTTGGTTACTACCTCAAACTGAATCTGGTCTTCGAACGGATAATTCGTGGTTTCTTTGATGGTCACCGGCGTCTGTGACGTACCCATCTTAAGGGTCAGTTCGTTCGGACCGTATTCCAATGCGGCCAGTCCGCCGTCGGCCGTGGTGTACCAGAGGTGCTGCGCGTACTTGGTCCAGCCCTGGTGCATGTTGGCGAGGCAGCACGTGTAGCCGCTGCGCATCCCCAGCACGTTGTTCATTTCCCGGTTGAAGGGCAGCGAAAAGTCGAAGACGCCCCGGCTGATCTGCACCTGATTCGCCACCTGAAAGTATTGCTTCGCGTTGTAATCGTCAGTGGTTTGGGGCGGCAGGGCGTTGAAGGTCATCCGCTCCAGCGCGTCCATGTAGTGCACGTCGCCCGTGATGCCGATGATCTGCTCTAGCGAAAACATCGACTCTACGATGGCACACAGTTCGGTGCCCTGCGTCGGCTCGTTGCCGTGCAAATCTTCGTCGCCGGAAAAGACGCCCATCGGCAGGCCGTGCAACGTCATCAGGTCCTGAAATCCCGTCTCGATGTCTTTTAAAAACTTCTGGTCGCCGGTCCGCTGGTAATTCACCGCCGGAGATTTCAGCGCCATGCCTACGTTCACGGCGTGGCGGTGCATCCAGTTTTCGTCGGTCTGGTTGGCCGCCGCTGCAATCACCCAGTCGCGACTGCCCAGCCACTCGCTCCATGCAAACGACTGCGACTCAATCAGTGCGGCCAGTTCGAGCAGCTTCGGCTCTTTCGTGAGGCCGTAGAGCCACTGCGCCATCATCACGTTGTCGGCTCCACGCGACTGCGCCCACTCTGTCCACTTCCCGATCGGACACGCCTTCAGCGACTGCAACTGGTAGTCGAAATAGTGCTGCATAAACGGGATCACGCGCTTGTCCTCTGTGGCGGTATAGTATTGCTGAATCACCTTCAGCATCACCATCTTGGGCCACCAGTCCTCTCCCGCGTCACAGTTCGCCACGGTGATTTCCGCCCCCCGCTCCCGCTCCGCCGGGGTGATCGGCCCGAAGTAACCGGAAGGCCGTTGGTGGTCGATCGTCCAGTCGATGTATTTTTTCACCTTTTGCTGCAACTCCTTGTCGTCCAGCAGATACGCCAGCGGCACCGCGCCGTCCAGCCAGTAGGGCGTCTCTTCCCAGCCGTCGCCTTTGCCGCCCAGCCAGCCGTTGTCGTCCTTCACCTTCCCGTACACTTCATCGAGGTGGCCCGTCGTCCCGTTCCGCATGATCACCAGTTGGTCGCGCAGCCATCCCTCCGGCCGGATGCTTCCCAGCGGCACTTCCCCGTAGACCGGCGGCACATACGCCTCCGTTTCGGCCGGAGCGGGTAGATTGAGCGTGAAAGCAGTGAGGGAGAAAGCGGCGGCTCCCGAGAGGAGGGCTTTATAGTTCATGGGTTGGGATATCGGATGTCAATTGGTTGGTTGATAAAGACAGATGATTATTGTATTACCACTGGTTTCAGGCTAGGCCTGAAATCATGTACACAGGGAAGCTTGTAGCTTCCTGCGTAATTTTATTTTATTCAGGAAGCTACAAGCTTCCCTGTGTCTATCAGCTTCAGATATAATCTGAAGCTAGAATGGCTAAATTAAGCGCAGTGAGCGGTAAAAATTCAACGCCACAGGTGATCAGTATCAAAAGTTGAAGCTCAAATATCTTCTACTTTTCTTTCCCTCAAATTAATCATTTTGAATAGCTAATTTTTTCCATATTTACCATCAAACCTAATCTCCATAAATTTATCAAAGCACTCTTCTTTGAAGCCGTACTTCATCAATCTTACAATGATTATCGAATCTAATTGTGTATTGACACTCCCTATGTACTGCCTTCTGTAACTAACTCTGTACTTCTTATCCGATGAAGCAAGAATTCCTTCGGCTCTTCTTATATGAGCTTGATCTGGAGTAAATCTGTTTTGAGAAACTTGAAACGGCGGTTTATAAGAAGCTGGAAAGATGAACCCTTTGTATCCTTTTGCCTCTACATAGATAGAGGTATCGGATGAAAAATTATTCAAGTCAGTACATTCAATTTTTGGTCTTCCATTCACACATCCTCCTATTGATAAAATCCCGATGGCAATCCAAGTATTTCTCATTTTTTGTTGCATATAGCCAACCGCTATCCAAACCACACGTCTTTTATAGTCTCCGAATTCCAAACTTCCCGTTTTCACTTCCACGAAAAGCGCAACAGGGACACACCTTGCCGAGGCAACTGCATCTTGACTGAGACTTTTCCGTCTTTCGCCTTGACCCATTCCGGTGATGTCAACAACGTTAACTGTCCGGCGGCTTCCAGTTCCGTGATCTGTTCGGGGGCGGGGTTTTGCGGCGAGCCCATCGCCTGCCAGAGCGTGTAGGCATTGCTGTGTTCCTGATCGATGCGGTAGTGTTCCATCAGGAGGTTCCCTCCGGGTAGGCCCGTTATTTCCACGGTGACCGGGGCGTCGGGCGCGGGCAGGTTGTCGTCGTGGTAATTCCAGACCATGACCGTGGCGGTCCGCTCGTCTTTCGCGGCCAAGGCGTTGATGTCGTCCGCCTCACGGATGCTGGAGTCGCGCACGGCCATCGCGTCGTAGGCCAGGTCACCGCCGACCTGCACACGCTGCCCCGCCATGAGGCCGTACATGCGGAAGACGTTCAGGACCGGCTTGTCGACGCCGTTGGTCGCCAGGTCGCGGAAGCCGGCAAACCAGGGCTGATTTTCGAACTCGAACGCCCAGGTCACCGCCCCTTCGAAGTTCACGCCGTAATGATCGGCCAGCGCGTATTTCCGAGCGAACGCGGCCGCCGTGTAGCTCGAATACATCGTCCCGTTGCGGTAGGCGTTCTGCGGATTGAACTCGACCGAACAGGCCGCGCATCCTTCCGGGTCCGACTCGCCGATGATGATGGGCAGGTCTTTCCATTCGGGAAAGGAAGCCACAATCTCGAACCCTTTGTCGATGTCGCGAAGCTGCTGCCCCAGGTTCATCTGCACGTAGCCTTTGCCGCTGGCGTCTTCCACAATCTTGGGCGCTCCCTTGGCATGGAAGGTGATGAAGTCGAGCGGCGCGCCGGTTTCCCCGGTCGCATAGTTTTTGCCCCGGGCGCAATGTTCCAGAAACGTGCGCAGGAAATCGGCCGATTTGTCCCAGCCCGGCCCGGTCACTTCCGGTCCTCCGATGCGCGCGTTCGGCAGGGCGCGTTTCACGGCATCAGCGGTATAGTCGTACAGCTTGATGTACTCTTCCGTCGTGCCCATCCAGTAGTCGATGTTGGGCTCGTTCCAGAGCTCCCAGTACCATTGCAGCACTTCCTCCTCGCCGTAGCGTTCCATGCAGTGCTGCACCCACGCATGGACCAGCTTCGCCCATTTCTTGTAGCTTTTCGGCGGATAGGCCCAGCCGGTAAAGATCGTACCGTATTTCTGATCGGGTGTAAAATGGTGGCGGTACGGCTGAGGCTTTGTCGAGAGCGCCTCCGGCATAAACCCGATTTGCGCAAACGGCCGCATCCCCCGCTCCAGGTACGTATCGAAAATGCTGTCGACCAGCGTCCAGTCGTAGACGGGACGGCCGCGCTTGTCTTCCGTATAGGCATTGGTCGAGCCCCACTTCAGGGCGGCTTCGCCATCGCCGGTCGTCAGGAGGTTGTGCGCCCGCACCTGGACGGTCACCGGACTCAGTGCCGCGATTTCCGACAGCAACTTCCGCCCGTCTTTCATGTAGGTGTAGTTGGGCTCGTCGTAGCCGAACCACGCCCACACTGGCCGCATCGGTCCCACTTCTTTTGTCAGATCAACCTGAATCCGTACCGTATCGGCAGGTTGGGCGTACAATGCTACAGGCAAGAGAACTAACCAAAAACAACAAATTACTTTCTGCCGCAAGCTTGATAGCCGGGCCGCGCAGGATTGTGGTATACTTTTTTGCACGCCTGCGCGGCCCGGTTTTCCAACGTGCGTAAGCTGAAAGGCCGGGCCGCGTAGACTTACAACATTTTGACCACAAGCTACAAGCTTGCGGTAAGCTAGAGATAGAAGGTCAAAGCGGATAGTGGATGGCATGAGTGATGGTGGAGAGAAGGTTAAAGCCTCTTTTCCAGCAACTTAATAAAATACCCCCCGACTACCGAACGGGCCCGGAAACCGACCGATCGGGCGTTGGTCGTTTCGTGCCAGTCGCTCAGCGGAATGCGGTCAGGCGTTTCATTGGCGAACTTCCAGACCGGGTGCACCAGTGCCTTGAACTCTTCCGGAGAATCGGCCAAGGTAGCGGTCCAGAGAATCCAGTCCGACTTCGTGTAGGTCTTGCGGCTATCAAGCGGCAGGCCATACGGCTCCTGTTTCGTTTGGTAGTAGGCGAGCTCGGTCTGATGCACTTCCGGCGGGAAAATGTCGAGGCCCATCAGTTTGTCCCACACCAGGTTGTACTTCTGGCTCCAGGTGCCGGGCGAGCCGAACGCCAACACGTAATGGTCCTTGTCTTTGGCCATCTGCACCCACTTTTGTGCCATCTGTTTCGCCAGGGTGGTGTATTTGGTTTCCACGTCCGCTTTGCCGAGCATCCCGGCCAGTTTCCCGTAGGAGGCCAGGCCCATGATGGCCTTGATGGACAGGTTAGCGTTGCGTGCGAGGTGACCGGCGAAATCGTCGGTGCTCAACTGGTTGGCCGGATCGAACCCTTCTTTTTCGAGGAAGCCGGCCCAGGTTGTCAGCGTCTCCCAGTGTTCTTCGGCAAACGCCGCATCCTTTTCTTTTGCGGCGATGGCGGCGGTCAGGATCAGCATGTTCCCCGTCTCTTCCACCGGCATGTCTTCGCCGTAGGTCTGTCCGGTTGCCTGTGGATACGTGCCCACGTCGTGCGCGGCGAACGGTTTGGTCCAGCGCCCCGTCTCGGAGTAGTCGAAGATAAAGCGCAGCATCCCTTTCATCAATTCCGGATTATAACGGATGAACAGCGGGGCCGACGGGTAGGTCACGTCCACTGTGCCGATGGAACCGTTCGAGAAGTTTTCTTTGGAGAAGAAGAACAGGCTACCGTCGGTATTGGCCACGATCTTGTGCGCGGCCACTGCCTGCCGGTATGCCAGGGCACAAAGGTCCGCGTATTCCTTCCCTCCTGCCGCCTGGGCTTCCTGGTAGAGTTGCCGATCAAACGCCGTGCACTCCTTCATCAGCCGGGCGTAGTCGTTTTCGGCGGCGGCAATCATCGAGGTGGCCGTGGCTTTCCCATCGCGCCGCCACCACGGACGCAGGTTCTTGCCAAAGTAATGCACGGAATACAGGTCGTCGTACGCCATCAACACGTGCTCCGTGGTTTTCTGCCGCACCTGCCCCAGGTCCATCGTGACGCCCACAAAGCTTTCGGTCGCGGGTACCGCTGCCGTTTTGGGCGCAGGCATCGCCTTGCCGTTGGCAAAAACCATCATGTCCGTCAACGAATGGGTGGTCGCCGTTACATGCTTTTTCTGCGGAGCGGCCAGGTAGGCATAGCCCCAGTCGATGCGCACGTCGTCGCCCTTCGTTTCCAACACGTTCTGACTCGTTGTGCCGACCGATTGTACCAACAGGCCATTGTGGTTTTCCTGCTGAAACGCGACTTCCTGATAGGGCTGGTTGGTGCTCAACGTACCCGAAAAGCCGAACAGCAACTGCACGGCGTGGGCCGCCCCGTCGTTGGCTTGCACGTCGAACGTCACGTACGACGCCGGACGGGCCGCCACCTCCAGTTGGTCCAGCAGGAGCGGCGAGGTGAACGTTACGGTCACGTCGGCTTTCCCGGCCGACAGTTGGTAAACGGTCTGGGTCGCACTGACCCGTACCGATTGCTGGGTCGCAGCGGTGACTTGGGCCAGCTGGTGTTCGTCGATCAGTCCGGCGTCAATGTAGGCACCTCCCCGCGCGTTGGTGCAGTGCACGGCCAAGAGGTTCTTGCCTTTCTTCAGCGTTTTCTTGGCGGCCTCCGTCAGCGGACGCTGGGCATAATTCAGGACAAAATCCGGATTCTCGAACGCCTTCACGCCGTTGAGGAACACCTCGACCTGATCGTCGTGGCTGATGTACAGTTGCAGGTTTTCAAAATCGGTGTCCTGTAAGGTGAACTCCCGGCGGTACCAGATCTCCTGATCGTACTGCGAACGCGGCTTCATCGTGTTGCTGCCCGCCCCATCGCCAAACGGCGCAGGCCCGGTCTGCCAGCCCTTTGTTTTGAACTTCGGTTGTTCCCACCCGGCGGAGGGTTGTTCGTACGTATATGGCACGTCGTAGGCTTCGGTCGCGGCCGTGGGCAGCACGACTTCTACCTGCGTCGGGCCGGTGCCCAGAAACTGGTATGTCTGTCCGTCGACCCGCAGAAAACCCAGCATTGCTTGGTCCTGCCCGGTCCAGTGCTTCGTGGAGGACGTGTTGATGCCATCGGTAAACGACCAGAGGCTGAAGTACGGATCGTGGGTGATGAGCGGGTACGCGGGGGGCCGCAGGGGTTGCGCCCCGACCGAAAACGTGGCGCAGGCGCACAGGAGAAGGAAGAAAATTTTTTTCAAGATTCGTAAGTGTAAGTACAAACATTAGGCAACCCCAGATGGCAGGTTGGCGTCGGAGGGCTGGAACTTGAAAGGTTGCGCAGCCTTCCGACGACTGCTTCGCGCTTGCGCAGAGGCACTAGCCGTCGGACGGAGTTACAGATCGCCTTCCAACCGTCCGACGACTGGAGGCCGTTCTGGCATCAAGCGTGTTACGGTCGCAGTTGCACCAGCGAAGTATCGTAGAGCTTTTCGTGGACCTGTTTCAGTTTGGCTTCCGGTACTTTGATCACCTTCCGGTCGTAGGTCATCAGGCCATTCACCTCCACTTCCACGTCGGTCGTTTGGGTGTAGACGGCAGCCGAGAGCCCCCGTTTGATCAGGTTCTGCAGCTCGTCGACGAAGGACGAATACTGCGTAAACAGCTCGTCGGCGTTCGGGAAGCTACGGTAGCCCCAGTTGTCTTTCTGCTGCCAGGTGTGTCCTTCCAGTGGTAGGCCCAGCCCGCCGTATTCGCCCAGCACCAGAATCTGATCGTTGCCGAACAGGTCGTGGCGCGGCATGGCAGGCGACGGATAATGGTGCAGGTCGATGATGTGCCCGACGGGATGGAAGTTGCCGCCGCTGGCGCTGTTGACCAGTCGCGACGGATCTTTCTTCATCGTCCACTCCGTAATTTCCTGAGTTTTGAATTGCCCCCACGCTTCGTTGAAGGGCACCCACACGACGATGCTCGGAAAGGGTTGCAGGGCGTCCATGATCGCCTCCCATTCGGTGCGGTAGATGTGTTCCGACTCGGCCGAACGGTCCATGTCGTGGCCTTCGCCCTCGATGCCAGGATGGTTGCCCCAGCGCGCGCCCAGGTCGCCGCTCGGCATGTCCTGCCACACCAGCATGCCCATCTGATCGCAGTAGTAATACCAGCGGGCGGGCTCCACTTTCACGTGCTTGCGGATCATGTTAAAGCCCATCTCTTTGGTCTTTTCGATGTCGAATTTCAGGGCCGCATCGGTCGGAGCGGTGTAGAGGCCGTCGGGCCACCAGCCCTGGTCGAGCGGGCCAAACTGGAACACAAACTTGCCGTTCAGCATCATCCGCTGGATGCCGTCCGCGTCGGGCTTCATCTCGATGCTGCGCATTGCGGTGTAGCTCTTCACCTGATCCAGCACCTTTCCGTTGCGAAGCACAGCCACTTCTAGGTCGTACAAACGGGGATTTTCGGGCGACCACAGTTGCGGATCGGGAATGGTAACTGCGATTTCTCCGGACGCGTCGCCGGTTTGTTCTGCTAACCTGGTCTTACCTTCTGTTACCCGCACGCGGAGCTGATCGCCCTTCTGTGCGCCCTGCAATGTTGCAGCTACGGCCACGCTCCCGTTCTGCACGTTGGGTACTGTTTTCAGATGCTGAACGTAGGTCGGCGGTACGGCCTCCAGCCAGACGGTCTGCCAGATGCCCGTCACGGGCGTGTACCAGATGCCTTCGGGGTTCTTCACCTGCTTGCCGCGGGGCTGCGGACCTTCGTCGGTCGGGTCCCACACGCGCACGGTGATTTCCTGTGCACTGCCCTTTTTCAAAAGCGCCGTGATGTCGAACGAAAAGGGATCGTAACCGCCCCGGTGCGTCCCGGCCGACTGACCGTTCACCCACACTTCCGTTTCCCAATCGACCGCCCCGAAGTGTAGGAGCACTTTGTTTCGACGGAGTTTGGCGGGCACACTGACCATGGTGTGGTACCACAGCGCCTGGTCCTTTCCGACCGTTTTGCCGACGCCCGACAGCGCCGATTCCACCGCGAAGGGTACCAGAATTTTCCCCTGGTAGGCGGTCGGCTGGGGGGCCTCTTTCGCCTGGATGGCGTAGTCCCACAGGCCGTTCAGGTTCTGCCAGGTGTCGCGCGTCAGTTGCGGCCGGGGGTAATCGGGCAGCGGCTGCGCCGGATCGACCTGCCCGGCCCATTCGGTTTTGATCTTGTCGCCCGCCGGTTGCCAGGTAGTCTGGGCACGCACGGTCACGAGCGGCAAAAGAAGGAGTAACAAGGAAAGATAGGTACGCATAGGAAAAGGTTGCATGTTAGGTTAGTTCGCTTCTCGAAGCTTAATGGGAAGTTTCATGGACGTGTGGGATCAGACAGCCAGAAATCGAAAGGGCGGCTGCGGTCGCTTACCAGCGTGCCGTTTTCGAGGGTCAGGGGTGCCACCTGGATGCTCGACCGGCGTTTGGTATAAGGATAGACGTTGTCGGCGTTTCGTTCGCCTTCGAAATGAGTTTTTCGGCCGGGATGGGTGAAGTAGAACACGTAGGCCCGGTCGCCCAGCACCACTACGTCGCCGTGCGCGCCGCTGGGCGTATCTTCCGGTCGGTCGCTGGGCCCATCCAGAATCAGTCCCTGTTTCTCCCACGTTTTCGCGTCTTTCGAGCGGTACACGCGCATGCCTTTCCATTCGTCGGTCAGCATCCAATACCATCCCTGAAAGCGAAATGCCTTCGGTCCCTCGTGCGATCCGCCGCCGATGGCCGGTCCGTCAGCCACCTGCCAGTGTTCCAGGTCCGGGCTGGTGGCGGTCATGGTAATGCTGCCGTTGCCCTGGTCTTTGTACCAGATGTGCCATTGCTGGTCGGGCATTTGCATCAGGGTGGCGTCGATCACGTTGTCGGACGACAGGTGCAGGGGTCCTTTGTACGTCCAGTCCCAGAGGTTCGGGCTGGTGTACTGGACGATGTGCGCCACGCCGCCCCATTCGCTGCGCACGCCCGGCAGGTAGGCGACAAACAGGTGGTAGGTGCCGTTGTGGTAGACGACGTCGGGCGCCCAGAAGGTATTGCGCCCCCGCTCGAACTCCAGGTCGAGGCTGCCCCGGTACGTCCAGGTTTGTCCCTCATCAGCCGACGACGCAATGCCGATATCGGTCCCGAAACAGTAGGAAACGCCGGGGCCGTCCTGGTTGGCGCGGCGGGCGGTGTAGAGCATCCACCACGCTTGTTCTTCGCGGTTCCAGATCAGCACCGGATCGGCCGCGCCGTCGTAAATCGGGTCGCGAAACAGCGGAGCGGGTGCCTGCCGAAGGGCCGGACGGGCGGGTTGGGCCTGCGTGGTTGAAAGTCCGCCGAAGGCTGCCCAGGCCAGCAAAATCAGAAGACGGTACGGGTGCATCATACAAAAACGGGTCAGGTTGTACAGGAGTAGAAGCGCCCCATGGAAAGGCATGAGGCGCTTCGTTCAAACAACCTACCAAAAATGAAGAAAACAACTACTAGCACTACTGGCTTTATTCGCCCAACTGCACTTTCTGGATGGGTGAAAAGATCATGTCTTCGACGTTGACGAGCTTGAGGCCGATGCGCGCAAATACGTAGTTCTGGACCGGCACCATCCCCGGCACCTCGGCACTGAGGCTGATGTTGCCCGGATCGGTGATGTCGCCACCGCCCAGGTCCACGGCCGCAATGTGGTTGCCGCCACCGACGAAGTACGTCTTCGAAACATAGAGCGTGACGCGCTCCACGTCTTTCGCATTGGCATCAGTCACGATTTTCTCCAGACTGCACGACGCCGAAACGGTGGTGCTGGACGGGGCCGAAAACTGGGCGTTACGGACCATGTAGTAGGGCATCACCTCCAGATCGAAGGTGGTGTTGCCGCTGACGCTGACCTGCGTGGTGTCAGCCAGGGTCATGAACGGCCCTTGCCCCGGCCGGAACACCAGCTTGTAAGGCGCGTTGAACAACAGCGCCGAGAACGAGCCGTCTTGGTCGACCGTCACGGTAATCGGCGTGTTTTTCTGCCAGCCGGGTTCGTACAGATCGAACTGCACCTGGTTGAACTCGACCGCGATGGGATCGCCCTGGTAGACGATTCGGCCGGTGAGGGCGGCGTCGGGCGCTTCGTAGTTGTCGTACGCGCAGGACCCCAGCAGAAAACTGAGGGCTACGCCGGCCGCGGCGATGTATTTATGAGTCATGGTGTGTAGCGTTGAAGGGTGATGGACCTACTGATTGGGGTTCCGGACAATTTTCGGGTTGTTGTTGATGATGTTGTTGTCGATGCTCGAGTAGTAGTTCCCGAGGCGGAACCGGTGGGCGCTGCGCACCGGATCGGGTTTCACCACTTCGTACACCCACTTGCCATCGTTCGAGCCGCCGGGGTTGTAGACTTTGTAAGGCCACAGGCCGTACACCATCGCACTGGGCTCGTCGGCTTTGCCGATGTCGTCGGGTAGCTGGGTCGAGCCGTCCCATACTTTGTGGGCCAGTCGCCAGCGCCGCAAATCCCACAGGCGGTGATCTTCGAAGGCCAGCTCGACCTGCCGCTCGTGCACGATGCGGTCGAACGTCATGTCGGCGGCTGTCAGCGGCGTGGTGAGGCCGGCGCGGGCACGTACCTGATTCAGGTACCCGACCGCTTTGTCTGCCTGCCCCAATTCAAAGGCGGCTTCGGCGGCGTTGAGAAGGACCTCTGCGTAGCGGAACCTGATCCACCAGACCGCGCTCTGCGTCCCGATCTGCCCCGCGCCGGGCGTGGGGTCCAGAAACTTGCGGATCAGGAAGCCGGTCTGGGCAGTGCCCTCGTAGTTGTTGATCGGTCCGTCGTCGCCAACCACCTTCACCTGCGTTCCTTCCACATCCCGGAGGGCACCCGGTGCGTCGGCCGTTACTTTGGTGCCGTTGCTCAGCAGCAACCCGGCCCAGATGTCGACTTTCTCGCCCCGGAAGGTGCCGCCCGGATAGATCACGGTTCCTGCCAGGCGGGCGTCGCGTCCCTGGAAAATGTCCTCCTGGTTGTCGTAGTAGATCGGATTGCCCCCGGCGTCGGTCGTGGCGAAGGGTGCGTACGTGTTGTCGAGTAACTCGAACGACTGCACCAGATTCAGCGAAGGATTGAACCGGCCGCCCAGGTTAGCGCCTTCTTCCGACAGGGACAGCGGCTGGTTCAGCACCGTAAAGTCGTGCGTTTTGCCGCTTTTCAGCTTGTAGTCTTCTACAAAAATCACCTCCGGGTTGCTCTTGTCCAGAAACAGGTTGGTGAAGTTCTGCGAGAGGTTCGCGTCCTTCTGGTAGAGCGAGTAGCCGCTGACCGCTTCGGCCGAACGGAGGGCGATCTCGTAGTACTCCTGTGCGCGGGAGGCCGGAATGCCCACTTCTTCGCCCGGCAGCGCGACTTGCGGGGTGGTCTGTCCGTACTTGGCGATGGAACCGGCGTAGAGGGCGGCGCGGGCTTCGAGCGCCAGCGCCAGCCCCCGGGTAGCGCGGGATTTGATGCTCGGGTCGTCGGGCAGCACGTCCTTGACGGCTTCCAGTTCACTGATCACAAAGTCGTACACCTCGTGCTCTTTCGCCCGGGGAAATTGCAGGTAGCTGGGGTCGCCACTGAAGTCGTACACCATCGACTCGGTGATGAGCGGCACGCCGCCCATGCGCTTCGTCAGTTCGAAGTAGATGGCCGCCCGCAAGAAACGTCCTTCGCCCAGAAACCGCTCTTTGGCTTCGTCGCTGAGGCCAGTCGAAGCATCGCACCGTTCGATGAACAGGTTGATCTCGCGAATGTAGGCGTAGTCCCAGTAGTTCCACCAGTTGTAGTCGAAGTCGAGGTGCTGGTCGCGCCAGTAGTCGGCCACAAACGAGCCGAAGGCGTCGTCGTAGTTCACAAACTCCCACCAGGAGCTGACGCTCTGCAGGTCGGGGTAGCGGTCGTAGAGGTCGGCCAGGACCGATACCACCAGGCGCTCGTCCTCGAAAATCTGGTCGTTCAGCAGGATGTTGGTCGGCTCCCGGTTCAGGAAGTCTTCGTCGTTGCAGGCCGTGGTGACGGCCAGGAACGCGAGTAAGGTCAGGGTATATCGTTTCATGGTGGATTTCGCTTCGGTAATTAGAAAGAAAGGTTGACGCCCAGGTTCACCAGACGGTTCTGCGGGTATTGCAGGCCGTTGTCGTTCTCGATTTCCGGATCAATGCCGAACTGCTTCACATTGTCGACCGACAGCAGGTTGTAGGTGTTAATGTAAACCCGCGCGCGGTTCACTTTCACCTTTTCGGTCAGCAGGCGCGGCAGCGAATAGCCCAGCTCCAGGGTGCGCAGGCGCAGGTAGCGTACGTTCACGGCCCACCAGTCGGTCGAAGTGCCGTTGCCGTTCAGTTCGTCGCGGCGGTAGTTGCTGTGGTTACCGTCGTTGAAGCGAAGCGGCGGGTTTTTGCCGGGAATCCACGCACTGTTCGGGTCAAGCGGATCGGCCCGGTGCCAGCGGTCGTCGTACATGTTGGCCAGCAGGTTGCCGGTGTTCTGGTAGGGCCAGCGCATCTCCCAGTTCTGGTTGTAAGTGTACATGGAACCACCCGAGAAGTCGGCCGTCAGGTCGAAGCCTTTCCAGCGGAACGAGAAGTTGGCCCCGTAGCTGATGATGGGCGTGCCGCCCCGGCGGTAGCCGATGGGACGTTGGTCATAACTGTTGATGACCCCGTCGTCGTTTACGTCACGGTAAATGAAGTCGCCCGGCAGCAGCGTGCGGTTGCCCTGTCCGTCGACGTTGATGGGATAACTGTTGACTTCCTCCTGCGACTGGAACTGCCCGATCACCTCGTAGCCCCACAGAATGTCGTTCCAGCGATCTTCGATCGAGTAGCGGTAGTGGTCCCAGGAGTTGCCGAACTGCGGCTTGTACGATTGCAGAAAGCGGCTGCGCGAGTAGCCCAGGTTGCCCCCGACCGTAAACTCAACTCCACGAATCTGCCCTTGGTACGCCAGGTTGCCGTCTCCGCCCATTTGTGCGTCGCTGCTCACGTTTTCTTCCGGCAGCGAGTAGCCCAGTTCCGACGGCAGCAGGATGTCGTACTTGCTGCCACGCAGGCCGGTCCGTTTCCGGTAGAAGCCGTCTACTGCGCCCGACAGGCGTCCGTTCAGCAGCGTGAAGTCCAGCCCGATGTCGGTCAGGTTGCTCGTAAACCAGGAGAGGTTCGTAATCGGCACCCCCCGGTCGCGGGCGGCCAGCACGGTAATACCGTCCAGAATCACCGGCCGAGTGGTCGAAACCGGGTAGGTATACCCCGAGATGTAGGCGAACGGATCCAGGTAACGCGGATCGTTCACGTCGATGCCCATGTTGATGTTGTCGTCACCCAGCTTTCCGTACGAGGCCCGCAGTTTCAGGTCGTTCAGCACGGTGCTGCCGCCCAGCATGTTCTGGAAAAACTCTTCTTCGCTGATCCGCCAACCCGCCGAAACAGAGGGAAAGAAGCCCCAGCGGCGACCGGGTGCAAACTTCCAGGAGGCATCGCGCCGACCGGCCAGCTCCAGGAAATACTTGTCGGCGAAATTGTAGGTCACCCGTCCGACGTAACCGATCCGGGCTTCCTGGTAGTCGCTGTCCACAAAGTCCTGAGCGTCCATTTCGGAGAACTGAAGCACAGGCAGTACGTTGGTCGACGGCACGGCGTGCTGCCGCGTGTAGAGGTCGCGCCGCTGGATGCGTTCGTATACAAAGGTTCCGCCTACGGTGTGCTTGCCGAACGAGTTGTTGTAGTTCAGTTGCAACTGCCCCACGCTTTCGAGCACCTTCCGGCTTTCGCGGAGCCGGTACGGGTTGCTGCTGCCGCCCGTAATGTTGTAGGTGTCGGTGTTGGGATCGTAGGTGTAGACGTCGTAGGTGTATTCGTGGATGTTCGCCAGGTTATCGGCCAGGTAGTAGGAGTACATGCCGCGGGCGGTCAGCCCCTTGATCGGCAGTTCGTACTCGGCGTTGAAGTTGGTCTGCAACACGCGCCAGTCATTGTAATTGTACCCGGAGATGTCGTAGTTCAGGATGGCCCAGTTTTCGGCGTTGTGCCCGATGTCGTTCGGATAGAGGGGATTGTCGTTGGCGTAGGGCCGCTCGGTCGGGCGGTTGCGGAACAGGGCAAAGCGCGGCGCCCAGTAGTCGTCGCCGCCGGGCACGCCGGGGTTTTTACGCGACTCGATCCGTCCGTTGATCTGCACCCCGACTTTCAGGCGCTCGGCAATGCGGGTGTCGATGTTCGACTGAATGTTGGTCCGGTTGAAGTTGTAGCCTTTCAGCACGGCGTCCTGGTTCAGGTGCGTGACCGACAGGTAATAGTTGGTCTTTTCCGAGCCGCCCGACACGTTCGCGTTCAGCGAATACTGTGGCGCATTTTTCCCGACGATGAAGTCGTACCAGTCGAAACTGCGGTAGCCGAGCTCGGTGCCCTGCTGCCACTTTTGCAGCTCTTCGGCCGTAATCACCGTGTTGCCCGTCTGGTTCACTTCGGCGTCGGCCTTGCCCACCATCCAGGAGTAGGCATCGACCCCACGCGGAAAGCGCGTCCAGTTCTGCCAGCCGTAGTAACTGTCGATGTTGATGGTCGGCTTCTCGCCGGTTTTGCCTTTTTTGGTCGTGACGATCACAACCCCGTTGGCGGCCCGCGACCCGTAGACCGACGCTGAGGCGTCTTTCAGGACCGTGATGCTTTCGATGTCGTTCGGCGACAGGTTGTTGAACTGCCCGGCGTCTTTCTGGATGCCGTCGATTACAAACAGCGGATCGCCCATGTTGCGGACCTGCACCAGCGCTCCCGATCCCGGCCGACCTTCCGCCTGCCGAAACGAAACGCCCGGAATTTTCCCGGCCAGGGTGGCACTGACCGTCGAGGCGTGTACCCGGTCGATGTCTTTGCTTTGAATGCTGGCGATGGAGCCGGTGACGGATTCGCGCTTCTGCGCCCCGTAGCCAATCACAACCACCTCGTTCAGCGACTTGATGTCTTCTTCCAGCGTTACGTCGATGGTGGTCTGGTTGCCCACTTCCACCTCCTGCGCGAGGTAGCCGACGGCCGAAATGACAAGCGTCGCGTTGTCGCTCACCGAAAGGGTGTAGCGCCCTTCCACGTCGGTAATGGTGCCGTTGCTGGTGCCTTTTTCCAGGATGTTCACCCCGGGAATGCCTTCGCCACTGGCGTCAGTAATTTGCCCGACGATCCGCTGATCCAGCAAAACCTGCGGAATGCGTTGCAGGGTGACCAGCGCCGGCGAAGGTGCCGGTACGACCAGCGGCTGGGGCATTTTGGTCGGACGGGCGTCGTTCTCCAGCGGCCGGAACAGCAGGAAATTGCGCTCGTCGAGCTGGCGCACCTGCAGGCCGGTCTGTTGCTGAATCTTGCTCAGTTGCTCATCCAGGCTTCCCTGGTAGGGACGATGCAGGGTAACACGTTGGCCCGAGAAATCGTCGGAGAGCATAAAGTACACCCCGTAATCCGATTTGAGTTCCGTGAGCACATCGGCGAGGGAGCGTTTGGCTTGCTGTGGGGAGGCGGCCTCCTGGCGGGCGGCCGGCTCTCGCTGGGTAAGTCGTTGCATCGAAACCACGCTCTGTGCGGAAGCGCCTACGGGCTCCAGGTACAACGCGAGCAGGAAGCCGACCGTGCCCAGGCAGCGACGGGTAGATGTGTGCATGGTGTGGGTGTTTGAGTTGTAGGTTTTTATACTGATAGGAATAGGTTGCTATAGTGGCCGGCGGCGCATGCAGCGCTCCGGGGTAGGCGTTCTCAGGCACCCGGAATAAAGCCCGGTACGCTCCAGGGAGACGGGGCCTTTACCGCCGCTCGTTCAAGTGCTGCGCTTCTGCTTACTCTGTTTTTTTGCGAATCGAGACCTCGTCCTGATCGCGCACAATGTCCAGTTGGTACGAAAGGGCCAGGGCCTGAAGAATGGCGTCGGCGTTGTCCATGTTCACACTGCCGTAAAGCCGCAGGTTGGCTACCGAGGTATCGGGAATGTGGATACTCAGCCCATAGGTCTCTTCCAGAATGGTGGCGACCTCCTGCATGGTACGGTTCTCCAGAATCAGCTCCTGATCTTTCCAGGCGGTGTAGAGGCGCGGATTTGCCTCGCGCTTCACCAGTTGCGCCGGCCCGGTGTATTCCACCAGCTCGCCGGGTTGCATGTACACCTGCTGCCCGTCGGCGGCGATGCGCACCTTCCCTTCTTCCAGCATCACCTGCGTCTGCTGCTGGCGAGTCGCCACGTTGAAGCGCGTGCCCAGCACCTCCACGTCCAGGTCGGCGGTATGCACCACCAGCTTGACCATCCCCGTGTCGGCGTGCAGTTTCTGCACCGCGAAGTAGGCCTCCCCTTCCAGGTAGACATCGCGTTGCCCTTCCCAGCGGTGCGGATAGCGCAACTCAGAATTGGCATTCAAAATCACCTGCGACCCGTCGGGCAGGGACAGGGCCAGTTGCTCGCCGTTGCCGGTCGAGAAGGTGGCGTATTGGTTGAAGAAGTAGACGTAGGCGAAGACGGACATCAGCAGCACCACGGCCGCCGCGGCCACCCACCGCACGGCGGCAAACCGACCCGCAGGACGCATCGGCACCACGGGTGTCTCGAAACGCGCGCGGTTGATGTTCGCCAATGTCTGGTCGATCTGGGCTTTGGAGAGCGTAGCCCGGTTTTGCGCGCGCATCTGCAGAAAAGCGCGGGCCGCTTCTACTTCCCGCTGCTTGTCGGGGTACTCCCGCAACCACGACTCCCAAAAGCGCGACGACGTTTCGTCGGGAGCAAATACCCAGGCGCGGAAACGCTCGTCTTCGATCAGTTCTTTGAAAGTGTAATGCTGGTAATCCATGGCCGCCTTGTGTGCTTGTCATCTCTCTACACACACGCCTTCTGGATTTGTGACAGGTAGCGGCAAAAATTTTCTAAAAAATTTAGCGAAAGCGCAGCGAGCCCAGTGGGAGGTGAGAAGTACGAAGGGCGAAATCTGAAGTGCGAAGTGTGGGCTGCTGTCCGACGGCTGGAGGTGGGCTAGTCGAGGCCGTCCGACGGCTGATAAAGGTATGAAGTGTGAGGTGTGAAGGGCGAAGTACAAGAAACGCAGCGCTGCACACCTCTGAATTCATAACTCTGCACTCATCACTCCTACCTCTAAACTCCTCCCTCGCAACCAACGATTTTCCCCGGAACGTTTACAGCAATTGCAGGCCCAGGAAGAGCATCAGCTCCAGCAAAAAATAGTTGCGCAGCGACTCCACCGCGCGGTCCAGCAGACGATACACCGTCCGGGGACTAACGGCGAGCACGTCCGCGATTTCCTGCGGCGTCAGTTCTTCGAAATACCGCAACATCACCGCCTCTTTCTGGTCGGAAGGCAGCCGCTCGATCTCCGTCATCAACTGCCGGGTGTGGTCCTCCTCCCACTCATGCGCGACCTGTTCGGCTTCGTGCGAGAGCGATAATTTCAGTTCGTGACCGGCTTGCAAGGCTCCGAAAAAAGCAAACGACAGCGGTCGGTGCAAACGACGGTCCAGCCGACGGCGCAGGGCTTTGAACAAGTAATATTTGATGGAACCGGTGGGCCCCAGGTGATCGCGACGCTGCCAGAGGTACACAAACAGATCCTGGATGCAGTCGAGGACCAGTTCCGGGTCGTGGGCGGCGAACCGCAGTCCGTACGAATAGAGCTCCTCGACGTACCGA
This sequence comes from Catalinimonas alkaloidigena, assembly GCF_900100765.1. Classification (NCBI taxonomy): domain Bacteria; kingdom Pseudomonadati; phylum Bacteroidota; class Cytophagia; order Cytophagales; family Catalimonadaceae; genus Catalinimonas; species Catalinimonas alkaloidigena. The sequence goes on along the minus strand of NZ_FNFO01000002.1, from coordinate 198,175 downwards.
TGGTACATCGTTTCATAAGCGGTGTTGTCGCCGTTTCGAAACTGGTCCCATAGCTTAGCCTCGTCGGTAGGGTTACTCATGTGTGGCCGAATGCATCAAATCCCTAAGTGTACAACAAATCTGCGCACTTTACAAAAAAGGAGGCGATCTGCACGTCGTCCAGTCCCACGAACAACGCCGACCGCCTCCCCTCACCGTAGTGATGTGGAGTGAAAAGATTGCGAGTTGAGAGTGATGAGTGCAGAGTTATGAATTCAGAGGTGTGCGTTTCTTGTACTTCGCCCTTCACACCTCACACTTCATGCTTTTGTCAGCCGACCGACGGCCTCGACTAGCCTACCTCCAGCCGTCGGACGGCAGCCCACTCTTCACACTCAGATTTCGCCCTTCGTACTGCTCACTGCTCACCGCTCACCGGTGCGTGAGGGCATAGCGCAGGCCCCCCACGATGGTGACGGCGGCCAGCACATGCATGACTTCCAACACGGCGATCATCCGCACGGGGGCACCGATGCCCAGCGGACTGATGAACGACCCGGCCAGCACGCCGCCCGCCAGCACGGAAAAAACAAACAAGGGGCGCTCGGAAAAACGCGAGAGCAGCGCCAGCACCAGACCTGCGCCCAGCGAAGGCAAAAACGAAGACACCATGACCGGCCCGAGCCCGAAGGCTTCGCCGGTGGTCGGCATCAGAAAATCGGCGGGAATCCAGGCTAGAAACGAGGCGACCGAAAAGAGCATCCCGTTCAGGACGGCCGCCACGACACCCGCCAGGGGCGCGGCCCACAGCAGCTTGCGCGACGCTGAAACGTGGGTATCGAGGGAGAGTATCATTTTCATCATAAAATAATTTAACACCGTTAAAAGTTAAGGCAAAAAAATTTCCGCACGCGGTTAGCGCAAACCGTCGATCCATCGTTCGACGGCCTCTTGCAGCAGATGCCGCATGTCGTCCTGCGGCTGTTGAAAGCGGTTGGACATCTGCATGGCGATGTAGCCGTGGACCAGCGCCCACCAGTTAAAAAGCAGTGGTTTGTATGGCAGACCGCGGGCATTCACCGCTTCCAGAGCCTCCTGCATAAACTTCCGCTGTCGGCACTCGATGTCCGCACGCTCGCATTTGGGACAGGCCACGCCTTCGAGGTTGAACATGGCCTGGTAGAGGTCGGGATTGTCGAACGCAAAATCGAAATGGACGAGCGACATCCGCACCAGCGTTTGCCGGGGATCGGTCTCCTGCTCCCGGATGCGCCCGAGCTGGTCGTACAACTGCTCAAACCCCTGCCGCTGCATTTCGAGTAGAATGGCCTCTTTGTTCTCGAAATAACTGTAGATGAGCGGGGCGCTGTAGCGGATGCGTTTGCCGATGTTGCGAATCGAAACCGACGACCACCCCTCCTCGCGGGCCAGGTCGCGCGCCTGTTGCAGGATGTTGGCCCGCATCTCCCGAATCTCCTCTTCTCTTCGTTCTCTAATTGACATCGTCAAACAATTTAACACCGTTCAACAAAAGAAGATAATCTTTCGGAGGTGTGCAACTGCTCAGGCTAAAATAATCGTAGTGAAGGGGTTATGACTTGCCGATTCCGACCGCCTGTCCTCTTCTCCTACCGGATGTAAGAAATCAGACAACTATTTAGTTCAAAATATTTTGAACCACAGAAACTAATTGTACCTTTGCCGTGTACTTAGAACGTACCCACCACACGCTAAACATGACCACGACACAAGAAGAACTTATTGAGCGCGTAGGCATCTACTTCGAAAAAGAAGCGAAGCTTCAGCCCATTGCCGGACGCATTATGGCGCTTCTGCTGGTGGCCGATCAGACGGAGCTGACGTTCGACGAGATCCAGGAGCGGCTGCAAATCAGCAAAGGGGCTACCAGCCTGGCGCTGAACCTGCTGATGCGGATGGAAATGGTGGAATACGTCACCAAGCCCGGCGACCGCAAGCGCTACTTCCGTAACCGCCTGAAACAATGGCGGGAACAGATGAAACAGAAACACGAAACTATGGCGAAAGTCAAACACCTCCTGAAAGAGATTTTGGCCATTCGTCCGGTAGAAACGGTCGAGTTCAACAATAAACTCGCCGAACTGATCGACTTCATGGAATTTATGGACCGGGAAATCCCGCTGCTGGTACAGCGCTGGGAAAAACAGCGGTTCGGGTAATTTTTTTGCTCAATCAGTTCAATTACTTATGAACTATTTAAATAGTTGTGAATCAATTAAGTGACATGAAACTTATACGAAGACGCCCTCTTTTCCTTGCTGCCCTCCTGGGGCTATTGGGTCCGGCCTCGGTTTGGGCGCAAACATCGGGTGCTCCGGCCTACTCCATTCGGGAGTGCATCGAATACGCACAGCAGAATAACCACCGGCTGAAAGTAGCCCGGCTCGATCAGGAAATTGCGCAGCAGCAGGTCAACGAAACGCGTTCGCGCGGGCTGCCGCAGGCCAACATCAACGGCTCGTTCGAAGATAAACTGAAAGTTCCGCTTCTGGTCATTCCCGGTTTCTCGGGGGGCCTGGGAGCCGACTCTACTTCCGGTGGGGATACACAGCGCGGTATTCCGATGGGTTACCAGTACAACACGTCCCTGTCGGGCGAAGTCACGCAGATGGTGTTCGATCCCAGCTTCTGGGTCGGGTTGAAAGCGGCCAAAGCCAGCGAGCAGTATTATCAGCAGAACAGCCAGCAGAGTCAGGAACAAACTGCGTATGATGTCGCCAATGCCTACTATCAGGTAATTGTGGTGCAGAAGCAGCTCGACCTGCTGCGGACCAACCTGGCCAGCACACAGAAAACGCTGGAAACCACCCAGCTTCAGTTCGAAAATGGGCTGGCCAAACAGGTGGACGTGAATCGCCTGCGCGTCAACGCCAATACGTTGCAGTCGCGCATCCAGCAGACCGAGCTCAACCTGGCGCAGGCCTACAACCTTCTGAAATTTCAGATGGGCATGGAGCTTTCCGAGCCGATTACGCTGAGCGACACGACGCTGGAATTGCGGAACGAACCGGCGCTGACCGAAGCTGTTGACAACTATTACCAGAACCGCGTCGACTTCCGGCTGTTGCAAACCAACCTGGAGCTGCAACAGCTCGATACCCGCAACCGGGCGGTCGGCTACTCGCCGACGCTGACGGGCTTCGCCAACTACGGGTATGTGGCCCAGGGTGCCGATTTTGGCCTCTTTCCCACGTCCAACAACAACTGGCTTGACTACACGACGGCCTCCATCGGCCTGCGCCTCCGTATTCCGGTGTTCGACGGCTTTGCGCGCCGCTCCCAGATTCAGCAGTCGAAACTGAAGGTACAGCAGCTGGAAGAAAACCTGGCGCTGACCAAGCAGAACATCAGCCTGGAGGTTTCCAACGCCGAAACGCAGTACCGCAACACGCGGCAGCGGATCGAATCAGAACAGGAGAACATCGACTTGGCCAAGCAGGTGTACGAAGTGACGCAACTGGAATTCCGGGAAGGCGTAGGCACCTCGACCGACGTCGTAGAAGCCGAGACTTCGCTTCGCGAAGCGCAGAATACCTACATCACGACGCTCCTCGACCTGTACGTGGCCCGGCTGGACCTGGAGCGCGCCAAAGGCAACATCCTCCCCTACCTCACCACTAAATAAATCCGACTAACTCGATTCAAAACCCATAGTATGAAACGCATTCTCACGATCGTAGCCCTTGTGGTGGTAGTTGGTCTGGTCGCCTTCCGGCTGATCAACAACAAAGAAAAGATCGACGCTAATAATCAGGTCACGGAAGAGCAGACCAAAGTAGCGGTGAACGTCGCCCCGGTGGTCAACCGCCTTTCCGAGAAAAATCTCAAGCTGGTGGGCACCGTTACGGCCAATCAGGTGATCGATATCAAATCGGAAGTACAGGGCAAAATCACGTCCCTGAACGTCGAACTCGGCGATTACGTCAAGCGTGGGCAGGTCATCGCCCGCATCGACAACCGTTTGCAGGAACTGTCGCTCGACAACGCCGAGCAGAAACTGGCCGACGCCAAGCAGAACTTGCAGCGCTACAAGAACCTTTACGAAGGCGGTGCCGCGACCAAAGCACAGCTCGACCAGAACCAACTGGCGTACGATAACGCCGAAAACCAACTGGCCCAGGCCCGGAAGCAGCTTTCGAACGCGGTGGTAACGGCGCCCATCAGCGGGTACATCACGCAGAAGCCGGTCGAAGCCGGTGCCTTTGCCAACCTGGGCACTTCGCTGGCAACCATCGTCGACGTATCGAAGCTGAAAGTGCAGCTGAACGTGGCGGAACGCGACGTCTACGCTCTCAACGAAGGCGACTCCGTACGCATCAGCACGACGGTCTATCCGGGTGTGACGTTCCACGGCACCATTACCTTCATCAGCCCGCGTGGCGACGAAGCGCACAACTACCCGGTTGAAATCTCGCTGCAGAATCAGGACAAAAATCCGTTGAAAGCGGGTACCTACGTCGACGTGGCGTTCAACCGCCAGAGTCAGGTTCCGTCGCTGCAGATTCCGCGCGATGCGCTGGTCGGTAGCATCAAAGATGCCCAGGTCTACGTGGTGAACAACAACGTGGTGACTCTGAAAGACATCACCGTCGGAACCGATAACGGTAACTACCTGGAAGTGCTGAGCGGTTTGCAGCAAGGCGAGCAGGTGGTAACAACCGGCCAGATCAACCTGACCGACAGCGCCCAGGTAGAGGTGATCAACCAGGGAGCCGTTACCAGCGCCGAGTAAGGAAAGAATTGATGATGTAATCCTCCGGTTTTCCGACCTCCGGACTCCGGTCATCCGAACAAAATTATGTCTATAACCGAATTATCCATTAAGCGGCCCGCGCTCATCATCGTGATCTTCACGGTGTTGGGAATCCTGGGCTTCATCAGCTACCAACAGCTGACGTATAACCTGCTTCCTAAATTCGACGCGCCGGTGATGTCGATCGCCACGGTTTATCCGGGGGCCGCCGCCGGGGAAGTAGAGACTTCGGTCACCAAGAAGATCGAAGACGCGCTCTCGTCGCTGGAAAACCTCGACAAGCTAACCTCCGTTTCGCAGGAAGGCGTGTCGATCGTCACGGTGCAATTGCTGCAGTCGGCCGACATCGACCTGGCCATTCAGGATGCGCAGCGGAAGATCAACTCGATCATGTCGACCCTGCCGGACGACGTGGAATCGCCGACGATCAACAAGTTCTCGTCCGACGACATTCCGGTGTTGCAGATGGGCGTAACGGCCAACATGCGCCCGACCGACTTCTATAAGTTGGTAGAAGACCGCATCCAGCCCCAACTGGCGAAAGTAGAAGGCGTCGGGCAAATCCGGCTGGTCGGTGGCGACGAGCGGGAGATTCAGGTCAATGTCGACCCCGATCGCCTGCAAGCTTACGGCCTGTCGCTCAGCCAGGTATCGCAAGCCGTGATCAATGCCAACCAGGATTTCCCGACCGGGAAAGTAGAAGGCTCTGAGCAGCAGTACAGCCTGCGCGTAGCCGCCAAGTTTACCAACCTCGATCAGTTGCGCAACCTCGTCATCGCCACGCAGCCCAACGGCAGCCGCATTACGCTGGACGATATCGCGGAAGTGCAGGACGGCATCGCCGAACGAACCACGATCAACCGCATCAACGGCCGCTCGTCCATCGGGATGATCATCCAGAAACAAACCGATGCCAACGCCGTGGACGTGAGTGAGCAGGTACGCGCGCAGTTGGCAGAACTGGAAAAAACGTATGCTGACGAAGGCATTAAATTCAGCATCGCCAGCGACGGCTCGACTTACACGTTGGCTTCGGCCGAAGCGGTACAGCACGACTTGCTGCTGGCCGTCATCATCGTGGCGGGCGTAATGCTGGTCTTCCTGCACAGCCTGCGGAGCTCGCTGATAGTGATGGTGGCCATTCCGGCCTCAATGATCTCGACCTTCATTTTGATGTACGTGTTCGGCTTCTCGCTGAACCTGATGACCCTGATGGCCCTCTCACTGGTGGTGGGGATTCTGGTCGATGACTCGATTGTGGTCCTGGAAAACATCTACCGCCACATGGAAATGGGCAAAGACAAGCGCACCGCCGCCCTCGACGGACGGAACGAGATCGGCTTCACTGCCCTGGCCATTACCCTGGTCGACGTGGTGGTGTTCCTGCCGATGTCGCTGGTATCCGGACTGATCGGGAACATCGTCCGCGAATTCTCGCTGGTGGTGGTATTCTCGACCCTGATGAGCTTGTTCGTGTCGTTTACCATCACGCCGATGTTGGCCTCCCGCTTCGGCAAGCTGGATCACTTCACCCGTAAAACCCTCTGGGGACGTATTTCGCTCGGGTTCGAAGATCTGTTCGAAAGCCTCAAGGATGGCTACACAAGCATCCTGCGCTGGACCCTCAGCCACCGCTGGGTGGTATACGTAGCGACGGTGGTTCTCTTCATCGGTTCGCTGGCGCTGGTGCCGGCCGGTTTCATCGGTGGTGAATTTATCAAGCAGAGCGACCGCGGCGAACTGGTGATCTCGCTGGAAATGGACCCGCAGGTCACTCTGTACCAGAACAACCAGATCACCCAGCGGGTCGAGAAAATGATCCTGTCCCACCCGGAAGTACGGATGGTGTTTAGCAACGTGGGCTACGCCAGCTCGCAGATGGCCGGTTCGTCGTCGAACTACCTGTCGGAGATGACGGTGATCATGACCGATAAAAAAGAGCGTGACATCAGCGCCGAGCAGTTCGGGGCCGTGTTGAAAAAGGAGATCCAGCAGATTCCGGGCGTAAAGGCCAAAGCCGCGCCGACCTCCATTACGGGGAACGCCAACCAGGCGCCCATCCAGGTGGTGGTGAAAGGCATCGACCTCGATCAGGTGCAGGAAGCCGCGAATGTGGTGCTCAACGTGGTGAAAAAGACGGCGGGTACCAGCGACGTTGAGTTCTCGACCGAAGATCCGAAGCCCGAATTGCAGGTGCAGATCGACCGGGACCGCATGGCCTCGCTGGGCTTGTCGGTGGCCGAAGTCGGGGGTGCCTTGCGTACCGCGTTCAACGGGAACGACGATTCCAAGTACCGCGACGGCCAGTACGAATACGACATCAACATTGCGCTCGACCGCTTCAACCGGACCAGCGCCGAGGACGTGAGTAACCTCACGTTCCGCAACAGCCAGGGACAACTGATTGCCCTGAAACAGTTTGCCGACGTACGGCAGGAACTGGGCGCGAGCAAGCTGGAGCGCCGCGACCGCCTCACGTCCATGACGGTGAACGCGCAGGTAATCGGCAGGCCGATCGGTACCGTAGGTGACGACATCAAAGCAGGCTTGGCCGACAAGCAGTTGCCCGAAGGCGTCACGATTCAGTACGCCGGTTCGCTGGAACAACAGTCGGATGCGTTCGGCAGCCTGGGTACCGCGATGCTCATTGCGATCATCTTCGTCTACCTCATCATGGTGGCGCTGTACGACTCGTTCATCTACCCGTTCATCGTTCTGTTCTCGCTGCCGGTGGCCCTGATCGGTGCTCTGCTGGCCCTGGCCCTGACGATGGAAAGCCTCAACATCTTCTCAATCATCGGAATGATCATGCTAATGGGTCTGGTGGCGAAGAACGCCATCCTGATCGTAGACTTTGCCAACCACCTGAAGGCAGAAGGCATGTCGGTGCGCGATGCGCTGATCGAAGCGGGCCGCGAGCGTCTGCGTCCGATTCTGATGACGACCCTGGCGATGGTATTCGGCATGCTGCCGATTGCCCTGGCGTCGGGGGCGAGTGCCGAGTCGAAAAACGGCTTGGCGTGGGTGATCATCGGTGGCCTGACCAGCTCGCTCCTGCTGACGCTGGTGCTGGTGCCGGCGGTCTACTACACGGTCGAAAAAGCCATCAACAAGATCAAAAAGCGGTTCGGAGGCAAAGGAACGCAGGAAAAAGTGCCGGCCATGCCAGCCGTTCCCGAAACCGTTTGACCTTCTCTCTGTGTTCAAAAAAAGGCGCGCTGTCGAAAGAGAGCGCGCCTTTTTGCGTTGCATGCGTGTTTACTTCACGCCTCAGTGCAAGATCAATTTGCGGCTGTCGACCAGACGCATCGTATCGTCAAACAGTTGTATCGTGTAGACGCCCTGTGCACCCAGTTCCTGAACGGAGATGCGGAACTGGACGGTATTAATCGAGCGTCGGAACACTTCCTGCCCCAGGCTGTTGATGATGACCATCCGGTACGATTGCAAGCGACTGATGTCTCCATTGTCGACAATCACGTAATCTTTGGCCGGATTCGGGAATACCTTAATCGTATGCAGCGCAGGGGCTTCTTCCGCACCGGTAATTTCGATGTCCATGTACAAGGTGTCTGTTACCGCAATGCTAACCGTGTCGTACACCGTTACCCGAGTCGTGTCATAGACGCTCACCGTCACGGTGTCGTAAACCGTAATGGTTTCCGTTACCCGACAGGGCAGGCACTCGAAAGGAGCTTCTTCATCACTCCAGGTTACTTTGCCTACCAGTTCTCCATCGTGTTGATGGCTACTCCAGTCGCGGGCCGTAGTCCCCGTTTTTTCTTCAAATTTCCAGTAGCCGACCAGCCCTTCTTCTTCTCCTGTGGGTGGGCACTCCATGAAATCATACACCGATGCTGAATCGAGCCCTCGATTCCAGAGATGCACCTCGTCAATCAGTCCCACAAAATTCTTCACATTCGGAGAAGCGATTTCGGCCTGGCGATCACCAATCCACAGTTCGTTGTAGCGGATGGGCTGATTGCTGTAATAGTCACCAATTGTACCGGACGCGTAGGCGGACTCTACCAATGCATGATTTAGGTAGATTTTGACCACACGCTCGCCAAGCGAATAGACAAACGCAAGGTGATACCATGTATCAGTCTCTATTTTGACATTAGTCGTGCTCCACTGCCATCCCGGTTGCGTATTTGCCATCGCCCATTTCAGACGACCGTTGGCAGAATTGATGCCAATTTCGTAGCGCCCCTCTTTACTCAGAAGAATATTATCGCCCACCACCAGCGAGTCTAGCTTAAAGGAAGCCATAACTGTCAGGTCTCCGGTGATGTTGTGCACTTCGTGGTTGCCTATGACCACATGTCCTCCGGCCGGCGCAACCGAGCGTGTACTCTGCGCTTCTGCGGGGTGGGCAGTTGCCAGACAAGCCCCAAGTAAGACTGCGCTCCAAAGCGTAGTTGATTTTACCATAGCGTGTTGAAAATGAGATAAGTATGCAATAAAAAATGATTTATGCGACTGGCGACGCACATACGTTTGCCGTAGTATATGCAATCGCCTTGAAAAAGTAGTAAAGGTGAATTCTCCTTTATGCGAGTTAAATTAAAGCAATTAAGTCGAATTTATTGCCGCTATTATGCTATTGGTGTAATATTCAAAACGCTTTTCCCGCGTTGTTTGCCTCTCAAGAATCCACTCGCGATGTCGCAGATGTCCTGCTCAAGTTTTACAAAGCACTTAGAATCAAACGGATGCGCGCCTCTCCTCAACTCGGTCCGTTCAGGAGTTTCTCCAATCGATTATTGGTAGATGTGATCCCGATGATATTGCAGGAACTCCCGCCCGAGGCTATGTTTGGGATGAAGCAGGAGCGACCCGGACAGACTTAGCAGCGAAAAATCATCCGCAATACCAAAGCCCCCGAAGTCGAGCATCACATGGTGGTTAGGACAGAGACACAACAGGTTTTCCAGCACATCGGGACCCGCATGGGGCCTGCCCAACGGCCGGATGTGCGCGGCTTCCGCGTACCCGCCTGCCGTGGTGGGCACCGCAACACCACAGACCTGACATTGAAACTGATAGAGTGCTTTCAGAGATCGTCCCTGTGCCGTATCACGCACGATGCGTTGCACGACCGTCGACAATCTTTGGGGAGAACCATACGTTGCTGATGGCTCCTGTAGCGTCGCCACAGAAGGGGGTTCGATCTTTCGCAACCGAAAGCGCCAGATCAGAAAGCCACTTCGCCCCCGCTCTTTCCAGTACGCTTCGACCCGAAACAGGCCGTCGTACCGGTACCCTTCCTGCGGCGCAAAACGCGACGACGGCCTTTTTCCCCGAATCACCCGCACGGGCAGGCCGGTCTGGCAATTCTTCGCCAGTGCCAGATTGTTGCGATGCAGCAATTGATCGGTGCCCTGCTTTCCAGTGTTCAGGTCACGACCGCCGTGCCCCGTGTAGATGATTTCGTCGCCGTAGTCTTCGTCGTCTTCGTACCCACCTGAAATCACAACAGAATCGGCGCCTTCCTGTTGATTACCGCTGATGCCGGCCTGCCGGGGAGCATGAACGCCACTCAACGACAGTTCCAGCCGGGACTGAAATTCGTACCCTTCGGGGTATCCCGGCATTTCACCAAAGAGGCGGCCGCTCGTCACGCGCCTTTCTTCTTGTCGAGCCAGCGGTCCACTTTCGCTTCCAAAACGGCCAACGGCAGGCAGCCGGACTCCAGTACCTGGTTGTGGAATTCGCGGATGTCGAACTGATCGCCGAGCGTCTCTTCTGCCCTGGCGCGGAGTTCGCGGATTTTGAGTTGGCCGACTTTGTACGACAGCGCCTGGCCGGGCCACGACATGTAGCGTTCGACTTCGGCGACGATGCTTTCTTCGGGTTCGGCTTCGTGATCGAGTGAGTATTGAATGGCCTCCTCGCGCGTCCAGCCTTTGGCGTGTATTCCGGCATCGACCACCAGGCGGATGGCGCGGTGCATCTCCGCACTCAACATGCCGAAGTACTGATAGGGATCTTCGTAAAGGCCCAGTTCCTTGCCGAGCGATTCGCAGTAGAGCGCCCAGCCTTCGCCGTAGGCGCTGTACCAGAGGGTTTTACGAAAGTCGGGCAACCGGTCATTTTCCTGTTGCAGGGAGATCTGGTAATGGTGACCGGGGATGGCTTCATGCAAAAACAGATCTTCGTCCGCAAATACGTTGTAGTGCTGCACGTCCGGAATCGGCACGTAGAAGATGCCGGGGCGGGTGCCGTCGAGCGAGCCCTGGTTGTATTCCGCGCTGGCCGACTGCTCCCGAAAGGCTTCGGTCCGCCGTACTTCGAAAGGTGTTTTGGGGACTAAGTCGAACAACGTCCGCAGGTTCGGTTGCATCCGCTCGTAGATGTCGTTGAAATGGTCGATCACCTGCTGCGGTTCCCGGTACGGCATCAGTTCCTGGCGCGTGCGGACGTGGTCGAAGAAGGCTTTCAGGTCCCCCTCGAAGCCCACCTGCTGCTTGACGGTTTCCATCTCTGCCGACAGGCGTTCCACTTCCCGCTGCCCTAACGCAAATACCTCGTCGGCCGTCATGTCGGTCGTCGTGTACGTCTTGATCTGATGCGCGTAGTACGCCTTCCCTCCCTCCAGCGCACTAATGCCCGCGGTGTTGCGGCTGGCGGGCAGGTACTCGTCCCGGAAAAAGGCGTGCAGTTTTTGAAAGGTCGGGATGACCATATGCTGCACGGCATCTTTGTAGTCCTGCGTCAAGCGTTGCTGCTCTTCTGCCGACAAGCGGTCGGGCAGACGCGTGACGGGCGTGTAGAACAGATGGTGCTCGACCGGCCCCTGCGCCAGCGCCGCCATTTGCGGAATCACCTTCTCGGTCAGGGCGCGGGGCAACACGTACGCCTGCGCAATGCCCTGCCGCATGTTAGCGATGGCCGTATCGGCCCACACGGCAAACGCCTCCAGTCGGCGCAACCAGTTTTCGTAATCTTCCGGCGTTTCGAAGGGTTGTGCGCCCGTTCCCCCCGCCCATTGGCCGATGGTGAGTTGCAGGGAGTAGAACTGGTTGATGGGCGTCAGGTGCGTCGGATAGTGCAGACTTTCCAGCGCGATGTCGCATTCCCATTTCAGGATGTCGTAGCTGATCTGCTGCTCGGGGTCCAACTGCGCCCGGTCGTACCGCTGAAGCTGCTCCCGGTAGCGCGTGAAAAACTGCTGTTCTTCCGTGCGGAACGCCTGCGCAATGCTGTTGGGCAGTTGGTCGTTGTAGCGCGCATCGCCCGCCTGCGTCGCTTCCAGGGGGTACAGGTGCAACCGCTCTTCGTAATACTGCGCAAACAGTGAATCGATGGAGGGCTCGGTTTGCGTCTGCGCTTGGTCAGACGAAGCAGAAGGTTCGGAACAGCCGGAAAGCAGGAGAGACGCCATACAGAAAAGGAGAAGAAAACGTAGCATGAGAAAAAGGCCAGATGACCGCCAATGTTACTTAAAAAGAGGTACTTCCGCCGTTAGCGCAACAGTTTCCGTGCGTTGCTCCGGTACACTTTTTTCAGCACCGCGTCAGGCAGATCCCATCCGGAAAGTACCCAGTGGTAGCCAAACAGGTCGTGCTCGTAGAAGTGCTCGTCAGAGGTTTCCAGCATGCGAAACGTGGTGCGGTACATGGCCGGATCGACGCCCATGTCGGTCCCGTACACGAGCCGGTTAGCGTAGCGTTTGTAGAACGCCGCCACGTAGCGGGGAATGGGGGCCGTTTCGGCATAGCGGGCGGCAATGTCGGCATACAGGTTAGGGTACCGGTCGAACAACCGTCCCAGGATCGTCAGGTCGTAGCTGCAGTTGGCGTAGTGACACGCCACGAAGGTGGTGCGCGGGTGCTGCCGGACCGCGTTTTCCAGAATTTTGATCATACCCGCGTGGTCCACGATGTCGGGTTGGTCGTCGAGCCGCCACGTGAATGCGTTCATCAGGCCGTCGTTGGTCGAGTCCATCGGCTGGTACATCCAGATCGGTTCGGCGACGTGGATGCTGATCGGCATGTGGAGGTCGGCACACTTTTCCAGGAGCGGGGCCATGCGCGGATCGTCAATGTGCATGCCGTAGGCCGGGACCGGCTTGGAGTAGAACAGCCCTTTCCCTTTATCGCCCAACTCACCGACGCCCCGCGCGCCCATCCGGTAGCACCGCTCCAGTTCGGCCACGGCGGCGGGCCCAAAACCGGGTTGGTCGTACCCCGAATAGTCGAAGCCGCAAAAGAGGATAAACCGCTCGGGATACTGCCCGTATACCCCCGCCAGCGAATCGAACAGGGGACCGGTCGCGTAGGTCAGGACCACGCTTTTGTCGATGCCCAGCGAGTCCATAATCGCCACCCAGTCGGCTACCGACACGGCAGGGTCGCGCAACGGATGCGCATGAAAGTCGATGGCGGGGTATTTCGCGCGCTGCACGTGGGTGTGGGGCGTGCGGTAGATCGACACCGGCCGGTAGTCTTTCAACAAAAGTTCCTCCGGCGACCGTTGGGCTTGTGCCCTCAGCGACATGCAGCCGCACAACAGCAGGAGGCACACTCGCCACGATTTCCTGAGCGATCGCATGCTTAGGGGGTACGCCAGAGGTTGGGAAGAAACCGGTAGTAGAGCAGGTGCCGCCACGTGCCCCAGTCGTGCGCTCCGTCGCCACCCACGTAGTACTCGTGTTTGATCTGATGCCGTTGCAGCGCCTCGTGCAGGGCGATGGCCCGCCTGCCGATGGTGTTGACCTCGCCGGTGCCCTGCCCCACAAACAGGTAATCGATTTTCTGGTTGGCGTTGCGGTCGTTGAGAAAAGCCGCTTGCGTGGTTTCGGTATCCAGGTCGCCCGCGCTCAGCACGCCGAACGAACTGAACAAGTCCAGGTTCCGCAGGCCGACCTGTTGTGTGTGGCGTCCGCCCATCGACAGCCCCGACAACGCTCGCCCGCGCCGGTCGGTCCGCACGGCGTAGTGCTGCTCAACGAAGGGAATGATCTGCTGTTTCAGCTCCCGCTCAAACAAGTCGTACGTTTGCTCGACGTGGTCCGGTGCGTTGCGGTGCAGCACCTGGTTGTTGGGCATGGCGATGACCATCGGCACGGCTTTTTTTTCGGCCAGCAGGTTATCCATCATGAAGTTGACGCGCCCGTCGAGGCTCCAGCCCGAGGCCAGTTCGCCACTGCCGCCCAGCAGGTACAGAACCGGGTACGTTGTTGTGGGGTCGTAGCCGGGTGGCGTGTACACGTACAGTTCGCGTTCTCCGTCTAGCACATCCGAGTGGTAGATGTGCCGCGTCATGGCACCGTGCGGCACCGGGCGAGCGTCGTAGTAGGCAGGGCCGTTGCCGTGGACAACCACGCTGCTATAACCGGGCTGTGCGCCGACGCCGGTCAACGTATTGTTCGGATCGGGCACCGCCACGCCGTCGACCATTAGCTTATAGACGTAGATGTCGGGCTTTACTGGCCCCACCGTCAGCGTCCAGACGCTATCTTGCTGCTGAAACGGCACGGGATGTTTCTCGCCCAGCGCCAGGAGCATCGGACCGCCGGTCAGCCGGACGTCGCGGGCGTCGGGTGCTTTCAGGCGAAAGGTGATCGTCTGGTCATCGTGCACTTCCGGCGAGAGGACGTTAGCTCCGTAAGGCAACAGATGGTCGGTATTTTTTTGCGGCTGCCAGTCGAGGTTAACGTGTGATTGCTGCGCGTGTGCCCCTGCTGACATAAGCCATAGCAACGCGGACACAAGCATTGGAAAGCGGTGGTTCATAAAGGAAAGATTAGTCACTTACATGCTGCCTGACAAGCAGCAAAAAACACATAAACTGCTAAGTACCTGCTGATGAGCAAGTTATTCTGCAATAGACTTAAAAAGCTATTCAATGTGATGATAAAAAGAACGTTCCTGTCTCTATCAAGCCGCCCAATCGCTTATTTTCGAGCTTAGTACGCTGTCCGCAGGCCCCACCCGCACGCAGGCGAGGTGTCGCTCCCGAGCGTCACAATTTCGTCCATCGCATGAATATAGATAAATATTTTCAAGCTGAATCGCCCGCGCAGTACCTCCCTTACCTCAACGTCAGCGGGGTCATTTTTGGCTTCCACCTCAACCAGCTAAAAGTGCTTTTGCTGCGCTGGCAAGGCACGCAGGAATGGTGCCTGCCGCTCGGCATCGTCGAAGTAGACGAGTCGGTCGATCAGGCCGCACAACGCATCATGCAACAGCGGACCGGCCTGAAGGAGATTTTCCTGCAACAGTTTCATACGTTCGGCGAAACGAACCGCTACAACCGGGAAGCCACGATTCGCCGGTTACACCTGACCGAGCAACAGGCGCACCTCTGGCCGCCGCGCGTTGTGTCCATCAGTTACCTTGCGCTGGTCGATTACACGAAAGTGGTGGTGCAGCCAGGGCCTTACATGGATCTGTGCGGCTGGTGGCTCTGGAACCAGCTGCCCCCGATGTTGTTCGACCATGCGGAGATCATCCGGATGGCCCACCGTACCCTGTGCCAGCAACTGCACTGGCAACCCATTGGCTACAATCTGCTGGCCGATAAGTTTACGCTACCGGAGCTGCGCCACCTTTACGAAACCATTCTGGGACGCGAACTGGACCCGCGTAACTTTCAGCGGAAAATCTTGAATCTGGGCATTCTGGAGCGGTTGAACGAACGGCGCAAAGGCGTGGCCCACAAGGCACCGTACCTCTACCGCTTTCATAAACAGCGCTACGAGCGCGCCCTGCGCGAGGGCAACCTGTCGTTTCTTTGACCCTTTAGGGCACGATGCTTCTGACTTCCTTTTTCATGGAACGCCGCAACAGTTGTGCATTGATGGCCACGACCACCGTGCTGAGGCTCATCAGAATGGCCCCCACGGCCGGACTGATCATGATACCGGCCCACGCCAGGGCACCCGCACCCAGCGGAATGGCGACTACGTTGTAGGCCGTGGCATAAAATAAGTTCTGGATCATTTTGCGGTAGGTGGCGCGCCCGAAGCGAATCAGTTTGACCACGTCCTGCGGATCGCTCTCTACCAGAATGATGTCGGCCGTTTCGGCGGCCACGTCGGTACCCGACCCGACGGCAATGCCGACGTTGGCCTGCGCTAGCGCGGGCGCGTCGTTCACCCCGTCGCCGGTCATGGCCACAAACCGGCCTTCGTGTTGCAGTTGTTTCACCTTCTCCTGTTTCTGGTCGGGCAACACGCCCGCGAAATAACCGTCCATCTGCAGCTGCTGGCTCAGGTGGCGTGCCACGTTTTCGACATCTCCCGTCATCATGTACGTCTTGATACCCATCGCCTTCAGGGTGCGGATGGCATCGGCCGACGTTGCGCGCACCTGGTCGGAGAGGGCCAGGTAGCCTGCCAGCGTTCCGTCAACCAACACAAACACCAACGTTTCGGCTTCGGTGGCGTCGACCTGCGCGGCTGCGCCGAATCCCCGCTTCGTGGCATAGCCCGGACTGACGACTTCTACGGTTTTTCCCTCGACTTCAGCCCGGATGCCTTCGCCGGTGCGGTTCTCGAACGCGCGACTGGCGGGCAACGTCAGGTTTGCGTCGCGGGCAGTTTTCAGGATGCCCCCGGCAATCGGGTGCTCGGAATCCTGCTCGGCCGCGGCGGCCAGACGCAGGACTTCCTGCGCATCGAACCCGTTCCGTCCCTCGTAGCGCGTCACGGCAAAGGTGCCCAGTGTCAACGTACCGGTTTTGTCGAAGACCAGGGTGTCGATTTTCCGGGCGTTTTCGAAGGCCGTTCGGTTGCGAATCAACAACTGGTTGCGGGCGGCCATGGAGGTAGAGATCGCCACCACGAGCGGAATGGCCAGCCCCAGCGCATGCGGACAGGCAATGACCATGACCGTCACGACACGTTCCAGCACAAAGCTCAACTCGCGACCCGCCAGCAGCCACGCCACGAGCGTCACGGCACCCGCTCCCAACGCCACGAACGTCAGCCAGAAGGCGGCCCGGTCGGCCAGGTGTTGCGTCCGCGATTTCTTCTGCTGCGCATCGTTCACCAGCCGAATGACCTTCGAGAGGTAGGAGTCGTCCTGTGCCGCTTTTACCCGAACGCGCAGCGATCCTTTGCCGTTGATGGCGCCGGCAATGACCGCCTGCCCTTCGTGCCGTTCGACCGGCTTCGACTCACCGGTCAGTACCGATTCGTCCAGAAAACTTTTGCCCTCTTGCACCGTGCCGTCGGCCGCTACCTTTTCGCCGGGCTTGACCAGAATAACGTCGCCCTGTTTCAGTTCCTGCACCGGAACCTCTTCCGTACCACCATCGCTCCGTACCCGATGGGCCGTATCGGGCATCAGCGCCATCAGCTTCTCCAGCGCATTCGAGGCCTGCATCACCGATTTCATTTCGATCCAGTGACCGGCCAGCATCAGCACGATCAGGGTTGCCAGCTCCCAGTAGAACGTCATGCCTTCCAGCCCAAAAGCGATGGCGGTGCTGTAGACGTAGGCCACCGTAATGGCCAGGGCAACGAGGGTCATCATGCCCGGCTGGCGCTGCCGCAGTTCGTCGACCATGCCTTTCAGAAAAGGCCAGCCCCCGTAGCCGTACAGGACCGTGGCCAGCACCGCCACCACGTAACGGTCGCCGGGAAAGCTCAACCGATAGCCGAACCACGCCTGGATCATCGGGGCCAGTACCAACACGGGTACCATCAGTACCAGCGCTACCCAGAAGCGCCGCTGAAAATCCGCCAGCATGTGCTGGTGATGACCGCCGTGCGCACCATGTTGGTGGGAGGGGGCTGAATCGGGTGGGTGCGCTGCGTGTGTGGCAGGCGCGCCGTGGGGATGGGAGGCATGAGGGGTCTGTTCCGCAACGGGCGCGCCGTGCGGGTGGTGTTCGTGTGCCATAAGTGAGGAGAGAAAAAGGGCGCGGAAACACGCCCTTGGTACTGGGGAAAAGGAGGAAATGGGCGGGTCAGAACAGGCTACTGAACAGCCCCCGCTTCTCTTCGATGCGGAAACCGGCTTCCTGTACTTTGGTCTTGACGTCTTCTTCTGAAAAATCGCCTTTCACGGTCAGGATCTTATCCTTATCGCTCGTATCGACGTTCCATTCTTCAATGCCTTTCACGTCGTTCAGGTGAGGCGTCACGGTGGCGATGCAGCCCCCGCAATTGATGTTGGTTTTAAACTTGCTGGTTTTCATAACACTGTAATTATATGAAACAAGTACAGCGACGGCCCAAAGGTCCGCACTGGTAGAAAGCGGCGAAGCCGTGCCTTGAGCGACACCGCTCCGCCGGAAAACAAGAGTTAGACGTGGGTGCCAACGTAGTTTTCGCACGCTTTGGCGCAGGCCTGACACGCGTCGGCACAAGCCTGGCAGTGGTCGTGGTCGTGCTGGCGGCACTCTTTTTCGCAGGCATTGCAAATTTCGATGCACTGCCGCAACAGATCGTCGGTGAACTGCGATTGGCGATTCACAAAGCCGAGGGCAGTCGAACAGATGGCGGCGCAGTCCAGGTCAGTGCGGATGCAACTGGCCATCATTTTCACATTATCTTCTTCGAGGCAGGCCGTGGCACAGTGGTTACAGGCGGCGACACAATCGGCCAGCTTGACCGAAAGTTGTTGGGTTTGCGTATCCATAGGTAAAAAGTTTAGGGTTAAAAATCTTTACCCTAAAATACCCCGAAAGGCCCCGTTGGGTTTTATCAAATCCTGGGAAAGACTTGTCAGATTAGCGCCAGAGGCGGCGAAAGGGAAGATCAGCGTTTCGTCACTCCGTCCAGCGGCCGACGCGGATCGGCCTCGCCACGGGACTGCAACGATTTGCGGTAGGCCGTCGGCGATTCGCCCACGATCTGCCGGAACTGTGACGAGAGGTGCGCGATGGTGCGGTAGCCCAACTGGTACGCAATTTCGCTCATGGACAGCTCGCCGTAGCTGATCAGCTCCTTGGCACGTTCAATCTTTTGGAGAATGGTGTAACGCTCCAGCGTAATGCCTTCGTGCGTCGAAAACAGATGACTCAGGGTGGTGTAGTCGCGGTCGAGCCGTTCGGCCAGGTAGTCGGAGAGTTTGACGTGCAGCGACTCAATGCGCCCCGAACGAATCAGGTCGATCACTTCGGTTTTGATCTGTTCCACCAGGCGGTCTTTAGGGTCGGCCAGCAGTGCAAACCCGTTGCCTTCCAACATTCTGGCAATCTTCGTCAGGTCCGGATCGGCGTCGCTCAGCAGCACTTCGCCCAGCGTCACGTCCCGCACCTGATACCCCAGCCGCTCCATTTCTTCCCGCACCACCCGAATGCAGCGCGGGCAAACCATGTTTTTAATTTTGAGTTGAGTTCCCGGCATGATGTAAAAAAAGAAGGGACGTTTTTGAGTGACCGTACGCGAAGGTAACAATCCTTCGGTAAGATCGGTTTGCCGACCCCCTGGTATTCAATTTTATGCCCGACGTATTTGCAACGTCGTTGTCTCCGCTATGCTCTCTGCGCCAAACGTCCTGCCCCCTCCGTGCACGCAGGGCTCTGCGCTTAGTTGCTCACGAGCGACTCGCGCGTTTCGCCGCAGGTCAGCATTTCGTCGCCGAAGTAGGGATTCTGGATTTTCTCGGTCTGGCTGATCCAGTACGCGCCTTTTTCGTTCTCGGCCATCGGGCAAAACTGGTAATAGACCGTTTGTTCGTTGGCGTGAAAAGCCTTGACGAGTTGGTACACGGTGGGCGAAAGCGTCGCCAGGCGGTTGCGCTGCTTGGCCAGGCCCCCGGCCTTTTCGATGCCTTCGGCCTCTTCTCTCACTTTTGTCGCCACGGCCGTGTAGTAGTCGCGTTGCTCGGCGGTGGTGTTGGCCAGATCAAACTGGCTCAGGGTGCTGACCAGATTCTGCGCGGCGGCTTTGGCCCCATCGGCCTGGCCCGACACGAGCGCATCTTTAATTTTCAGGTACTGCGTCAGGATGGCATCGGCCTGCTCCTGCAGCCGGTCGTTGGGTTGTTCGAAGGTCGGCGTCTCGGCCGTTCCCACTTCGTCTTGTTGGTTGATGGCCTCCGTGTACGTCAGCCGTTCGTCCTGCGGCGGCGCGGGCACCGAGTCGGTTTCGGCAGACGCCTGTTCCGAGGAAGTCGAGTTAGAGGTACAACCCGCCAGAAGAGCGGCACTGCAAAAAAGGGTGGTGAGAAGAAAGGTTTTCATAATCCGTAGCGAATAAGACGGAGGCGCATGCCTACTTCCGTCAGAAAGGTATTTTTCAGGCTATACGCAAAAGTCGGGCGTTGGGGTATGGTGCTTGTCCAGGAGCGTGGTCTACAAAATGGTTTGAGAGGCTGACGCTTGCTTCTCTGGCACGCAGCGCCTGCTCTGACTCCCAATTATTCGACTTGGCCCTGTCAGGATACCGAGGCGCATAACTTTAGGGCCGTCGTTACCAATCTTGCCTGTGCTTCATTAGCTTAGAGGCGGTGACGTATGATCTTTCCTCCCTTTCTATGAAAAAACTTTTTCTCCTCTGCCTCCTGCCGTTGCTGGCGCATGCGCAATCGGACGTGCGCTTTATCTCGTCTCCCACCCTTTCGCCCGACGGCCAGACGCTTTACTTTAGCTACGCCGGCGACCTCTGGCGCATGCGCGCAGGTGAACCGATGGCAACGCGCCTGACCGGCATGGACGGCCAGGAAACCAACGCCCGCGTTTCGCCCGACGGCCAGTGGCTTGCCTTTTCCGGATCGCCCAGCGGGAATCAAGACCTTTATGTGATGCCCACGGCGGGCGGCCCCATTCGCCAGCTGACCTTCCACGAGGCCGACGACGAGCTCAATTCGTGGTCGTGGGACTCAAAAACGCTTTACTTCACCTCCGACCGCATGAGCCGGCAAGCGGGTTTCCGGGTGGCAGTCGAGGGCGGGACCCCGACGCCGGTCTTCACGCATTATTTCAACAACGCGCACGATCTCCACGAGCATCCCACCAGTGGCGAACTCTTTTTCAACGATACCTGGGAAAGCAGCTACTTTACGTACCGCCAGGGCTACCACGGTCCCTACAATCCTGATATTCAATCATACAACCCCAAAACCGGGGCTTATAAAAAATACACGACCTACGACGGGAAGGACTTCTGGCCCACGATCGACAGAAACGGGACGCTTTACTTCGTCTCGACCGAAGGGAACGGCACCTACAACTTGTACACCTGGGCGAACAACCAACCCAAAAGGCTGACCAACTTCGATTCGCCGGTGCGGGAGCCGCAGGTCAGCGCCGACGGGACCAAGGTCGTTTTCGAGAAAGATTACCAGCTTTGGCTCTACGATACACAGGCGGGCACGGCACGCCAGGTGCCGGTGCAGGCCCCGCAGTACAACCCGCTGCCCCAGGCGCAGGACTTCGACGTGAAGGGGGAAATTTCCGATTTCGACGTCTCGCCCGATAATCAGAAACTGGCGTTTGTGTCGCGCGGCGAACTGTTCGTTTCCGACGTGGAAGGGAAATTTATCCGCCAGCTCCGCACCAACCCTACTGAGCGGGTGGAGGAAGTGAAATGGCTCGACGACAACCGTACGTTGCTGTTCAGCCAGACGGCCGACGGTTACCCGAACTGGTTCACGATGGCCGCCGACGGCAGCGGCACACCGCAGCAACGCACGCAGGATACGCAGAGCAACCGCCTGATCTCCCTCAACCCGGCGCGGACGCAGGCGGTGTACCTGAGCGGCCGGAACGAAGTGCGGCTGATGAACCTGAAGAACTTTACCTCCAAGACGCTGGTCAACGACGAACTCTGGGGCTTTTACAACCCGGTGCCCCGCTTTTCGCCCGACGGAGCCTACGTGGCTTTTACGGCCTACCGCGATTTTGAACAGGACATTTTCGTGCACCACCTGGCAACCGGCGAGACGCACAACCTGACCCAGACGGGCGTGTCGGAGTCGGCGCCGTTCTGGTCACCCGACGGGCGCTCGCTCTTTTTCGACGGGAACCTGACGCAACCCAACTATCCGATGGGAGCCGGTGAAGTCCACATCTACCAGATGATGCTGCACCCGTACGACGCTCCGTATCGCTCCGACGAACTGGCACGCCTGTTTACGGCCGAAACACCCGCGCAAGACAACGGCAAAGCCAAGAAGAAAAAGAAAGATGCGGACGCGCAACCGGAGCCGAAAGCGCCCCCCGTGACGATCGACTTCCGTGAGCCGATGGAACGGCTACACCAGCGCGGCCCGGAATTTGGCAGTCAGGCCGATCCGTACGTCATCGAACAGGATGGACAGCTCGTGCTCTTCTACGTGTCGGACCACGCCGAGGGAAACCGCACCCTCTGGAAAACCGTGATCGCACCGTTCGACGAAAACAAAACGAGCCAGGTGACCGGTCTCGACAACGTGGGCAGTTACGCCCTCGCCGGAGCCAAAGGCAGTTATTACCTACTCACGAACGGCAAACTCTACACGCTCAACACGAAAGAAGGCAAAGTTGAGCCCATTACCCTGAGTTACCATTTTGCCCGGAACCTGGAGAACGAGTTTCAGCAGATGTTCTACGAACTGTGGGCGGGCCTGGAAGAAAACTACTATGCGGAGAACTTCCACGGGGCCGACTGGCGGGCCGTCCGCGACCGCTATGCCACTTACTTGCCCGACGTGGCTTCGCGGGCCGACCTGCGCCGCCTGATCACCGACATGCTGGGCGAACTGAACTCTTCGCACCTGGGCTTCTCGTCGTCGGGCGACGAAGAAAAGCCTTTTTATCAGACCAAAACCGCCACGGTCGGGTTGGTGTTCGACCACGAAAATCCGTACCGCGTGCAGGCGTTGGTGACCGAAGGGCCGGCCCTCCAGACCGACAGCACAGGCACCGCTAAAAACATCCGCCCCGGCGATGTGCTGACCCACGTCAACGGCGTGGCGGTTGCCCCCGATCGGAACCGGGAGTCGTACTTCACCGCCCCCACACTTGACCAAGAGATGGTGCTGACGTTTTCGCGCAGCGGGCGCTCGCACGACGTTAAGCTTCACCCCGAATCGTATTATGCCTTTCGCGATCGTCTGTACGAAGAGTGGATCGACAGTAACCAGCGCTACGTCGACCAGCACTCGGACGAGCGGATCGCCTACATCCACATGAAAAACATGGGGCAGGGCGAGCTGGAACGTTTCATGCGCGAAATGGTGTCGGAAGGCTACCGGAAAGACGCCTTGATTCTGGACCTGCGTTACAACACCGGCGGCAACGTCCACGACAAGGTGCTGCAGTTCCTCTCACGCCGCCCCTACCTGCGGTGGAAATACCGCGAGGGCCAGCCGACCCCGCAACCCAACTTCGCGATGGCCGACAAGCCGATCATTCTGCTGACCAACGAGCAGAGCCTCAGCGACGCGGAGGTGACGGCCGCCGGTTTCAAAGCCTTGCAACTGGGAAAAATCGTCGGGACCGACACCTACCACTGGATTATTTTTACTTCCGGCAAAGGCCTCGTCGACGGTTCATTCTACCGCCTGCCGTCGTGGGGAACCTACTCGCTCGACGGCAAAGACCTGGAAGCCACCGGCGTACAACCCGACGTCGAAGTTCCCGAAACCTTCGCCGACCGTCAGCAAGGCAAGCAACCGCAACTGGACCGTGCCATTCAGGAGATCAAATCGATGTGGAAATAGTCGAGAAGCTTTACTTCATCTGCCTGAAAAGCCCCGCCCCCAGCCCTGTTCCCGCGGAGCCGGACGTCAGGTGCAGATGATCGGTAGGCAACGCCTCCGCCTTATTTTCCACGAGCACAACGTCGCCTTTTTTGACCAGGTTCTTCTCGGCCATGGCGGGTTTGGACCGCGCCACCACCTGCTGTTTTTCGCGGGACCAGGAGCCGACATGGTGTTCGTTTCCGGCGATCAGGCTGTTGGTAAACGCTGAAGAGTACGCGACTTCCGGCGGCGCAACCAGGAAAAAGTGACTGTTGGCGATCACGTTGTTGGCGAACGTGAACGGGACGTCGTCGGGCCCGAGCCAGAAGGCGCTTTCGTACGCCCCGTAAACGATGGAATGCGTGATGCTGAAGTCGCGGACGTTCTGGAAGAAGAGCACCGCGTTGCGGCATTCGTAGAAGACACAGTGATCGACCTTGTTTTCCGGGCCGTGCGCCCAGATGCCGCCCTGGATCTTGGCCGCTTCCTTGTCGCCGACGAAGGCACACTGGCTCACTTCCAGATCGCGCAACGCCGGATTTTCTTTTGTAATGGGATAGTAGTACGCCACGTCCGGATGCGGATTGCCCAGAAACTTGAGTCCTCGGATTTTAACGTGCTCGGCACTGACCAGCAAGCCGGTCGCGTGCGGAAACTGTGTCTCCGAATTGTTCACGGAAATGGATTGAATCACCGGCATTTTGGCGGGCGACCAGTCGGGGTCGTCGGGCAGGGTTACGGCCTCCAGAATATAGGCCGCCGTGTCGTGCATCACCCGCACCGGATTGATCGGCAATTTGTCGTGCAACAGGTATACGCCCGGGTACAACCGGATGGTGATGGGACCGATGCCCGTGAGTGCATTGGCCTGTGCTACGGCGTGTTCCAGGGTCGCCAGCGGTTCCTGAGCGGAACCGGAATGGGCGTCATGGCCCAAGGTGGGATCGACATAAAGCGTCTGGGCAGAAACCGCGAACGCAACGAAGAGGCAGACGAAACAGGCAGGAAGGCAAGAAAGACGATAGCGCATAAGATCGTGTGGGTGAAGTGGAGAATGGCACGAAGATGAAAACCCCACCCGACTCCGACGAATCCAACGGCGTTCAAGTTGGTGCATGTTGATGCACAGAGGTCAGGCCGCTGCAAACCAAACTAGTAACCGGAAGAGTATTTTTCACGAAGCTTCTTTAGATCGCTCATTTTTTTCACTAGCTGTTCTATTTTGCGAGTTTGCAATTTCACACCCATCTTAATTTCCTCTTCCATAATGCCAGCTAGTTGATGAAAAGCTCGTGGTTCTCTGGTGCGCTTTAAATGATCCATCATCCTGTAAAAACGGACTTCGTAATGTCTTCTTTGCTTACCGGTCAATCTTCCGGAAAACAGACGCTTGGCCATCGTTCGCACCAAAAAGACGTCGATTTCTAGTTGTGTCTTGCCTTGAAGACGCAGAAGCCAGGTTGTCACTGATACCCACATACGTTTTACATCAGCGCAATGATCGCTCCAAAACCTCGTGTCCCTTTTTATTCAAAAAGTACACATCAGGGGTGATACACAGCAAAAAAAGTCAGGATCATAATGACCCTGACTTTACGCGTTAGCTTCTTGCTTGATTCGTCTTACCGTTGCACCACCAATCGCTGCGTGAACGTCTGCCCGTCGGTTTGCAGGCGACAGAGGTACACACCACTCCGCAGGGAGGCGGGAAGGTCGAAGACCATCCGGTAACTGCCGGGTGCTTGCTCGGCGCGGTGAA
Organism: Catalinimonas alkaloidigena; assembly: GCF_900100765.1. Lineage (NCBI taxonomy): Bacteria > Pseudomonadati > Bacteroidota > Cytophagia > Cytophagales > Catalimonadaceae > Catalinimonas > Catalinimonas alkaloidigena. The sequence goes on along the minus strand of NZ_FNFO01000002.1, from coordinate 173,019 downwards.
TTTCGGCTACCTGTCTGCCTTGCAGGTCGATCAGATCGATGGCGACGTGCCGGCGGGCGTTCAGGGCAAGTTGTACCACAAACTGCTTTTGTAAGGGGTTCGGATAGACGCCCAGCAACACCATCGACGTCTCCTGCGGGTTGAGGGCCGTCACGGGACCTCCCGGCGCGGGCGTGTCCTGCATTTCTTTTTCCGGGCTTTCGGGGGCGCTGGTGAGGTGGTTCTGCCCGTTTTCGGTGCGCATGCCCGCCACAAACCGTTCGCCGCTGTTCGGTGCCAGAATCGTGTCCAGGTAGTAGAAGTTGGCCTGGGCTGCCTCGGGCGTTACGTCCAGCAAGAAGTAGCCGTGCCGGTCCAGGTCCACCCACTTCATGTGCGGGTTCGGATTGATGTTCTGATACATCTCCGGTATAGGCGCGAACGGCGGCAGCTGCTGGTTGATAAAAGCTTCGAGCAGGTCCGATTGGCCTTTCCCCACGTTTTCGTCGAAGTTGGCGGAGTTGATGCTGGGCGTCAGGAATTCCACCGCAAAAGACCCTTCGCCCGTGGCCGGATCGTAAGTCACCTCACTGGCCGGAAGCACGCTGGCCGAATCGGTCAGGCGGCTGGGTTGGTAGGCGAGATCGAACGCAAACGAGGCGTGCAAATCGCCCGAAATCACCACAACGTTGTCCACCTCGTTCGTATCCAGGTACGTCAGGAGTTGCTTCCGCTCGGCCGGATAGCCGTCCCAAATGTCCAGAAAGATCGATTCGGTTTGTACGGGCGTGGCGCCTCCGCTGGCCGCCCAGGCCACGTTGAACGGCGCAAACATGACCTGACTGCCCAGGACTTTCCAGGTAGCCTCCGAAGTTTCGAGTTCGTTCAGCAGCCACGCTTTTTGCGACGCGCCCAGCAAGGTGCGGCTTTCGTCGTACAAAGCCGGAGTCAAGACGTTGGTTTCCTGCTGCTCGCGCCCTTCAATGCGGGTATCGAGCATGATCAGGTCGAGCAGATCGCCGTAGTGCAGCGTCCGATACAATTTCTGATCCGCACGGTCGCGAATGGGGAGCCACTCAAAATAGGCCTGCCGTGCGTTGCCCAGCCGGGCATTCCAATTACCCTCCGTTTTTCCTTCGGTGTAGACGTGGTCAGGATTGTGGTTTTCGGCGCCTCCCATCCACGAGTCGTTCGCGCTTTCGTGATCGTCCCACACGGTGATGAAGGGGTGTTGCTGATGGGCGCGAATCAGGTCCGGATCGAGGCGGTAGAGCGAGTAGCGCGTCCGGTAATCGATCAACTCGACAATTTCGTAGGCGGGTTCCAGCGGACGGTCAGCCGCCACCGAATCGTTGCCATAGCCTGCCCCCGGCGCCTCGGTTTTGTCCGGGTATTCGTAGATGTAATCGCCGAGGTGCACTACCGCGTCCAGGTCGTTGCGGTCGGCAATGCGCCCGTAGCCACTGAAATAGCCTGCCTGGTAGTTACTGCACGACACCACGACAAACCGCAGGTGATCGGGATCTGCCGGGGCGGTTTTGGTGCGGCCGGTCAGCGACACAGCGCCCAGTGCCTCAAAATGGTAGTAATACGTGGTACCGGGCGTCAAATCAGTCACGTCTACCTTCACGGTATAGTCGCGATCGGCGTGGGTCTCTACCGTACCGGAAGCGACCACCTGCGTTAGTTCAGGATCGGTGGCCATCTGCCACGCCACCTGCACGGGGCCATCGGTTTCCGGCGTGACGCGTGTCCAGAGGATGACCGCGTCGGGCAGCGGGTCGCCGGAGGCTACGCCGTGGTAAAAGGGCTTCATCTGCTCGTCGAACGCCTGCATGGCGAACGGCGAACGTTTGTTCGGATGCGGCTGGTGCAGGGCAAGGCTGTGGGCCTGTGCGGAGGTGGGACTGATGACCGGCGCATGCTGAGCGTGGAGCGCACCGGCCAGCAGGCTCAGGGCCAGGAAAACGGTAGTTTTTGCCATAAAACGGATGAGAGTAGGAGTGTAAAGGTGAAGGGAATCGGGCAAAGGAAGGTTGCGCGAGTATTATGTGTATGCGAAGGAATGGTTAAGGCAGACGGGGGTTCGGTGGAAAAGGTAAGGAGTTTTGGCGTTAAGTGTGAAAAACTTAAGGCTTAACCTGAACCGCCGGGTGGCGGATCTGTAACGCTTCGCGCAAGAGCCTTGACAGGCTAACAACAGTACTCCCTATGGAAACCGCCTCCATTGCCCTCCGCCCTACGCGCTCTGTTCATGTCTCCCCAGCCAGCGGAAATGGCTCAGCACCAGATTCAGGTCGGTGCTGACGCGGTAGTTTTTGGCGTACAACTGATCGACCCGCCGCAGCGTGGCTTCATCATAGTGACGGTGGAGCGGCCCCATGAGGGGCGAGAGAATTCCCTGCCGAAGGTGCGGCAACTGCCTGGAGCGGGGGCGCGAAAAACCGACCCACGAGCGTTGCCCGAACAAGACGCGGAACAGGTTCCGCACAAAGCCCGATGGGTGTTTCACGAACCAGACCAGCACCGGCAGCAGGAACAGCATGACCAGGCTCGACAACAGGTCGAAAACGCGCTTGTTCCGCAAGTTTTTCGGCTGAATGATGTCCAGCGTCACGTCTACGGTATACAGATCGCCCTGCGAGGTGCGCGAACTGCTGCCGATCACGTAATTGGTGTCGTCGGGCACAATCTTGTAGTCCAGGACGCGCCCTCCGATGGCCGACATCCACGCGATGATCTGCTGGGCCGACACATCTTTCGAACAGAAAACCACTTCGCCTACCTTGTAGATCTCGACGATTTCGCGGAGCTGCCGGATTTCGCCGAGGTAGCCTTCGTCGCGCTCGGCGGCTTCGGTCGGCACTTCCGACACCACCGATGTTCCTGCGGGCGCCGCTGCGGTGCGCGTCCGTTCAGGGAGGGGTCCGCCGGCCTCCGGGTGGGCCGCTCGTTTGGGCACGACATAGCCCAGAATATCGGCTTTCGGGTTGGTTTCGCGCAACAGTTGCCAGACGCGTCGGCCTTCTTGCTGGTTGCCCACCACCACCGTCCGCTTGTCGGGGCGCTCCCCCAGGGTCCACGTCCGGTACCGCAGCCACTGCGCCGCCAGTCGTATTCCCAACAGGGCGATGGTGGCCCAGGTCCCGCCCAGCACAATCAGGGCTTTGGAGTAACGGAACGCATCCAGAAAATTCGAAATGGCCGAAATCAGCACCGTTCCGATGGCCGTTCCGCGCACCACGTTGCCCGTACGGTAGGGTCGGTCGTAGCCGCCGGTAAAATAGACCGACAGGAGCCAGATCGCGATGTAGGCCGGCACGGCAATTTCCATATAAGAAGGCGGATAACGCCCCGGCACCCACTTGTGATTCTCTTCCCAGTAGGTTTTCAAGAAATACATGCCCACGTAAATGGTGGCGCTGTCGAACAGAGGCATCATGGCCTTTTTGACGAGCCGTCCTACCACGGCCATGCCCGCGCGTAGGTAGATCGCCAAGTTGATCAGCAGCGCAAAAATGCCGGCGTGCCGCCCCGAAAAATGCTTCCGGGCGAAGATGATCATGGCCCGGTAAAACACGAAGACGTAGTTCAGGCTGGTCCGTTTGGTACTTTCGCCTTTGTAGTGGATGATGCGCGTTTCGGGGAAGTAGTAGTTTTTGTAGCCGGCCAGCGTAATCCGGTACGACAGGTCGATGTCCTCGCCGTACATAAAATAGTCTTCGTCCAGCAGGCCAATCTGGTCCAGCACCGAGCGACGCAACACCATGAACGCGCCCGACAGCACCTCTACTTCGTGGGTCTCGTCCGCACTCAGAAAGCCCAGGTGATAGCGTCCGAACCGACGCGAGCGGGGAAACAGGGCCGACAACCCAAACACTTTGTAGAAAGCGACCCTGGGGGTCGGGAGGCCGCGTTTCGACTCGGGCAGAAACGTTCCCTGGCCGTCGACCATTTTGATGCCCAGCCCTCCGGCGTCGGGATGCTCGTCCATAAACCGGCAGCACTTTGCCAGCGTGTCTTCTTCCAGTACCGTATCGGGATTGAGCAGCAGTACGTACTCGCCGGTCGACTGGCGAATGGCCTGGTTGTTGGCCCGCGAAAAACCGACGTTTTCCTGATTGGCGATGAGGCGCACTTCGGGAAAGCGGCGGCGCACCATCTCGACGGAGCCATCGACCGAGTTGTTATCGACAACCCACACCTCTACTTCCAGCCCGCGTGCGGCTTTCTGCACCGACAGCAACGCCTGCTCCAGAAAATAAGAGACGTTGTAGTTGACGATGACGACGGAAAGCTTCAAGGGACGGTAGAAACGGTTTGCCCGCAAACATAGAAAAGTTATCGGTGATGCGTCAGGGCGTTGCAGAGGGTGCGTTCCCGACCGCAAGGGGAGCGACTTCCATGCATCGCACACACAAATTCCCCCCTCTCTACTCTGCGTTATTCGCTCGCGTTGGTACGCGCCAAAATGCTGCGGCCCAGCGTAATTTCGTCGGCATACTCCAGGTTGCCACCGATGGGCACGCCCCGCGCAATGGTCGAGATGCGCAACGGATTGCCGGTTCGTGCCTCACGCAGCTTCTTGGTGACGTAATAGGCCGTGGTGTCGCCCTCCATCGTGGGGCTCAGCGCCAGAATGACCTCCCGTACGTCGTGTTCCGTGACGCGGCGCACGAGCGAGGCCACGTGCAGGTCGTTCGGTCCTACGCCTTCCATAGGCGAGATAACGCCCCCCAGTACATGATAGAGGCCGTGATATTGCGAGGTATTTTCGATCGCCATCACGTCGCGCATGTCTTCAATGACGCAGACCGTATGCTGGTCGCGACGCGGGTTGGCGCAGATTGCGCAGATCTCGTGATCGGAGATGTTATGGCACTGACGGCAATACGTAATGTCCTGCCGTAGGCGCGTGAGGGCTTCTGTAAGGTCGGTGGTGGTGCCGTTGTCTTCCTTCAACAGGTGCAAGACGAGGCGGAGGGCCGTTTTCCGTCCGATGCCGGGGAGTTTGGCAACCTCGTTGACGGCATTCTCAATCAGTTTGGAAGAAAAATGCATGTATGATAAAAACCGGAATAGATCAAAACCGAGGCACACGCTACGCAGTGGCTGCACAGAAAAACGAGGGGCACCCCGGTTCTACACAACACAAAAAAAACAGCGAATGTTGCCTGATGCCACGCGCTGCCTCTTATTTTTTCCGGATTCCCTTACACGATTTCGGCACTGATGCCGCGGTCGCATATCCCCTGGCGCATCGGAATCAATTCCGCGAAGGTACCTTGTTTTACAGTACATTTACCTTTGTAATGGATCAGCCAGGTGCATTGCTCGGCTTGCTCCATCGTATGGCGACATACCTTTACCAGGGTATTGATTACATGATCGAAAGTGTTGACGTCATCGTTGAATACGACCAGGTCCCTCACCTCTTCAGCCTCGATTACCTCTTCGGTCAATTCGAGGATTTCCGGATCTAATTCTGCGAAAGGTCTCATGATCAGTCACATGTTGTTTGTAAGGCAAATTTACGAAATTTCAAGCTACTTTTAACGCAATACGCTTTATTTACCCGTATGAATTCTTTGTTAATCCTATCCCTGATTGCGGGATATTTCGCCGTTCTGCTGGTGATTTCGCACGTCACTTCCCGCAAGGCCAACTCCGATACCTTCTTCCGGGCGAACCGCCAGGCGCCCTGGTACGTGGTGGCTTTCGGGATGATAGGTGCCTCGCTCTCAGGGGTTACGTTTATCTCGGTGCCGGGTTGGGTAGGCACCACACAGTTCACCTATTTTCAGTTGGTGCTCGGGTATCTGCTCGGCTATTTCGTGATCGGCGCGGTGCTGCTGCCGCTCTATTATCGCCTGAATTTAACCACGATTTATACCTACCTCGAACAGCGCTTCGGGTTCTGGTCTTATAAAACCGGTTCGGCGTTCTTCCTGCTGTCGCGCACGGTCGGCTCGGCGCTGCGTCTGTTCCTGGTCGCCAACGTGCTGCAACTTGGCATTTTCGACGCGTGGGGTGTGCCGTTCGGCGTTACGGTGCTGATCACCATCGTGCTGATCTGGCTTTACACGTACCGGGGCGGTATGGGCACGGTGGTCTGGACCGATACGCTGCAGACGTTCTGCATGCTGATGGCCGTGGCCGTTTCGCTCTACCTCATTGTGCAGGAACTGCCGGTGGGCTGGGCCGGCTTCGCGAAAACGGTGGCCGAAAGTGATTACTCTACCATCTTCAACTGGAACCCGAAAGAGGGCTCCTACTTTTGGAAACAGTTCCTTTCCGGGGCGTTCATTGCCATCGCCATGACGGGCCTCGACCAGGACATGATGCAGAAGAACCTGACGTGCCGCTCGTTGCGCGATTCGCAGAAAAACATGTTCTGGTTTACGCTGGCGCTGTTGCCGGTCAACCTCCTGTTCCTCTGCCTGGGCACGGCTCTGTACCTCTACGCCAACGCGAAGGGAATTGAAATCCCCGCCCGGACCGACGACCTCTATCCGCTGCTGGCGCTGAATCACTTTACCCTCGTGGCCGGGGTGTTGTTTGTGCTGGGCATCGTGGCGGCGGCCTACTCCAGTGCCGATTCGGCCCTGACGGCCCTCACCACGTCGTTTTGCGTGGATTTCCTGAATGTGGAAAAGAAACCGGAAGAAGAACGGCAACGGACGCGCCGCCGGGTGCACATCGGGTTTTCGCTGGTATTGCTGGTGGTGATCCTCCTGTTCCGTGCGCTGAACGACGCCAGCGTCGTCTCTGCGGTGTTTACGGCGGCGGGCTATACGTACGGTCCGCTCCTGGGCCTCTTCAGCTTCGGGCTGATTTTGCGCCGCCCCGTCCGCGATGCGTGGGTACCTGCTGTGTGCGTCCTGGCTCCCGTCCTCACGTATCTGATTTCCCTCTGGGCCAGCAGCCACGGTCACGACATCGGCTTCACGCTGCTGATTCTGAACGGCGCGCTGACATTCTTCGGCCTCTACCTGCTAAGCCTCGGCCTGCCGCAACCCGCCCCCACCGAAAAAGCCGCCGTCTCCGTTCTGCGCAATTAGGAGGAGCTTTCTTGACCAACAGACGTACCACGTTTACCTTCCTGACGGTGGTGTAAACGTGGTACGTCTCCCAAAACGCGAAGAGCATGCAAAATTACGGTTGGATATTTTTCCTTCTGTGTGCGTGTAGTATCAACCAACAACACTCGGAGGAGGAAAAACTTTCTTCTCAACAACCTGCCTCTGTTTCTGAGTTAAATGCTTTGGATGCTCTTTCTGAGGAGGAAGACCGTTCTGTACAGAAGCCCGCTCCTTTGTACAGCACAATCTACCTAGACCCTGATACTAAAGAGTATGATACGGTAGAGAGCAGCCTGGATGAGATTGAGAAGACTTTATTTGAATTCGTAGGATTCAACTACCCCAAGCTGACACCAACACTAACAGAAAAATCTCTTTCATTGGCCAATGATTCGATCCGCATCGGTATTGAAACGGCTCCTTTTGACACGTTAGCCCACACATTTCTATATACTGATGGTTTTTCTATATACTAATGGTTTTCCTTTTTTATCAAAGATCGATGGGCGGGAGTACTGGGGTACCGATGGAAATGTGCCACTGGAAATGTGCTACGCATCGAAATTGTAGCAATACACTTTTACAAAAATGGTCAGCTCCAACCTTCCATACCGCGTGAGATGTATAGCGATTTATACAATCCAAATCTTCGCTGTTTGGAATCAACAAATGACCCATTTTGCTATACGAATGGCTTCGTGACGGATCATAGTGAAGTTATCCTTACGATGTTGAATGATGATGGGGCAGGTGCCTACACGGTTATCTTTGTATTTGATTTACCAGGTGAAGTCAAAAGAAGGATTGTTGATCACAACCTCTGATTCATATTCACTTAGAGAGTGAAATAGTAGCGTCTTTCCATCTTAATGTGTAGTATTGACGCAATAAATACATCCTTCCCTCCCACCCTCCATGCGTCTACGCTCCCTTCTCTTGCTTCCCCTCTTTTTGTTCACTCCCGCGCTGATCGCACAGTCAGCGATGCAGCTCGATTCGCTTCTGTTCGGCGTGGCCTACTACGACGAGTACATGCCCTACGACCGGCTGGACCAAGACATTCGGATGATGAAGGAGGCGGGCATCAACGTAGTGCGCATTGCCGAATCGACGTGGAGCACGGTGGAGCCGCAGGAAGGGCAGTTTGACTTCACGCACATCGACCGGGTGCTGGACGCCATGCACGCGGCGGGCATTCGCGTGATTGTCGGTACCCCGACCTACGCCGTCCCGACGTGGCTGGTGAAGAAATACCCCGACGTGCTGGCCGTTACGGCACGCGGGCAAAACCAGTACGGGCCGCGTCAGAACATGGACATCTCCAACCCGCACTTCCGGCACCACGCCGAACAGGTGATCCGGGCGATGCTGGAACACGTCAAAGACCATCCGGCCCTCATCGGCTATCAGGTGGATAACGAGACGAAGCACTACGGCACCGCCGGACCACAAGTGCAGGCGCAGTTTGTCCAGTACATGCAGCAGAAGTTTCCGTCGCTCGACAGCCTGAATCGCGCCTACGGACTTGACTACTGGAGCAACCGCATCAACACGTGGGAAGATTTTCCGTCGACGGTCGGCACGATCAACGCTTCCCTCAGTTCGGAGTTTTCCCGATTTCAGCGGAAGCTGGTGACCGACTACCTCGCGTGGCAAACGGCGATTGTCGACGAATACAAGAAACCGGACCAGTTCGTTACCCACAACTTCGACTTTGAGTGGCGCGGTTACTCGTACGGCATCCAGCCCGACGTCGACCACTTTGCGGCGTCGCGAGCGCTCGACATTGCCGGGGTGGACATCTACCACCCGACGCAGGATCACCTGACGGGCGCGGAAATTGCGTTCGGCGGCGACGTGACCCGCTCCATGAAGAACGGGGCGTCGTACCTGGTGCTGGAAACCGAAGCGCAGGGCTTTCCGCAGTGGGTGCCTTACCCCGGTTAGTTGCGGCAACAGGCATTCAGCCACCTCGCGTCCGGCGCGAGCATGCTGGAGTACTGGCACTGGCACTCGATTCACAACTCGGCCGAGACGTACTGGAAAGGGTTGCTGAGCCACGATTTCCAGCCCAATCCGACGTACGAAGAAGCCAAGACCATCGGGCGGGAGTTCCGGCGGTTGAGCCCACGCCTGATCAACCTCAAGAAGTCGAATCAGGTCGCCATCCTGTTCAGCAACGAGGCCCTGACGGCCTTCAACGCGTTTAGTTTCGGGTGGGGCGCCCGGGAGAACTACAACGACGTGCTCCGGCCGATCTACGACGCACTCTACCGCCTGAACGTTCCGGTCGACTTTGTGGACCCCACCAGTGCCCACCTGGAGCAGTACCAGCTATTGGTCGTCCCGGCGCTCTACGCCGCACCCGATACGCTGCTGGAGCGCCTCAACCGGTTTGTGCAAAACGGCGGTCACGTCGTCTACACATTCAAAAGCGGCTTTTCAGACGAACACGTCAAGGTGCGGGCTTCGCAACAACCCGGTATCATCCACGAAGCCTGCGGCGTAGGCTACAGCCAGTTCGTCATCCCGGAGAGCGTCACACTGAAAGACGATCCCTACGGCGTCGCGAAAGAAAACCAGGAGGTCAAGTACTGGATGGAACTGCTGACGCCCACCACCGCGCAGGTGCTGGCGCACTACGACCACCCCGTCTGGGGCAAATACGCCGCCGTCACGCGCAATGCCTACGGCAAAGGCACGGCGACCTATGTGGGCTTTATGCCGGGCCAGACACTCCTGCAGAAAATCATGGAAGAGGCGGTGAAAAACGCCGGGCTGTGGGGCACCGACCAGGCGCTTCGGTTCCCGCTGATTACCCGCTCGGGCGTCAATGCACAGGGTAAGCGCATCCATTATTACTTCAACTATTCCGCTGAGGAACAAACGCTTCGCTACCCGCACGGCACCGGCACGGAGTTGCTGGCCGATCAGCGCATTGCCAAAAACGCAACGCTAACACTACCCGCGTGGGGCGTCAAGATCGTAGAGGAAAAGTAACCGACGCGTTACTCAATTCGGAGGTCGTACTTGGCGAGGAGTCCCGCCACGCCGTGCTGCGAGAAGCGGGCTTTCCGCAAATCGTTTTCTTCCGGGTCGATCCGGTAATTGAATGCCGTCAGAAAGTCCGCCCCTTTGAGGGACGTTCGCTCAAAAACCGCACCGGCCAGGTCGGAATTCTCAAACCGGGCTTTGTCCAGCGTCGTCTTCGCAAATGCTACGTTTTTGAGTGACGTATTGAGAAAAGGCGTCTTCGCCATCTTCTTCCCTTCGAACGAGGCATAATCCAGCTGGCAGTTCTCAAACCGCACTTCGAACAACAGGTCGGCACACTGGCTAAAATCCACGCCGGTCAGTTTGCAATCGCGGAACGTAACGTCCTGCAAGGTCGCCTGCGTCAGTTTCGCCATCGCCAGGTTGCATCCGACAAATTCGCATTCGAGGAAGCGGCACCCCGACAGGTTTCCCTCCGCCCATTCGCACGATTGAAACCTACACTGCTCGAATTCGTGGTGCCGCAGGTCGTTGCCTGCCAAACTGAATTTGTCGAAGGTCTGGTTGTCGTGATAAGTCGTCTCCATGTATTGGGTTTCCGGCGTCAAGTCTGGCCAAAAAGCAAGATTGTTTCGTGGTTGGCTCTTCAGTTTTGCGGCCGATTAATCAGTTTATCCTTTTTCCGTAGGCTTATACCGTTCCTTCAGTAGCAAAAAATACTTCACAAGCCGAGGCTTCGATTCAAAGCGCTTCCACTCCGACCATGTCTTTTTGAATCTGGCAGGCACTGCATAAGCGGACTGCCCACCTAATTCGCTCAGTACCCACAAGAGCGCATTGGAAAAATTACGTGAGATCGAATTCGAAATGAATTTCGATTTTGTCCTGATACACCCAATACGCGATCTCGCCCAGCTCCCTGGAAGTAAACGTCCCTCGGCACTCGTAAAGAGTCCTGTGGTATTCAGACCTAAGCTCTTTCATCGAGGCAATAAAAGCCTCGTGATTTTTAATCGTCTCTTCCGTCGGTGGCTCGTTCGTTGCAGAAAGGAGAAGGCCCGTTTTTTCAAAAAACTTCTTCTGAATAGCAACCAATTCAGGCAACCTGTCTTTCTCAAACCGCATTGTTGCCCCGGCAATTCCACCCATTTCGTTCAGTCGTTGTCGTCTTTACCCCTGAGTTCTGATCTCTACTACCTGAAGCGAGTGCGAAACCAGAGTGTGCTTCTACGAACGAACGCATTTTCCTCTGGGCATCGGCCGTTAGATCCGTCGGTTCCGTACGCCTGCCGTTTCCCGTTACTTCACCGAGGGCGCACTGACTTCCTGGAGGTTGGAGCCGTCGGCAGTGGTAACGTTGTACATTGCCAGCTTGCGACCCATTTTTTCCTCGTAGACTGTTGCCAACCGCGCAAACAACGCCTCGACGGCTTCCTCGCGCACCAGATTGATCGTGCAGCCGCCGAAGCCGCCGCCCATCATCCGTGCGCCGATCACCGCTGCGTCTTGCTTGACCAGTTCCACGAGCAGGTCCAGTTCCGGGCAGCTCACCTCGTAATCGTATTGCAGGCCGGCGTGGGTCTCGAACATGCGGGTGCCGAACGAGGCCAGATCGCCCCGCTGCAGGTCGTCGGTAGCGGCCAACGTGCGGGCAATTTCCTCCACCACGTACTTGCACCGCTTGTAGACGACCGGATCGAGCTCGCCCCGGTGCGCCTCCAGCAACGACAGCGACACGTCGCGCAGGCTTTTGATGGAAGGATCGTACTGTTGCAGGTGCGCCACGCCCGCTTCGCACTCCTGCCGCCGGAGGTTGTATTCCGTCCCGGCCAGCGAGTGTTTCACGCCCGTATCGAACAGCACAATGCGCAACCCTTCGGTGTGGAGCGGGAAGTACTGGTAGTCGAGCGAACGGCAGTCGAGGCGGATCACCTGATTTTCGCGGCCCATCAGGCTGGCGAACATGTCCATGATGCCGCACTGCACCCCGATGAACTGATTTTCGGAACGTTGCGCCAGCAGCGCCAGCGCCGGGCGGTCGTAATCCAACTCGTTCAGGTCCGTCAGCGCATAGGCCACCACACTTTCGAGCGCCGCCGACGAAGACAGCCCCGCCCCGACCGGCAGGTTCCCACCGATGACGCAATGGAACGGCGCGATGGTGTGACCACCCTTCTGAAACTGGTCGATCACGCCCAACACGTAATTGGCCCACTCTTGCGGCAGGGGCGCAATGCGGGTCAGGTCGGGCGTCACCTCCTCGTTGAAATCGAGGGAGATCCACCGTCCCGGCTCACCCGCAGTGGGCAGAATGGCGAGGTAAATGCCTTTGTCGATGGCCGCGGGCAGCACAAAGCCGTCGTTGTAATCGGTGTGCTCGCCGATCAGATTGACGCGGCCGGGCGAAAAGTAGAGGTGCGGTTCGGTAGCGAAGGTGTTCTGAAAATGGTCGTAGACGCGTTGCGCGGTATCGTTCATGAAACGGGGAATTTAACGTGATTCAACCGAAAATTGATAAAGCGTCACCGTGTGGTAGGTGTCACCGGGCTGCAAGATAGTCGATGGAAAGTTGGGTTGGTTCGGTGAGTCCGGAAAGTGCTGGGTTTCCAGGCAAAAGCCCGCGTGTTTCCTGTAGGGCCTGCCGTCTTTTCCGGTAAACGAACCGTCCAGAAAGTTGCCGGAATAAAACTGCACGCCGGGCTGATCGGTCGACACCTCCAATACCCGCCCGCTTTGCGGATCAATCGCGCGGGCCATGCGACGCAGCTGTCTCACGGCGTGGTTCAGCACGTACGTGTGGTCGTAGCCGCCTTCCACCTGCCCGATGCGCACTCCGATCGGATGCGGACTCCGGAAGTCCATCGGTGTCCCGGCAACAGAAGGCAGCGCACCGGTCGGGATTTGCGTGGCGTCGACCGCCACGAAGCGATCGGCGTCGATCAGGAGCGTATGGTTCAACACATCCGGCGCCTTTCCGGCCGTCAGGTTAAAATAACTGTGGTTCGTGAGGTTGACGGGCGTAGCCTTGTCGGTCTGTGCCCAGTATTCCATCTTCAGGGCATTGTCGGGCGTCAGCGTGTAGACCACCGTTACCTGCAACGTGCCGGGATACCCCTCTTCCCCATCGGGACTGGTGTACGTGAGCTTCAGCACCTGGTCGGCCACTTCTTCAGCCTGCCACACAACTTTGTCGAAGCCTTGAGTGCCGCCGTGCAGGTGGTTCGGACCGTTGTTGACCGCCAGCGTGTAGGTCTGTCCGTTCAGGGTGAAGGTGCCGCGGGCGATGCGGTTGCCGTACCGGCCGATGATCGCCCCGAAGTAGGGCACGTTGTCTTGCAGGTAGCCGTCCAGCCGGTCGAAACCCAGGACCACATCGCCCAGACGGCCGTCGCGGTCCGGCGTCAGAAGGGACGTCACGATGCCGCCGTAGTTGGTGATGCTCACCCGCACGCCGTTAGCGTTGGTGAGGGTGTACAGATCGATGGGCATGCCGCCGGGCAGCGTGCCGAAAAAAGTTTTAGTCATAGATCGGACCGAGGGCCGATTGCCGTGCGGGGCGCCCTCCGGTGGGTTTGAAAGTAGCACATGAAACCAAGCTCAACAATAACGAAAGTCGCGGAAGTAGCACAGCTTGCGGCCACATTCGGGAGGGTTTCGCCCTTACTTGAGCCAGACCGGCTGGGTGAACGCTCCGTTTACGGCGGCATCCCATACCTCGACGCGCACCCACGTCCGGTTTTTCAGGTTCGGCGTGAACTGAAACCGTCGGTGCCCGAAGGCTTCAGTATCGGTCAGCGAGATGGTTTCGCGGTAGACGTTTTCGCCATCGCCGGAAATAATTTCCAGGAACTGCAACGGATAGGTCCAGTCGACCTCCAGCGTCAGCGTCGCCCGGCCCCGTGCGTCCAGCGACGCGGTTTCGCCCGCGCCCACGCCGTTCACGGTGAAGGTGGGCAGGAGCACTTCGCCGGTCGAGACGAAGAATTTCCCCCGCTCCATCGCGTCCAGCACCGGCTGCCATCCTTCTTCGAAGGCCGGTAACTGGTCGAGTTGCAGGTAGTTGACGTTCAGGTGGCCGTAGAGTTCGTAGCTGGGTTCGATGCGAAACAGGTCGGCCTCGGCAATGACGTATTTGTGCAGGCCCCAGTTCGCCATGTCGTCCATCAGGTCCAGTACCCGTCGCCCCAGCCGCGGCTGTGACAGGTCGGCAGGCATTGCTTTCCAGGCCGCGCCCAGAAAACGGTCCGACGCGTAGAACGGCTTGTCTTTGTAGCCGTCGGGAAAGCCGGTGGAACCTTTGATACGGGCGTGCGCCGTCCAGGCCAGTCCGCGTTCCGCTTCCAGCAGACGCAGCATCTCCTCGGCGGTTTTAATCCGGTAGACCTTCCCGTAGGGCGGCAGCTCTTCCACGAACGGCTGGCCTTCGGCACGGTCCATCAACCAGTAGACGGGTTTGGGAAAGAGGTTCATCCAGTGCCCTCCAAAAAAGTTGTTGGGCTCTTCGCCGGGCAGCAGCAGAAAATTCCCGTCCGACAGGCGGGCGCACTCGGCAAACTCGGTTTGCAGTTCGGGCCACCGTTTGGCTTCCGGCCCCCGCGGACTGCCCGGCCCGTGAAACTCCCCGAGGTGGACGATGTTGACGCCCGTCCGGCGGAAGGTCTCTACAAAGCCGGGCATGTCGGGCAGCGGTTTGTGGGTCAGCACGTCGTCGCTATGTTCCTGATGAAAGTGGCTCGACATGGTGTAATAGCCGGGCAGCGGTCGGTAGGTATCGTCGTGCGTGAAGGCCTTCACCGCGTCCAGCGCTTTGCCGTCTTTTTCCGTACTCAGCAGGCAGAAGAAATTGAGCCGTTGTGCCGTGCCGGGCGGCGCGTTGAACCAGGGCACCCAGCGGCGGTCGCCCAGCGGGTCGTGGCGGATGCCGAGGCCGTAGCCCGGCGTCATCTCCCGGTAGTCGGTGCCGAACCAGGTGTGTTTTAGGTTGTAACAGTTGTCGAGGGGGTAGAAATACTGGTGCGGCGGCGGAAACACGGCCACGCTGCCCGACGCACTCTGCCCGATGATGGTCCGGTACTTCACCGCCTTTTCCTGTGCAGCCTCTCCGGCGGCCACCCGGTGGGAACGGATCAGGTCGTCGGGATCGGCCCAGGCGATTTTTTCCCACGGTTGCGCCGTGCCCACCAGTCCGGCGTCGTAGAGAATCGCCAGCGAATCCTGTGGGGTCGAGAGCACCGCCGCCAGGTTCAGCAACGGACTGCCGTTGTAGAGGGTGATTTCGTACGCGCCCGAAAACGGCCCGGCGCTGGCCCCCGCCACCTGCACCTTCGTCCGTGTGCCGTCGGTCGTGACCTCCACGCCCTGCTTGTCGAGCGTCACCGGATACGTCTGCGACGGGCGGTAAGCCGTTTCGTCAAAAAAGATGTCCCACCCGCCCCGCTTGGTGAGGTCGCGTTGCCCGACCGTCAGCAGAAAAACGGGATCGAGCGCCGTGGCGATGGCCTTGTTGCCGAGCGACAGGCGTTCCAGTAGTGGCTCCCCTTTCGCCAGGTTCACGACCAGTTCGCCTTGTTGGCTTGCTCCCGCCGGCCAGCGGAGCGTGAGTTGTTCGCCCTGCGTCTGGGCCTGTACGCCGCTTTTGCGATCTATGCCGGATAAATCGACGGGGAGTTGGGCGCGGGCGGTCAGGTGAAGGAAGCAAAGTGCGGTACTGAGAAAAGCGATAAATTTCATGAGAGGTGGATGGGAGTAGGATTCGTTACCGGTTGGAGGGTTTGGGAAGTGGGTGGTCGGTATCCACGGGCTCGTCGAAATGGGGCGTGCCGTCCGCGTGCCACCCAAACGGCTGCATCCGCACGTTCCGCTCCCGGCATTCGCCGTTGGCAGTGGCTTTGGCGTGGTAGACAATCCAGTCTTCCGTGCCATCCGGCGAAGTCGTGAAGCAGTTGTGGCCCGGGCCGTAAACGTTGTTTTTTGCGGACGTGCCGAACACCGGCCGCACCGAACGGGTCCAGGCGGCGGGGTCCATCAGGTCGCTGTCGCCCGAGGCGGTCAGCAACCCCAGCGCGTAGTTATCGTCCCAACAAGCGCTCGCGGAATAGACGATGCACACCTTGCCGTTGCGTCCGACCAGGAACTCCGGCCCTTCCAGGATTTCACGCTCCCCGAATTTTTCCCATTCGTACAGCGGTTGGGCCAGTTCGACCTGAGGGCCGGTCAGGGTCCACGGGTTTTCCATGCGCGCGAGATACAACCGGCTCTGCGGACCGACGTAGGCGGAATACAGAAAATAGAGTTGCCCCTTCCAGGTGAAGACCGAACCGTCGAGACCGGCGTACGTCGTGTTCACCCGGCCCCGGTCCACCCAGGTGCCGGTCTGCGGATCGGCCGACGCATTTTCCAGCACGAAGACGTAGCGCGTGGCATCGCCCGGATTCGCTGCGTCGGTTGCGGTGTAGTAGAGGTACCATTTCCCGTACAGGAAGTGTAGTTCCGGAGCCCAGATCGCTTCCGAGTTGGGGCCAGACTGCGGCGGTTTCCAGACCGTCACCGGCGTGGCCTGCGCCAGTTGCGTCAGGTCCTTCGTTTTCCAGATCGCCAGGCGATTGCCGAGGGTTTGCGTGTAGTAATAGGTTCCGTCTTTCAGGAACACCCACGGATCGGCTCCGTTGTCCAGCAGCGGATTGGTGAACGTTGTCTGCGCAAACCCCGAGCCGCACAGGAACAGCGTCTGCAGTAACGGCAGGAGGATGAATCGCCACGGGCGGTACGGAAACTTAGAGTGTCTGATCAGAGAAGCCAGGTAAGGAAGCATAAAAAGAGGCGTCGATTAGGTTATGGAACGTGCAGCGGGCCGATCTGCGCGTAGACGCGGCAGTTCTTGTTGGCCAGTTGAATCAACTCCGTGCCGTTGGCGCGCAGCAGGAGTTGGGTGCTGTAATTCGTGCAGGGATGCGTGCCGTCGTTCGGCGTTTGCATCGGCGTGGGCCGCTCCTCCCAGGGGCCGCGGCCGTTGGTCCCGTTCACAAAAAATGCTGTCCCGTTGTCGGAGGCGTCTTGTCCGGTCGCTACTTCGCGCAGCACCTGCCCCACCACCACCAGCAATCCGTTCGGAGAACCGTCGGGCATCCACGTGACAGTCGGCGCGTGAGCAAAGTAACGTCCTTCGCCCGACTCGATGCGCGTGCCGGGATCGCTCGGCTCACCCCAGGCAGTGCCGTCGGATGAAAAGCGGATGAATGCATCGCAATGCGAAGAGCCGCAGATTTCGTAGACCATCGCGTAAGTATCATTGGGCAGGCGCGTCACGGTGGGCATCCCCGGCCGCTGCACCCCGCCCCCGATCGCCACGTCGATCGTTTCTTCGCCCCAGGTGGCCCCGCCGTCGGTCGAGACTTTGTGCGCCAGCAGTTGATTGAAGCCCTCCGCTTTATGCTCTTCCGAGGCGTAATACATCACCAGGCGGCCTTTTGCGTCGATGGCAAATTCGGCTTCCCACAGACCAGTCGTGCCGGTGACGGGCGAGGCAAACGCCTGCCAGGTGCGACCCTGGTCGGTACTTCGGTAGATCTTGAGTGCCCGCGCGGCGGGGGCTTTTCCGTTGTGGGCGGATACGGTCCAGAACAGGGTACCAGCGGTGGTATTGCCCAGCGTGTAGGGCACTTCGTACAGTTCGCTGCAACAGGTGTGTCGGTACTGCGCCTCGGGCACGGAGGCCAGGGGCTGCCAGGTGAGACCGTCGTCCCGGCTCTCGAAAAAGTGACCCACGCCGATGCCGTCGAAGCTGGCGATCAGGCGGCCGTTGGCAGCGCCGTTGGCGTGGAGGCGAATCAGGCGCGGATAGAAGGAATCGTCCGACCGCAAGGGCGTCTCCTGCGCCCGGGCAAGCCAGACGCCGCACAGCCAGAAAAACAGAATGCCGATTCGCATGCCGGGGAAACGTGGTGGATGACGGGACGCCCACCGCGGCGCCCTCTACCCTTCTACACACAGCCGGTGGGGATTTGTGACACGCCCCGAAAAGATTTTCGGAAAAAAGCGGTTCACCGCAGCAGGCGCTTCTGCACGGCGTAGGCTTCGGCGGGATTGCGTTCCAGCAACTGCCGACGGTCGGCCGAACGGAAGCCCTGTTGGGTCAGCAACGGCAACAGTCTGTCAAAAATGGCGGTATAAGGCCGAAATTCGCCGCCGTCGGGTTCGCCAGGCCGGTACCATCCGGCGTCGTGCGACAACAACACGCGATGCAGTACCCCCGCTTTTTTCAGCACCGCCAGTCGCGCGACGTAGTCCGCCACGTTGTCGTCGGCCACGCCATCCAGGCTTACCCACGCACCCTGCCGGGCCGCCGCGACGTGTTGCGCACCGTCGGGTTCGTTCTGCGCGTGGGTCCAGACAAAGGCACTTGGGTCCACGCCCTCTTCCCGCAAAATCGTCAGTTGCTGAAAGGCCGGTTCACCCGGTCCGGTATGCGAAACAATGGTCAGACCCGTCTGCCGGTGCGTGCGCGCCGCCGCCCGGATCAGCTTCTCGTGCAGAGGCGACAGCGGCCCCGGCGAGACGCTCGTCTTCAGGAAACCCGGTCGGATGCCCGTCGCCTCGATGCCCCGCTCCCACTCGCCAATCCAGCGTGCTGCCAGTTGGTCGGCCGACTCGGTAAAGGCGTGAGGCGGCAGGTACTTATTGTCGGAGGCGCCGTAGTAGCCCGTGTTGGTCAGGAGGTGGAGGCCGCTCCGCTCGGCCAATTCCCGCAGCAACCGCGGATCACGCCCCAAGTAGGCGGGGGTACATTCGAGTAGGGTTCGGCATCCCCGCGCTTTCAGTTCCTCCAGGTACGGCAGCACCTTCGTCACCACGGCGGCCCGGTCCCACCGCTCGTAGCCGGTTTGCGTCGCCCCGATGAAATCCACCAGTACGTGCTCGTGAATCAGCGTGGTGCCCAGTTCTTTCGGAGGGATCGGTCCGGTCACGGTCATCACCTGCGCCGCTTCCGGCACTGTCGCCCACAGTACGGGGGCACAGGCCACACCCAGCAGGGTCAGCGAGGAAGTGCGTAAAAAATCGCGGCGGGTAAACCGCTCAGATCGAGAATTCATGAGCAGACCAAAAGCGTGGGACTTACTTGTCACAAAATAAATTCAACTTAAAATCGATACGTTTTAGTTAATGCTACTCTTCACTACTTTCCCCCCAAATAGATTTTTCAATAACGAAGCTATCATTGTACACCTCACCGTTCAGGTCACACTCGTAGTGATAATACCCAATGCGTTGAAGACCACGGAGCCATATACCATCAGGATCAGTAACATACATCATAATCACCGTCCGAATAATGGGCTGCTCCGTTAGGTACCACTCGAAAATTAAGTATTGCATATCCTTCTTCAGGATTAATTCATGCGATTTATAGCCGCCAAAATCATCTTTTTCGTTAGCCAACTGCTTGATGATTTGTTGACAACTCTTTATCGCCCGCTCTTCAAGCTCAAACATTTCCGATTGCTCTCGAATGAGCGCTATCATTTCTTCCAGTTTCATCTTCTGCCTCTCTAATTTGCTCTTTACTTATTGTTCAAACGAGAACTCCAGAGCGGCGCGGTCCCAGTTCCCGGTGCGGGCGGCCGCTTCGTAGGTGGATTGCAGGAATTGGAGCAACGCCTCTTCCGGATCGTCGGCCAACCGAACGGCGTCGTAGGGCAAAAGAAACTCGCCCATCTCCTGACTAAAAAAAGCGGCTTCAGGAGCGACCGGTTGTTCGCCGAACGTCGGCGGGGTCGGGTAACAGTACGAGTAAAACGCGGGCTGCGGAAACGCGGGGCTCCCGGCCCAGAAGCCTGCGCTCGACACCTCGTGCGAGTAGGCCTCCTGCATCACGTCGAGTGGCATGTTGGGCGCGCCACCTGGATGTTTCGGCGCTTCGCGACCGGAAAAGCGGGTGACGGCCAGGTCGAACCCACCCCAGAAGAAATGAACCGGACTGCACTTCCCCGCGAACCGCGCCCGAAAACGCGTGAACACCGGCTGCATGCGGACCAGCGCCTGCCAGAATGCCTGCATCTGCTCCGGCGCGTAGGGACGCGGCTGGTCGTCCTGCGCAAACGGAACGGCGGGGTCCACTTCGTTCGGACAGGCATAAATGTCGACCGGGAGGTGCAGGCGCGCCATGCGTTCGCACAGCTCCGCGTAGAAGCTGGCGACGGTACAGGGCCGCAAATCCATCGCCTCGGAGGCGCCCTGGCTGGTACGGATCGCCAGGCGATGGTCGATAAAGTCGAATTCCAGTTCGAACAGCCCGTCGGCGTACGGGATGCTGCCGGTGGTCAGGCCGCGGGGCGAGACGTAGAGCGTCACGTGCCACGAATGGTTGATCCAGGGCATCTGCACGAGGCGGATTTTTCCGACGATTTGCGTCCAGAGTTGCACGGCGGCCAGGGTTTCCTGCAGACGTTCGTAGTGAAGCTCCGGCCAGGGGTGAGAAGAAAAAGTCATAGTTAATAGAGGAGATAAGAAGATCGAACGGAAAAAGTAGGCAAATTCTTTCGCTTCTGTATAGATCGGGACGCCGCTCGCAGAGTGACCGCAGGAAGAAGGCGAAGTCTAACGAGAGCACAGTGAGAATTTGTCAACCGAACTGAAAGTACCAGCAGATGTACTGATTACCTTTATCACGCGAAGCGCTCATGTCCATTGAAAAAAGCCGAAAGTGAAGCACAACAAATAGGAACCGAGATGACTAGAATTGAAGACTTTTGGAGGGTTGACGACTTAATCAAAGAAAGGTACGGCACAAAGTGGTACAACCATGTGGACTATTGCGGCCTGATTCCCGTCAGGCCTTTACAAAACCTAAACTACTTCTGCACGCCCAGGAACTCGATCACGTTCGCTACCACCGGTGGTGATGGCGTCCACTTCGGATTGATGACCGAGGACAATGCAGAAGTCAGCGACGGTCCCGTCGTGATGACAGTACCTATGGCCCCAAAAAACAATGTGATAGTGGCGGAAACCTTTGCAGAATTCTTATCACTGGGCTACCACGTGGGGTGGTCTGCTCTGGAAGAATTGGTTTACGACGAGGAGGAGGCAATTGCCTATTTTTCAAAACCTGATCCTGAACTCGATCAAGAGGAACAACGATTTTTAACCATCATCCGAGAGGAATTGAAGATAGAACTCCAACCCCTCTCAACCAATCGATTAGCCGAATTGCATAACCGGTACTTTCACCGGTTGGTGATCGACGAATTCAAAGGAATCGATTATGCTCTGCTAACCCCTGAACAAAGAAAGCTGGTTGAAGACTTTTTGAACGAAGAGCCAGAGAAAGACACACGCTAACTATGGCAAGCATCAACCACCGCCGAAGCCAAGTCTGACACTGAAAACGGCGGCTAACGCCCATCACTTCACTTTTCATCCTGGTGGAGTCACTCCCCGCTGGGAACAAGGCAATACCGTCCCGCGCTTCGTTTTTGAACACAACGACCCGACTTTCAAACACTTTTCAGTGGGTAGACTCTCCCAACTTTGCTCTGTCAACTTAAAACAAAGTCAATGGACGTTACCTTTTGTTTGACGCAGCATTATCCTCCCGTCGGCTGTCGCGGGGCAGGGCCATCAAGGCGGTGAGGGAATCGGTGCAAGCGCACGAGAAGGAAGAAGCGGGGCGCAACGAATGTCAATGGCAGCGAGACCAACTGCCGGATAAAATTAGAGCGCTGGTGCTTGAGGATCAAAAGTTAAGAAATCACCTGTGTTGGTTGGTGTTCACCTGTTGAGGCACAACGCATCAAGTTTTGCGACTTGCACCACGCTCTTTGAGGATGAGTAGCGGCAGCCATCTCACACCATTCCCCATTTTCCTGTAAGTTGGTCTTTTCATCGGTTGCCTCTCCCATGTTCCGACTCTCCCTTGCCTTGTTGCTCTGCCTGGTGACGTTCGCCGTCCGGGCTCAGTTTCCCGTGTTTACCCACCAGGATACGCTGCGCGGCTCCATCACCCCGGAGCGGCAGTGGTGGGACCTGACGCACTACGATCTGCACCTCGATGTGCATCCGAACGACAGTACGCTGCGGGGCCACAACGTGATTTCGTACCGCGTGCTGGAAACGGGGCAGCGCCTGCAAATCGACCTGCAACCGCCCATGCAACTCACCAAGGCGACGCAGGACGGAAAGACGCTGAAGTTCCGACGCGAGGGCAACGCCTACTTCGTCGACCTGAAAAAAGCGCAGGTGCAGGACAGCCGGCAGGCGGTGACGGTCTATTTTGAGGGCAAGCCGCACGTCAGTACCAATCCGCCGTGGTCGGGCGGGCTGACCTGGCAGAAGGACGCCAACGGGATGGATTTCATCACCACCACCTGCCAGGGCGACGGGGCCAGCCTCTGGTGGCCGTGCAAGGACCACATGTACGACGAGCCAGACAGCATGCTGATTTCCGTCACGGTGCCCGAGCCACTGATGGACGTCTCGAACGGGCGGCTGCGCGCTACGATTCAAAACGACAACGGGACGCGGACGTTTGTGTGGGGCGTGGTGAACCCGATCAACAACTATGGCGTCAACCTTAACATCGGCGACTACGTCCATTTTTCGGAGACGTACGCGGGCGAGAAAGGCCCGCTCGATTGCCACTACTACGTGCTGCGCGGCAACGAGCGAAAGGCCCGTGCGCAGTTCCGGGACGCCACGCGGATGCTGGAGGCGTTCGAGCACTGGTTCGGTCCTTATCCGTTTTACGAAGACAGTTACAAGCTGGTGGAAGTGCCCTACCCCGGCATGGAACACCAGAGTTCGGTCACCTACGGCAACGGCTACAAAAACGGCTACCGTCAGAAAGACGTGAGCGGCACGGGCTGGGGCTTTAACTTCGACTTCATCATCGTCCATGAATCGGGGCACGAGTGGTTCGCCAACAACATCACGTACAAGGACATCGCCGACATGTGGGTGCACGAGGGGTTCACGGCTTACTCTGAAAACCTGTTTGTCGACTATTTCTACGGTACGGAGGCCTGCAACGAGTACGTGATCGGCACGCGGAAAAACATCCTGAACAACCGGCCCATCATCGGGGCGTACGACGTGAACTACGAGGGATCGGGCGACATGTACAGCAAGGGGGCCAACCTGCTCCACACGCTCCGGCAGGTCGCGAACGACGATGAAAAATGGCGCTCGATTCTGCGGGGGCTGAATCAGGAATTTTACCACCAGACCGTCACCACACAACAGATCGAAGACTACATCGCACAGCAGATGGGGATGGACCTTCGGCCGGTGTTCGACCAATACCTGCGCGACGTGCGCATTCCGCTGCTGGAGTACTATACCGAAAATGGCACCGTCCACTACCGCTGGACCAACTGTGTCTACGGCTTTGCGCTGCCGATCCGGCTCCTGTCCGGGAAAAAATCGGCCTGGCTGAGCCCCACCACCGCTTGGCAGGCGCAACCGCTGCCCGCCGGGTTTACCACCTTCCAACTCGACCCGAACTTCTACGTGCAGGGCATGTACCGCACCACCGCCCCCACGACTCCCTGAGGCCAGGGCATAAAAAAACCGCCCCGGGGGGCGGCTTCCTGATTCGGTTCAGCGTTTCTATTCTACCCGCGTCCAGGTATCGGTACGGCCGATCAGCGAAATGCCGATGTAGCCTCTGACTTCCAAAACGTTGGGTTTCACGAGCGTCATTTTGCAGGAGTACAGCTTGCCGCTTTTGGGGTCGTAGATCTCTCCATCTTCCCACACGTTGTCCTCGTCGTATTCAAAATGGCGGAGCATCTGCATGCCCAGCACAGGGTCGTTGCGTTTGCCTTCTTCCGGGTTGTTCTTGTCGACTTTAGGCTTTCCGTTTTCGTCGTTGGGTTCTTTCAGCCAGACGATTTTCCCGAAATACTCGCTGCCTTCTTTGTAGATCTGCACGTGGGCATCGCCCGAGCCGACCTTCCAGATGCCAACAACGGCATCGGGATTATCGGCCGGAAGTGTCGCGGCCGCAGGGGTAGTCATTCCGGAAGCCGCCGCCGTCAGGGACAGCACAAACGCCGGAAAAAAGAAAAGAATTTTCTTCAGCATACTGGTAAATGTTGTTGTTTGGTTAGCCAAATATACGCCAGACGGGCCAATAGCCTCTGCCCGACGTACGACAAAAGGTCCAACGATCATGCCAAAACACAACGAGCACGCTCGGAAGCGTGCTCGTAAGGTCGTGGTTGCCAGTCCCTAATGCTGGTCATCAATTGGCTTGTTTCAGGCGCGCCTTCAGTTCGATCGGCACGTTCTTGAGGGCCACCGATACGGGGCAGTTTTCTTTGGTCGCTTCGGCGATCTTCTGGAATTCGTCGTCGCTGAGGTCGTCGGCTTCGGCTTCGGTGCTCAATTCGATCTTGGAGATTTTAAAGCCCCCTTCCACCGCGGCCAGGTGTACTTTCGCTTCCGTCTCGACGCTCTGCGGCGTATACCCCGCTTTGCCCAACCCCGCCGACAGCGCCATCGAGAAACACGCGGCGTGGGCCGCCCCGATCAGCTCTTCCGGGTTGGTTCCCTTCTCTTCTTCGAAGCGGGTTTTGAACGAATATTTAGCGCCGGTCAGCACACCGCTTTCCGATTTGATGGTGCCGTTGCCTTCTTTCAGGGTGCCGTTCCAGACGGCCGATGCATTACGAGTTGCCATAAGTATAGGATTAGTTAATTGGTGATTTCACTCCTCTGTTATTCGGGAAAGGAGCGCATAAGGTTGGGCAAGAACGTCAAAAAAATGAAAAGAAAAAACCATTATAAAATCGCTGAATCGCCTCTTTATGAGAAACGTATGTCAGCCTTTGCGAACGATTCCCACCACGATTCCACCACGGTCGGTCGCCGAAAATTTATCCAGACGACGGCCCTGGTGGCCGGTGCTGCCACGCTGTTTCCCGCCTCGCTCGTTGCCGGGGCCCGCGCCAACGATCCCGTCCTGCCGACGAAATACGGCAAAGTGCGCGGCACCACGCAGTCGGGCGTACACACATTCAAAGGCATCCGCTACGGCGCCGACACTTCGTCGCGTCGGTTTCGGCCCGCCCTGCCCCCCGAACCCTGGAAAGACACTCGACCGGCCCTCGACTACGGCGCCTCCGCGCCACAAACCGGCGACGCGACTCGCAGCGAAGATTGCCTTTTCCTCAACGTATGGACGCCCGCACTCGGCGACGGAGGCAAGCGGCCGATTCTGTTCTACATCCACGGTGGAGCGTATTCCAACGGCTCCGGGTCCAGTCCCCTGACCGACGGCACGCATGTGTGTACGCGGGGCGATGTGGTGGTTGTCTCGGTCAATCATCGCCTGAATGCCTTCGGTTACCTGTACCTGGCGCCGTTCGGCGGACCTGACTACGCGGCCTCCGGCAACGTGGGGCAACTGGATCTGGTGATGGCCTTGCAATGGGTACAGGACCATGCCGCGGCTCTGGGCGGCGATCCCAACAACGTGACGGTTTTCGGGCAGTCGGGCGGCGGGGCCAAGATCGCGACGCTGATGGCGATGCCCGCCGCGAAGGGGTTGTTTCACAAAGCCTGGACGATGAGTGGCCAACAGGTTACGGCGATGGGACACCGGGCGGCCACCCAGCGGGCCGAGCGCTACCTGGAAGCCCTTCACCTCACACCCGCCGACTACAAAACGCTCACGACGCTGCCCGTGGATGCGCTGCTGGACGCCACGAAGGTGCCTGACTTTTCGCGGGTGGAAGACAAAAGCCTCCACTTCTGCCCGGTGCTGGACAGCACGGTGCTGCCCCGCCATCCGTTTTACCCCGACGCTACCCCGCAGTCGGCCGGGATTCCGATGGTGATCGGCAACACGCACGACGAAACCCGCGCGTTTCTGGGCGGCATTCCCGGCGTACATGAGTTGCAGTGGGAACAACTGCCGGAACTGATTACACTGCACCAATTCGTGGACCTGAAAGCGGACGTGGTGATCGAGACTTACCGGCAACTGTACCCGGACTACTCACCGACCGAGGTGTTCTTCGCCGCTACCACCGCCGGACGTTCCTGGCGCGGAGCCGTGATTGAAGCGGAAGAGCGCGCTAAACAGGCGGAGGCAATGCCCGATGCGGCCGCTACGTACGTCTACCAACTCGACTGGCCCTCGCCGATCCGCGACGGCAAACTGGGCGCTTCTCATGGCATGGACATTCCGCTGGTGTTCGGCACGACCGCCGCCCCCCGCTCTCCTTCGGGCGACAGCGCCAGTGCCCGGCAGATGGCCGACGTGATGAGCGACACGCTGTTGGCCTTTGCCAAAACCGGCGATCCGAACCACGCGGGACTTCCAACCTGGACGCCCTACACATTAGAAAAAAGGGAAACGATGGTTTTCGACGAGCACAGCCGACTAGAGAACGACCCCCGCGGCGGCGAACGCGAACTCTACAGCCGCGTGCCGTTCATGCAGCGGGGCACGTATTGAAAAGCTGCCTCGCCGGGATACGAGCAGATACGCCAATCCCTGACTATTACCCTAGAGAGACCTTTGGTGGACGGTATGTAGTTGAATGGGTTAGTGAAGCTCCGCAAAGAAAAAATCGACCTCATTGACCCCGACAAAAAGCCGATCTCCCGGCTGGGCCTTTTTCCATAGACCCGATAGATCATAGTTTTCTACTTCCCGGTAATCGTCGAACCTCAGTTCCTCTACTTTTTGTCTGTCATGTATTAACATGATTGCCGCCTTGATAGGCTCTCCGTCAGGAAGTACACCGGTGGGATCATTGACTTCGACCGACAAGGTGCCGACGGCATCTAAAAGTAGTGCTTCGTTCATTTTCACCACTTCGCCGTTGTACCGAACCGTGACCCAAGGTAGCCCCTTGGGTGCCATCGAAATATCCACACTTACGTAGTTGCCTTCATCTCCTTCTTCCACAGCCTGAACAGGCTTCAGTACGATCTCGACGCGCTCCGGGTCAAAAAGCTCTAATGCCTCCATGATATGTTGTGTCTCCATCAGCTTCGTCCGGTCAAACCAATCGCCCATCTGCGTGGGGATTTTATTCTCGACCTCAAGCAATACATCCGTCAATGCATCGACAGAAACACCAGAAGACACCTCGGAATCAGTCCTACTAAAGCCATACCCTATGTCCCGGATCTTCAAGGGTTGGTCCTCCTCCAGGTGGAAAGTAAGATCGACCGTATGGTTTTCCCTCTCCGTCACTTCTTCTTCCACTCTGAAAAACACATACTCACCTTTTTTGTAGAAGGAGGCGACATCCTGCCCGCCGGGGTTAAACCAGAGACGCTTTTGGATTTCGGCTTTGTCGTACGGATCGCCTTCCTGGACGCCCAGCACCTGTGTAAGCGTCGCGTCGTCGTACCATGTATTGCCGGTCCAGGTGATGGTGCCGATGCGCGCGCGGGGTTCGACGGAAGAACTGGTTAACGTGGCTACCGGGATTACCTCGTTCGTCAGGGCGCACCCCCAGAGGAGACCGCCGACCAGCGGCAAGGCCAACGCAAATTTGCTCTGTTGCCAGATGGAAGAAGGAGCTTGGGTAAGCTTTCGAATGCGCTTTTTGAGTGGCAAAGCCGCAAAGCTGGTCACCAGCGGAGTAGACGCATGAGCGCGTGATGCCTGAGCCAGTTTGAGCAGCAGATGACTGTACGTGCGCGGATCGCGACGCCCTACCTCCGCATCGGCGATGTACTCGTGGACGGAGCGGAGTTCGCGTTTGAGGTAGTAGAGGGCAGGGTGGAACCAGAATGCGACACCTGCCAGTTCGAAAAACAGCAGATCCCATGTATGACCCTGCGCCAGGTGCACGGCCTCGTGTCGGATCACCTGCGCTCGCTCGGCTTCCGGCAGTTGTTGTTGCGTGCGGCTCAGTACGATCCAGCGCAAAAACGAAAAAGCGGGTCCCTCCTGCGTCAGGTACACCATCCGGTAGGCCCCTTCCCGAACGACGAGGTTGCGACGCAACAACCGGTAGAGATGTCCCAGGTTTCGGCCCAACGCCACCAGTTTGGCAACTGCACCCAACAGGTAGAGCCCCAAGACCGTAAATAACGCAATGCGCCCCCAATCGACGGGAGAAGCAGTGTGAGGAGTTGCCGTTACGTCTGTCGACAGTACCGCCTTCGCCTCCCCTACCTCCGGCAGCTCCTGGATGGGCAGCGCGTTCACCAACGGCAGGAAAACGTCCCGCGAGGGGAGCATCACCGCGTCGGACCCACGCATGGGCCAGGGCATCAGCGGTATGCTCAGGCTCAGCACCACAGCGCTCAACAGGTAGATCCGGTTGGCCTGAAATGTCGTAAGCCGATGCAGTGACAGCCGATACAGCAAGGCAAATGCGGCCAGGCAGAGCGCCGCTTCGCTGAGGTAGAGGAGAAAATCACGCATCGGGATTGGAAGTTTTTTGGTCGATCAACTGTCGGATTTCCTGTACCTCTTCGGGCGTCAGCGCTTCTTCTTCCACCAGGAACGATACCACGTCGCGGGGTGACCCCTGGAAATACTGCGTCATGAACTGCCGGAACGTAAAGCGTCGGTACGCAGCTTTGGAGATCGTGGGAAAATACTCGTGGGTTTTGCCGTACGCCTTGTGGCCGACAAACCCTTTTTTCTCCAGCAACCGAATCAGCGACGAGACGGTGTTGTACGGCGGCTTCGGATCGGGCAGCCGCTCGATTACGTCTTTGACGAAGCCTTTCTTGAGGTCCCAGAGGATCTGCATGATGGGCTCTTCTGTTTTCGTCAGGGGTTCCATACCCATAAGGTATAACGTATTTTTCAGTTACACAACTTATAATTCAGTTTTATTCCTAAAAAATACGTTACAACCCTTATACACTGACAATGAGCCTCTTATAAAACTACTACCATGGCTGCCTACGGACGCCCTACTTCTCGATTGAGGCCAGTACCTGTCGGATAAACTCGTCGATGGAGCCGTTCTCGATCCAGCGCATCACCACAACCAAATCGTGCTCGGGGTCCACGTACACCATGTTGGTGCCGTTTCCGACATGCGCAAACGCGCTGGCCGGAGCCGACGGGATGAACGTGCGGTCGGTGTTGAGAAACCAGTTCATAAAGCCGTACGTTGGTTGCGGCTGGGTCGGAGTGGTGGCCAGTTGCACCCAGTCGTCGGACAGAAGCGGCTGCCCGTTCCACCGGCCGCGACGCAGCGTCAGGTAGCCGAACCGGGCCATGTCGTAGGCGTGGATGAACATGCCGCCGCCCCAGTGCCCTCCCCCACTGACCGACTGGATCAGTTGCCCGTCCAGCACGACCCACGAGTTTTCGTAGCCCCACCACCGCCAGGTCGGCGACGCGCCGATGGGGTCCATGATCGTCTCCTTCAGCACCTGCGGCAACGGCCGACGCCACACGGAAAGGGCGGCCAAGGCCAGCACGTTCACCCGCACGTCGTTGTATTTATAGGTCGTGCCGGGCGCCTGCCGCGCGCGGGTGCGCCACGTGGTGGCATCTTTGTCGGGACGGTCGGCCCAGTCGGGTTTTCCCCAGAGCGTGCCTTCCCAATCGCTGGTTTGCCGCAGCAGATCGTCCCAGGTGATGGTCCGGTTGTGCGGCGTCTCGAAGGGCAGCAGCAGATCAGGCGCATCCACCCCATCGGCGGGGCTGGTCAGGCGTACCGGCTGGTAGACCTGCACCGGAGCGACGTAGGGCCG
The DNA here is from genome assembly GCF_900100765.1 of Catalinimonas alkaloidigena. Classification (NCBI taxonomy): domain Bacteria; kingdom Pseudomonadati; phylum Bacteroidota; class Cytophagia; order Cytophagales; family Catalimonadaceae; genus Catalinimonas; species Catalinimonas alkaloidigena. Next base: position 143,281 of record NZ_FNFO01000002.1, on the reverse strand, counting down.
AACCGTGTCCCGCACGCTGCGAATCATCCCCCGGTCGACCGCCACCCCGACAACCGACGACAGAAAACTTTTCGTCACGCTGTGCGTCATGTCCACCCGCAGGGGCTCGCCCCACTCGGCCACCACGTAGCCATGCCGCACCACCACGCCGGTCGGCTCACCCCGTTCCTTGAACGGCCCGATGCCCTCGCCAAACGGCTCTTTCCCGAAGCTCTGCACCTGGGCCAGTTTCATGTCGCGCGGCGCAGGGTTGTCGTGCGCAATGGCAAAGTCGATGGCCTGTTGCAGTTGCGCCGCGTTCATCCCCACCTCCGCGGGCGTTTTGTGCTGCCAGTCCGGATCAGGACCGGGATAGTACGGAGTTGCGGATTTGCGCGCACGCTGCGCCTCGACCGACGTGGGCTGATGCCACAGGAGAAAAAGAAAGGAGAGGAAAAAAAAGAATCTGATCATTCCGCAAATCATTACCGGAAGGAGAAGTAGAGAATTTCAATACTCACAAGCAAGCTGTTCTGCTCCCTTCTTCCAGGTTGGACATAAGCTTTTGCTCGAAAGTTGAAGCCAGGCAGTTGTCAATCGTGACTCGCCAACTCTTTGATTTTCGCCAATTGTGGGTTTCTCACAGAGTACAGAATGGTGATCTTGTCGTTTTCTGTCAGGATATTTTCTCGATCGATCAGGGAGGTAGTCTCAAATCGTTGCCCTTTCACATAATACGCGGCCTGCACTAGCCAAAGATGCCGATGCCGCCTTTTCTGGTAAACGACACCGGGTACTTCTCTCCCATATCTTTCTAGCTCTTTTTCCGGGTGGAGTTTGGACTTGGCACGCGCACGCAACCCATAAAAAACTGCCACCATACATACGGTACTGTACTTGACTGCCACCAACCAGAGGTATCCAGAAAACAGTTTGCCCCAATTAATATTTAATGGAGTGAAGTATGCTATTCCCCAGAAAATTTCCCATACTAAAGGACTCAAGAAGAAGGCAACCAGACAAATGAGCGAGAACGTCAGAAATTTTAAGAAAGCACTTCTGCTAGTGTTGAAAACACCGAGACGCTTGGTTATTACTAAAATTAGCGTTGATAAAATCAGATGGGAAAGCAGATAGCCCCCTACGAATATGCTGCTGTGTTGCTGATCATCTATCAGGTGATTGAAGATCAATTGATTCACTACATAGGTCTCCACATCTAAAAGAATGGCAAATACTGTAGCCCATATAATTTTACTCACGCCTTCCGACATACAAACCCTTATGAAATGATACTTCCAGCCATATATGTTACAACCACAAAATAAGAACACCTATAGTCACCAAACCTAATCAATCGCCATTTCCAGTACATCCTCTACCACCCACTTCCCTCTCTTCTTTTTCATCAGATAGGTGGCAGAATGTGAACCAAACATGTGTCCTGATACCGCCCTAAACTGTATGAGCGCATAGTACCTATTGTTCGAATAGCGTGGAGCTGTAAATTCACAGTACATATATCCCATCCCGTCTTTTCCCAATCAGTTGATATGCATCTTTCTTCTCAAGGGGTTCTGTGATACGTTCATTTAAGCTATCCGCTATCGCTTTGAAGTTTTCAAGTTCTTGTTTTGTAACCAATGGATACCCTATATGTGTTAGCATGATCTTTTCTGCGTGTGTATCATGCGTGATGCCAAACTGTTTAATAATGTTCACCACCTCTGAAGTATCGAAAGCCACTAACTGATCAAACACTATATACTCATTATCTCTTGTTCTTTCGGCTTCCATCACAGACTGCACCAACTGCTCAGCATCCGTAGTCGCTAAACCTTCGCTTCCTGAGTTCAGCACAGAGAGAAGTATATAGCAGAACAGCTTTGTCATAGACTTGTAAAATTGCTAGCTACATAGTTAGCTTATTTCTGCGGCTCCTCCTCCTCCAGTTTTACCGGTTGCACGGCCAGAATTTTACCATCGGTCGCGTCCTGCAAAAACGTGAGAAGTTCCCATGCTTTGGATGAGAAATCAGTAGGGAGCGCGACCTGCGTTTCGGTCGCTTGGACGGGAAGTGAAGAAAGTTGCCGGACCACGGTGACATGCGTCAGGGTTTTGCCCCGGTTTTCGCCTTTCCCGACGTGGCTGACCGCCTCCCGCTGAACGAAGGCCAGCCACAAGGCCGGTGAAATTACCTCGGTTTTGACTCGGTACTTGAGTTGTAGCTCGCGGGGATTCGTCAGGTACGCGGTCACGTCCAGCGCGGCCGAGGCGGGTTGTTGTTGACTTTCCCGAATGGCGGAACGGAGGGCTGCTTCGTTGGAACCGACAAATTCCTGTTGACCGTTCACCACGATCTGCGGCGTGTACATATTCGAACCTCCTAACCAACGGGTGTACTGCCGCTGCCGTTGTGTGTAGGCCGGATCGCTGTACACATCCTTCCACCCCAACCGGTTCCAGTAGTCGACGTGGTAGCCGAGGAAGTAAACGGGCCGCCCCGCCATCTCTTCCTGCACACGAGCGACCAGCCGGTCGGCCGCCGGACAGCTCGAACACCCCTCCGAAGTGAACAGCTCTATTAAGGCAAAGGCCGGAGCGGACGCATTAGACTCGACGGACGCATGCGGCCGCCATAGCACAAACGCCGTCGCAACCAGCGCCACGAGTACACTACCCAATCCGAATTTCCAGCGTTTCATGAGGGAAAGAAGTACAAATGATTGAATTGCAAATGACAGATTGACAGATTGGCAAATTTCAAATTGGTCCTGTGCGTAGCCTCTTCCAATGAAATAGAACGGACGCTGCGCCACTATACATACCATTCTTCTGTCATGCTGAAAGCATCTTGTTTCACAAAGAATCCTTGTGTACCGGATGCAAAGATCCCTGACGGGATGACAAAGAAGGATCTCCCAATTTCCAGACCAGACTTCCTGATCCTCAGGCCCTTACCCCACACCGACGTACTAGAATTTTCCATCTGCAATTTGCCAATTTGCAATCCCCTTACAGCGCCGAGTCGTAGTCGTAGCCGCGCTCGTACCAGTAGTCGCGGGGGCGCTCGTCGGCAAAGAAGAGGCGACCGATCCGTTTCAGGCTTTTGATGCCGTACTTCGTCGGGATGATCAGCCGCAGTGGCGCACCGTGGTCGGGTGGCAGTTCCTTGCCATTCAACTCGAAACAGAGGATCGTCTGCGGATGCAGCATGCTCTGCATGTCGATGCCCACATAGTATTCGTTGTCCGGCGTTTCCAGTCCGACGTAGCGGTACCAGTCGTCCGGGTTCTCTTCCGTGATGGGCTGGCCCGAGCGGGTGCCGAGGTTGAAGTGCCGCACAAAATCGGAGAAGCGCACGCCGCCGTAGTGGACGATCTGGTCCCACCCCTCGATGCACTTGAAATCGTAGACCAGTTCGGTGCGGGGCAGCGGTTGCAGGTCGCCCACCTGTAGGGTCTGCGACGTTCCACCGGGTTGTTCCACGTTGAGTTGCCAGCTCCCAAAGTCGTAGTTTTTGTCGACACCCAGTCCACCGTTGACGCGGGGCTTGGCGGCGGCCCGCTCCACCGGAAAAGTCTTCGCCAGGTGCGCGTCACTGAAAAAGACGTTGTTGACCTTTTCATTGAATTCCAGCACGCCGCGTGTCAGCGCATCGCGCCGGGCCGCCGTTTTCGGCAAATCGCGGAACCAGCTCCACAGCCCGACGCCCCCGGCGCTGGCCAGGGTAAAGACCGTGAATGACAGAAACGTGCGCCGCTTGATCGTCCGCTCGGTGGCATCCTCCGCCGAGGTCGGTTTGGTCTCCTGCGTGTTCATACTTCGTTGACTTCGTTAACCGTTTCGTGCTCTTCCTGTACCTCAAACCCTGCCACCATCCCCCGAAAATTATTCCACCCGGCGCGGATCACCTGCGCCACGTGAATCACAAAAAAGAGGACGTAGCCCATCGTCAGCGCAAAGTGGATCAGCCGGGCCGAGGCATAGCCGCCGAATAGGTCGCGCAACCACCAGAACTGGAGGGGTTTGTAGATGGCGATGCCAGTCAGCACCGACCCGATGCCCATCACCACCACGGCCGTGTAGGCGATTTTCTGCGCCCCGTTGTATTTCCGGACCGGCGGTTCGGTTTTGCGGATGCCCAGGTCGTGCAGCACCACCAGCCACGCCTCCCGAAACGAATGGCGGTTGGGCACCAGGTGACGCCACTCGCCAGAGAGCAAAGTGTACGCTACGTACAACACGCCGTTGAGGACGAACAGCCACATGAAGACGAAGTGCATGCCCATGCCCTCGGCAAGGCGGTAGCGCATGTTCAGCGCCTCCCAGAACGAATCGGGGAAAAATTTGAGAATCGTCGTGTCGCCCCAGCCGATGCGGTAGACGTCGTAGGCCCAGTAAATCATCAGCCCGCTCCAGATCATCACCAACAGAATGGGGAAGTTCAGCCAGTGGAACCAGCGGATCGCCAGCGGGTGCTTCTCGTGAATGCGTTTTTTCAAAACAGGGTTTGCTTGAGTTGCGATACCTCCATAATGTGAACTATGGGGTCTAAGTGCTTAAAAAAAGGTCGTTCTCTGGCTCCAGCTTGTAGCTGGAGCCGTCATACACAGGGACGCTTGTAGCTTCCTGACACACTAGTATGCAGGAAGCTACAAGCGTCCCTGTGTTAGTGGGTTTCAGGCTAAGCCTGAAACCCGAGTGATACCTTCTTAACAACAAACGAATCTTTTCGTTTGCTGGATTCTCTCTAAAAAACAACGGCGCAAGCTACCGAACCTTACGCCCACGCACTGTCGCATTGCGGACAACAACAAGAGAAAAAGTTAGCTTAGGATATTCTAAATTACTTTTCAACCACGTGTAGTTGTAGGAAGCTTCTCATGTCAACCAATTCATACGCAGTTTTTAGAATTTTCTCAGATGCTAGCCAAGCTACAGAACTTGCTTTGCTGTTACAGGAACACGGCATCGACACACACTTCGAAAACAATGCTCCCGTTTTTGATGTCACGTTCTCGGGGAATCGTCTGCAGGATGAAGTTCAGCTTATGATCAAACAAGAGGACTTTGAACGAGCCAATCGACTTTTGGAGCAGGAGGCTGAGAAGCAACTTGATCAAACACATGCCGAACATTACTTGCACAGCTTTACGAATGAAGAACTTTATGAGATTTTAATAAAACCAGACGAGTGGAGCGTCTTTGATCGTCAGTTTGCTCAAAAGTTGTTAACAGAACGAGGTCAATCCTTAAGTGATGATTTAGTACGACTGTTACAGGAAAAGCGTCTGGAAGAGTTGTCACAACCTGAAACAAAGCAAAACGCCTTAGTATATGCAGGCTACCTCTTTGCATTCTTAGGAGGCTTGTTCGGAATCATCATTGGCTTACACTTGTGGACGACAATGAAAACGTTGCCCAATGGCCAAAAGGTATATACTTACAGCGATCGAGACCGTACACATGGCCGAAACATATTTTTATTAGCTCTGGTCCTGTTGCCAATTATGCTTACAGCTAAACTTTTAAAGTGATCTCTGTCTACTCCTGCCTGTCATTGTACCTACTCGCCCATACACTTTGCCCAACCCTTGCCCAAATAAGTATGGCTGATCCAATTCATAGTTACAGAGCATGTTGTCTCTAATCAACCCTACGTCGTCAGCTCAATCCAGGTCTGGTGGCTGACGGCGCAGAGTTGCTGGTCGGCATTGTAGAGAGCGGTACCGCTGGTGTATTTGCGGCCATCGCGGCTTTTGGGCCAGGCGACCACAACACACTTCTCCCCGGCCTGCACCGGATGCAACACCTGCGCCGTCATCCGGCCCAGCACCAGAATACGCGGCTGGTCGGCCATCTGCGCGTACGCACCGGGGCAATCGAGGGCGGCCCAGATAAATTCGTTGTTGACCTGCCCCGCCGCATCAGCCAGCGAGGCATCGGGTACCCAGGGCGCCGCCAACAGGTCGTGCCGATCGGTCGCGCCCGCAAAAATGTGCAAGCCGTCGCCCGCGTCGCGCTGCACACCACAGACAAAACAGGTCGGAAACGGATTCTCCTGCCGCAGCCCGAGGTAATGCTGCGCGGCGGCCTCGGCTTCGGCGAACGTCGGCGGCGCGGGCGCGGCGATTTCTACCGCCCCCGGCCGGCAGGTGGCAATCAGGGTTTCCCCGTCCAGGAGATGCAGTTGGTCGCCTTCCCACGCCACGGACAAAGCGGTTTGCAGCGGCGGCGGTTTCCGCAGCGTCACTTCCGATACGTAAGGGGTCAGGTGGTCGAGCCGCCCGCAGGTGTAGCCCCCATTCGCTGATTGGGGTGGTCCGCAGAACCGGGCGCCGATCCAAAAGTCCGTCGACACGACTACAATTTATACGCCTGCCGCGCCAGCAGTTTCCAGTCGCTGCCCTGTTTTTGCCAGACGAGCATCACGCCGATCCGCACGTTGCCCGGTTTGCCGTTGTCGTTGGTTTCGCCCGACAGAATGTGGCGCACGATGCCCGTATCGCCCGATACCATGACGGTCTGGTCTTCCAGTTCCATCGACACGAAATCGGACGAGCCGTTGACGAGTGCCGACACAAACTCCGATTTATTTTCGACCCGCCCGCTGGAATGGCCATAGGTCAATTCGTCCGAGGCGAGAGTTTCCAGTTGCGCCTGATTGGCATCGACCATGGCGGTGCGGAGTTGTTCGACGGCATCTTCCAGGGCAGCTTCTTCGTTGTTTTGCGATTGGGCAGAACAGCTGGCCAGTACAACGATCAGCAGAAGCGCGAGTAGGTTTTTCATGGGTGTAAGGTTGGTTCGGCGGCTAATATAGCCCGATCTCCTCAGAATTGGCACGCTTGCGCCGAAATCCGTGCTACTCGCGGCAAACGCCGGTAGGCCTGTTCGTACTGGTGAGGGAAGAGCCTTACAGGATGGACAACTGGTAACGCTGGATGGCACCTTGCCTGTGGCATTTTATTTTTCGACCCGATGGTAACCATCTAGTTTTCAATCAGTTTAATAATCCATAGCCTCTCTACTTTTTTACTTTTTGAGATTCACATGGCAGATGACAACGAGTTACCCGGAGCGCGGTCCGACGGTGCCGCTCCAGCCCCCGCAAGTGAAAGCCGACGCTGGTTCCTGAAACAATCGTCGGCGGCGATGGCGCTGGCGTTCACCCCGCCGACCGTCCTGCAAGCCGCCCAACTGGACGAAAAAGTAGCCGCCGCCTTCGAACAGGTGCCGGTCACGCTGAGCATCAACGGACAGACCCGGAAGCTATCGATCGAGCCACGGGTAACGTTGCTGGATCTGCTGCGCGAGCAACTGGACCTGACCGGCACCAAAAAAGGGTGTGATTACGGCCAGTGCGGCGCTTGTACCGTACACATCGACGGGGAGCGCGTCAACGCCTGTTTGTCGCTCGCGGTGATGCAGGAGGGCAAGAAAATCACGACCATCGAAGGCCTGGCGCAGGGCGACGCGTTGCACCCGATGCAGGCGGCGTTTCTGAAACACGACGGCTACCAGTGTGGCTACTGCACGCCGGGACAGATCATGTCGGCGGTGGCGTGCCTTCAGGAAGGCCACGCCAATTCGGAGGAGGAAGTGCGGGAATACATGAGCGGCAACCTCTGCCGGTGCGGCGCTTATCCCAACATTGTGAAGGCCATTATGGACGTTAAAAACGGAGAGAAATGAATCCATTCCAATACGTCCGCCCCGCGCAGCCACAGGCCGCGCTGGACGCCATCGCCAAAGCGCCTACCGCCCGGTTCATCGCCGGCGGCACCAACCTGCTGGACCTGATGAAGCACGACATCCTGACGCCGGAACGGCTGGTGGACATTACGCGCCTTCCCCTGCGGGAAATCCACTCCTCGAAAGGCGGGCTGCGCATTGGAGCGCTGGCCTCGAACCGACAAGTAGCGGAAGACCCTCAGGTCGTCAAGCACTATCCACTCCTGTCGCAGGCGCTGCTGGCGGGAGCATCGGCGCAGCTGCGCAACATGGCGACGGTGGGCGGCAACCTGATGCAACGCACGCGGTGCCCTTACTTTTACGATACGGCGTTTCCCTGCAACAAACGTGCGCCCGGCTCGGGCTGCGGTGCGCGCGAAGGACTCAACCGGACACACGCCATTTTCGGATGGAGCGAGCAATGCATCGCCGTCCATCCATCCGACATGTGCGTGGCGCTGGCGGCGCTGGACGCGACGGTGGTGGTGGTGGGGCCGAAGGGCGAACGCCGGATTCCCTTTGGGGACTTTCACCGCCTGCCGGGCGACCATCCCGACGTCGACACCACCCTGCAATCCAACGAGTTAATCACCGCGGTCGATCTGCCGGAAAGCGCCTTTGCCGAGCATGCCCATTACCTGAAAGTCCGCGAACGTTCGTCGTATGCCTTCGCGCTCGTGTCGGTGGCGGCAGCGCTGTCGCTGGACGGCGATACCATCCAGGACGCACGGCTGGCGCTGGGCGGCGTGGCACACAAGCCGTGGCGACTGAACGCGGCGGAGCAAAGTCTGCGTGGCAAGCCTATCTCAGAAGCGACCTTTCGACAGGCCGCCGACGTCGCCATGCAGGGCGCCAAAGCCTTCGAGCACAACGCCTACAAGATGAAAATGACGCCTCAGTCCATTGTCCAGGCCCTGAAAACTGCCGCGGGCCTCGCCTAATCCAAAAAATGATGAGTCAAGTTGACATCGGCGATCCGCTAAGTCGCATCGAAGGACGCCAGAAAGTAATGGGGCAGGCCAAGTACGCCGCCGAGTACAATCCGTCTGGCGTGACGTTCGGTGTGATGGTGACCAGTACCATCGCGCGAGGACGCATCCGCTCGCTCGACACCAAAGCCGCCGAACGGGCGCCCGGTGTGCTGGCCGTCATCACCCACCTCAACTCTCCGAAGGTGCCGGGCTACGCCACTACGGAAAGCTCGCGGGTGGAGGGGCATGAGTTTCGGGTCTTCTACGACGACCAGATCTACCACAACCTGCAACCCGTCGCGCTGGCCATTGCCGACACACTAGAGCGGGCTACGTACGCCGCCTCACTCGTGAAGGTGGCCTACGAAAAAGCGCCGCACAACACGAGCCTGCAAGACAACCTGGCGAAGAGTCAGCAACCACCCGAGCCGGACGAACCCGACGAGGAAGAAAATACCCTGCGGGGGAAAGCCGACGCCTACCGGACCGCGCCGGTCTCCATCGAGGCGGAATACCACACCCCGCTGCAGGTGCACAATCCGATGGAGCCGCACGCCACCACCGCTTTCTGGGAGGGTCCTGACAAGGTGATGGTTTACAACAAGACGCAATCGGTCAAGATTTCGCAGGGCGAGATTTGCCGCCTGTTTGGCCTGAAAACCGAGAACGTCCACTGTCACTCGCCGTTTGTGGGCGGGGCGTTCGGCAGTTCGTCACGGTTGTGGCCGCAGGAAATGGCGGCACTGCTCGGAGCAAAGAAAGTGGGGCGGCCGGTCAAGGTGGCGCTCCGGCGCGATCAGGTCTTCAACATGGTCGGCTACCGGTCCGATTCGGTGCAGAAATTGGGCCTCGGCGCGACGCCCGACGGCAAACTGGTTGGCATCACCCACGACGCCTGGGGCATGACTTCCCGCTACGAGCGGTTTACGGAGCGCATCGTCGAACCGACCAAACGGATGTACGCCTGCCCTAACCTCAACACCCGTTACCGGCTGGTACCGCTCGACATGAGCACGCCCTGCTGGACGCGCGGACCCGGCGAGACGAGCGGCGGTTTTGCGCTGGAGTCGGCGATGGACGAATTGGCCTACGCGCTGAAAATGGACCCGGTGCAGTTGCGGCTGGTCAACTACGCAGAGAAAGACCCCGACAGCGGGCTGCCCTGGTCCAGCAAATTCCTGCGCGAGTGCATCACGCAGGGAGCCGAGCGTTTCGAGTGGAGCCGCCGCATGCCTGACCCGCGTTCCATGCACCACGGCGCGTGGCTGATGGGTCTGGGCATGAGCACCGGCATCTACCACGCCGGGCGTTCGGGCGCGACGGCCCGCGCCACCCTCCTGCCCGACGGCCTCGTGCTGGTACAGACTTCGGTAGCCGACACGGGTCCCGGTTCCGCCACCGTCATGGCGCAGATTGCTGCTGATACGCTGGACCTAGATTTCGAAAAGATTCGGTTCGAATGGGGCGATTCGTCGCTGCCCACTGCGCCTGGGCAATTCGGCTCGCACACGACCGCCTCGGTCGGATCGGCGATCTACGACGTCTGCACCGCCCTGAAACAAAAAATCCGGGAGCTCTCATCTTCCAATGAAGGCCTGGCGCGTCTGGACACGACGACATTCCTGCGCCAACACGGCCTGCCCAAACTGGAGGTCACGAAAGAATCGAAAGGCGGTCCCGAAGCCGAAAAGTATTCCAGCATGTCGTTCTGCGCCAACTTCGTGGAGGTGCATGTCCATCCACTCACCGGCATGGTGAAGGTCAGTCGTGTCGTCTCGGCGGTCGACGTAGGCAAAGTGATGAACCGGAAAACGGCGGAAAACCAGGTGTACGGCACGGCAGTCTGGGGCATCGGTATGGCGCTGATGGAAGACGCCCGCATGGACCATCGCTTCGGACGCCACACCAACCACGACCTGGCCGATTACCACGTAGCGGTCCACGCCGACGTCCCGGCGGTAGAAGTGATTCTGATGGACCGGCCCGATCCGATTCTGAACCCCATCGGTGCGAAAGGCATGGGCGAAATCGGGCTGATCGGCTTTGCGGCGGCGGTGGCCAACGCGGTTTACCACGCCACCGGCAAACGCATCCGTCAGTTGCCCATCACGCCCGACAAGTTGGTATGAACAACACTTTTGGAGCACGTTCCTAGGGAATTATTCTCTGACGACCGTCTTTTTTTACGCTCATCCATTCATAGGTGCGATCAGGGCAGTAGCCGGTCCTGGTCAGAAGCTCTGCTGGTCCTGCCGGCAGAGCTTTTTTTGTTTTCGGGCACTTGTGTTTGGGGCGAACGCTACTTCTCCCAATGCAATCCCGTATTTTCGCCACCATGCCGGTTGTTCAGGAGGAACTCGGCCAGCGGGGAGGCTGGCTGTTGTGGGAAATTACGGAGTCGGAAGCTACGTTGAAGCAAGAAGCTGCGGCCTGCGTCGGCAATTGGGCAGAGTGGGAAGAAATTACGCACGCCGAACGCCGACGGGCATGGCTGGCCGCCCGGAGAGCCGCTGTGGTGCTGGCTGAGCACATGGGGGTGACGCCGGCGCCGCTTTACAAAGATGGCTTTGGCAAACCCCGCTGGCCGCACGACGACTGGTCGGTCTCACTCACCCACGCCGGTACCTACGCTGCCGCGCTGATGCACTACCGCCAGCCGTCGGGCATCGACCTGGAGCTGATTCGCCCAAAGCTGGTCCCCCTGGCCCCGAAATACCTGTCGGCGGAAGAGCAACAGGACGCCTGCGATGACCCGACGCGCCTCTGCGTATACTGGTCGGCCAAGGAGGCTTTATACAAACTTCATGGGCGACGTCGTTTGTCTTTTCGAACCGACCTGCACATTACGTTGCCGGGCGACCTCCACGAGCGCGGTGATTTTCGCGGCGCTTACCGCCACGAAACGCAGTGGGAAGATTTGGAGATGTCGTACCGCCGCATCGGCAATTATTTTCTGACTTTCAACGCAGTAGAATGAAACGGACCGGAATCTGGCTACTAGGAATCGTCTTGTGGGGCATGGCCCTGCGCGCACAGGCACAAACCGGCGAGCGCGTTCCCGACTTTACCCTGCACGACGTCATTACCGACCAGGCCTTTACCCTGAGTCAACTCAAGAATCACCGCCTCATCACGGTCGTGTTCGTCAGCAATGCCTGTCCCTTCGTGAAGCTCTACGACGAGCGCCTGCTGCACCTGCAAGCCGATTTTGCGAGCCAGGGTGTCGCGTTTGTATACGTCAACCCCATGACCGGCCACGGTGACGACGAAGAATCGCTTCAGAAAATGACCCGTCGGGCACAGGAGTGTTCCTTTCTGCGGCCTTACCTGGCCGACCCTACGCAAAAAGTGGCCCAGTCGATGAAAGTGACGCGCGTCCCCGAGGCCGTCGTGCTGGAGCCGACCAACGGCACGTTTGTGGTGCGGTACCGGGGGGCCATCGACGATAATCCGCAGGGCGTTAACCCTTCCCGCCAAAAATACCTGCGCGATGCGCTAACGGCACTGCTGCGTAAATCGAGTCCCGTGCTGCCGACCCGCAAGGCCACGGGCTGCCTCATCCGAACGCAGTAAAAAAGAATGGCCGACCACCCCTACAGTAGCCGACCAACTCAAATCAACCTAATCTATCGTGCTGGGCGATAGCGCCATCCGGCCCTATCCTCCAAAGTCATCGCCGCCATGTTCCGCGCCGTTGTCGTCGCGACGCTGCTGGCGGTCGTTATTTTTCATCTGATTGCTGCCGAACCGGTAGCTGAAGCCCAAGTAGGCAATGCGCGATTCGCGTTTGAAGACGTTATCGGAACGGAACCCGGCCCCGTTGGCTTCAAAGCCAAACTTCATGGTGTTGAAAATGTCGCTCACCCGCAACGTCACGGTGCCTTTGCCCGCCAGCACGTCCCGACGCGCCGCGATGTCGGCAAACGCAAAGCCTTTGCGCCGTCCCTGGGCGCGCACTGCGGGAGCCTGGTAGTTGCCCGAGAACTGAATACTGGTTTTTTTCGACAACGTGAACGTCGTATTCAGCTTTCCGTTCAGGCCGAAGTTGCTGGTCGATACCGAACCCTCGGGCAGGTCGCCACTCAACTGGCTGTGGAAGGCCGTCAGGCTTCCGTCGGCACGCCACCAGCGAAACAGGCTCGCCGTAAAAATCAGCTCCGACCCGACCGACGTCGACTGGCCGATGTTCAGGAACGTGAGGTTGGTCGTTCCATCGGGTTGCAGCGACCGGATGTACTGCACCGGATCGGTGATGTAGCGCACAAACACGGTCGGGTTCAGTGTAAATTTATCCCACTGCTGCAGGTAGCCCAGCTCGAACGAGTGGATCAACTCCGGGTTCAGTTGCGGATTTCCCTGCCGGGTATTTTGCGGATCGCTCAGGTCGATGAACGGGTTCAGTTGCCGCATGTTCGGGCGATCGATGCGCAGGCTGTAGCTCAACTGGATTTTCTGAGCGTCGCTCAGGTTGCGGGTCAGGTACACACTGGGAAACAGGTTGAAGTAGTTCCGGCTGAACTTCGCGTCGGTGGTGCGCTCGTGCGAGGCCATGTAGGTCTGCTCGGCACGCAGGCCCAACTGGTAGCTGAAGCGCTCGCGCTCGTGGCTATAACTGACGTACGCCCCGTGAATCTGCTGGTCGAACACAAACTGGTTGCTGACCTGCGGAGCATTGGTCCACTCGTCCGACGCGGGATCGTAATTTTCGAACACGTACGCATTGTCGGTGTGCTCCACGATGCTTTTCATGCCCGCTTCCAGGCGCGTTTTTTCGTCGAACGGATGGACATAATCGGCCTGGACGATGGTCCGGCGCTCGTCTTCGTTGGTGTGGCTGCGCTGCTGGTAAGCCGTCTCTTCGATGGCCGCGCCCTCCGGATTCAGGTCACGCTGGTAAAACGACTCGCGCTCTACTTCGTCGCCCACGGTGTGGGTCGCGCTGGCGGTCAGCATCTGGCCGGGCCGCTCAAACTCAAGCTGGTAGTTCAGGCTGACGTCGGCGTTTGTTTCGTCTTCCAGCTCCGAGCCGTCGCGCCGGAAGCGCCGCAGCAAGGGGCCATCTGCCGCCTGCTCCAGGTAATTGGTGATCTCGGAAGAGTTGCCGTTCCGAATCCGCCACAAACCCGACAGGCCAATGGTCTGTTTGGGCGTCAGCTGGTACTCGCCACCCAGGCGAAACGTGTGGCCCTGCCGCAACCGATTGTCGTCGGTATGTTGCGACAAGAGCGTATCGACCGAGGCGTAGCGCCACCGGTCCGAATCGCGGGTACCCCAGCGGCTTTCGCGCCGGAAGTCGTAGCCCGTAAACACTTTCAGGCGTTTGAACCCGTAGTTCAGGTTGACGCCTGCGTTGTACTTATCGTTCGTCCCGACGTTGACCTGCACGTTACCGTTCAGTCCCGTACGGGTCTGTTTTTTCAAGACGATGTTGATGATGCCCGCCGTACCGCTGGCGTCGTACCGGGCCGAGGGGTTGGTGATGATCTCGACGCGCTCGATGGCGCTGGCCGGAATCTGCTGCAACGCCCCTTCGCCGCGCGTCAGGGCCGACTGACGGCCGTTGATGAAGATGGTCACGTTGCCGCTGCCGCGCAAGCTCAGTTCGCCGTTTTCGTCTACCTGAATGGAAGGCACGTTTTGCAGGGCATCGACCACGCTCCCCCCGAGGCTCACCAGGTTTTTGTCCAGGTTCACCACTTTCTTGTCGAGGTTAAATTCGACCAGATCGCGCTCCCCACTCACCACGACTTCTTCCAGCTGCTGGGCATCGCTGGCGAGGTTGATCGTGCCGATCGAGACCGACGTCTGTCCGGCGCTGACTTCTACCGGGACCTGTTTGGTGGCGTAACTCAGCAGCGAAACCTGCAGATAATACTGACCGGGCTTTACTTTTTCGATGGTGAAGTTCCCTTCCAGGTCGGCATTGCTCCCGCCCAGAATGGTCGAATCGGCTGTGGCATAAAGGGCTACGGTGGCAAACGGAGCCGCCTCATGCGTGGCTGCGTCTAGGATGGTACCGGTAAGTCGGGTTTGTGCCTGTAAGGCAAACGACAGAAAGAAGAGACAGAAGAGTACGGTATAGTACTTTATACTATTCATAAAGTGATATTCCAAACTGGAGAAAAAAATAGTTGCGGGCGATAAGACACCCGCAACTAAGAGGTGAAAAAGTTTGGCTAAAGCTTTATTGAATGCTTATGTCCCGAAAGTACGATAGCATTCTGAAGGAAAACTGAAGTTCAAAAGCTCAGGCTAAATTCATGGAGATTTTTTTCGTAGGCATAGCCCACGCGGATGTTGTTCAGCTCGCTGATCTTCTTGACGATGGCCAGCCCCAATCCCAACGACGCCCGGCTGCGGCCGTTGGCTCCGTTGCGCGCGCAGCCCATACCGTTGCGGGGGAAACGCTCGAACAGCTTTTCGCGGTCGAAGTCGAGCGGCTCGCCAGTGTTGGCGATGGAAAAGTGGTGCGGCCGTAACGAAATCCAGATTTTACCGCCGTGGAAATTGTGGTGCACGGCGTTTTTCATCAGGTTCCCCAGCAGCAGGTCGAGTAAATACGGGTCGAGCCGAACGGCCACGCCCTCTTCCAGTTCGGCGGTCACTTCAATGTCCTTCAGTTCGGCCAGCTCCTTAAAACGGAAAAGCGTCTGTTCGACCGTGGGCTTCAGTTCGATCTGCTGCGCGTTGTTGAATTCCTGGTTGTCGATTTTGCTGATCAGGCTGAGCGTCCGGCTCAGGCGCGAGAGCGTGGAACAGGCTTCGTGGATGGACCCCAGGTTGCGCATCTTGTCCGGATCGGCATTTTCGCTATTGATCAGGTGTTCGGTTTTGGCACGGATGATGGCCAGCGGCGTCTGGATTTCGTGCGAGATGTTCTCCGTATACTCTTTGATGTTCCGGTAGTCGTGCTCGAGGCGCTCGGTCATCTGCGTGAACAGCGAGTTGAGTTCGTTGAACTCGTGCGTCGACGAACCGGGCAGTTGCAGGGGCACCTCCTGCCGGAACGAATACTGGCGGATCACTTCCAGCGTCCGGTAAAAGGGGCGCCACAAAAAACGCGACAGCAGATAACTCGACAGCAACAGAAGGATGGTCAGCGTCACCAACCCGTACGACAGCGTAGCGACCGTCTGGTTCAGAATCTGACTTTCCAGCTCCATCGACCGGTAGATCTGCATTTCGTACTGCCGCCCGTTTATCTCCCGGATGCCCCGAAAGCCCCGGTAAGGCTTCAGTTCGGGCTCGGCCGGCTCGGGAGTGCTGAGCACGTTCTTTTCGAGCGAAAGCGTAGAGCTCCATCCGGCAATCACCGGCTCTTCCCGCATCAGCGTATCGAAAATGCGGTCAGGTCCCGGATTGGCCCAATGGCCCGAGCGCACCTGATATGACCGGTTGTCGGCGTTGTTGCGAGCAAAATCGAGCGTATCGATTTCATCCTCGTGCCGTTCCAGCCAGCCCATCGTCCGGTCGATCCGCCAGGCGAAATACCGCTCCACGGCTTTTTCGGTGCGTTGTCTGGTTTCCTGGTAGATCAACCACCCGCCCAGGGCCAGAACCAGGGTGATGATGAATAAGTACAGCCAGGTGGTTTTGGTGATCAGTTTCATGGCTGATGCAGTTGGTACCCCATGCCGTACACCGACCGGATCGGCAGGCTGCTCCGGTTCGACGAGAGCTTGCGGCGCAGGTTGCGGATGTGGGTATAGATAAAATCAAACGAGTCGGCCGTGTCGATGTGGTCGCCCCACAGGTGCTCGGCAATCGACTCCTTGCTTAGCACGCGATTGGGGTTGCTCAGAAAGTAGAGCAGCAGTTCGTACTCCTTGCGCGTGAGGGTCACGGGCTCGTCGGCGTACCACACCTGCAGGGCACGCGTATCGACGCGCAAATCCCCCCAGTTCAGTTCGTGGTTGTTGCCGAAATGCCGCCGCCGCGCCAGCGCCTGCAAGCGTGCCGACAGTTCGGCGAGGTGAAACGGCTTGGTCAGGTAGTCGTCGGCCCCTTCGCGCAGGCCCGTCACTTTGTCGTCGAGGGAGTTCCGTGCCGAAATGATGAGCACCCCCGCCTCCGCCTGATGCACCCGGATCGGGTCGAGGAGTTTCAGGCCGTTGCCGTCGGGTAAGTTGAGGTCCAGCACGACCAGATCGTAACTATAAACGCCCAGGCGGTAGTCGGCCGACTGGTAGTCTTCCGCCCAGGTGCAGATGTACCCTTCCTCCTGCAGATGTTCCAAGATCGAAGCGCCCAATTCGGCGTTGTCTTCCACCAGTAATAACTTCATAACGAACGAATTTACGCGTTAATTCTGAAGAAATTTTGATGATGATATCCGGCGCGCGTCAGGCGAGCAAACGGCGATGCGTGGCCTAACGCATGTTGCTTTTCGGCAAGAGCACTTTTTCGTCGTGTTGGTTGAGTTCGTGCAACAGCTTGCGGATCAGCCGGGTCTTGACCGTTTCGGCTTCGTGCGGTTTTACCACGTAGCGCACAATGGCTTCTACCCACGTGTTGTCGCTGACGGTAAAAAACACCAGCGGCCCCAGTGGCGAGGCCGTTTCGCCCAGCATGGTCCGGTTCAGCAGATCGCGGTAGGCGGTCAGGCGTTCCTGCAGGGCGGGCCCCAGTTCGCGCTCCACCACTTCGGTCATGAGGCGCGTCACCAGTTCCAGGTCGCTCTGATACGCCAGTTGCACCTTGATCTCGTTCCAGATGAACGGGTACGAAATGGTGGTGTAGTTATAAACCGCTTCGCTCAACACCGTCAGGTTCGGAAATTTAATGATCCGTCCGCTCGGGTGGTCGCCCGTCAGGTAATCGCCCCGCACCTCCAGAATGGTCGTATCCAGGTAGCTCAGGTCAATAACGTCGCCCGTGATGTCGCCCACCCGAATGCGGTCGCCCACCCGAAACGACTTCCGCACCAGAATGTAGATCCAGCCGATAAAGCTCGTGATGGGCGTTTGCAGCGCGAACCCGAGGATCACCGACAACAACCCAAGCGACACCGCCGCCGTGTACCAGTCGGAGAACAGGAGCGTCATCAGCACAAAAAACAGAACCAGCCCCAGCGTCAAGTCCAGCACCCGCTCCAGGTTGAACCGTACGGACGCGTCGACGACCTGTCGCGACAGCGCTCCCTTCAGGAGCCGACGCAGCACCAGAAACAGCAGCGCCAACGCGCCCCCCTGAAGAATTTTCTTGGCAAATCCTTCGGCCGTTTCGGGTAAAGACACCAGGCGGGTTTCGATGACGATGAAAGCGATGGCCAGCACCCCGACTCCCAGGACGGTCAGCCAGGTGGCCGTATGCGACGCAGCGGAGGCGGCGGCGGGCGACGGCGAAGCGGTCGTTTTGCGCTCGTCGTCCGGCATAAAATCGTCGCTGTACGAAGTAGGTTCATTCATAGAGTGCCAAAGTACAAAGATCAGGTCAAGGGCAGCGATGGTTCCGCGGCTATCCGTGCCGCACCAGCTCAGCCAGAACGGTGCGCGTCTCCTCCCCTGGCACCAAATTATATTTTACACAATTGCCTGACAACCAACCAAATAGATTGACATGCATTAAAATAATATTTATTTTACCACTTCATGAGCCAGTCTGTTGAAAGTTTCCGTGATGCCTCATAGAGCGGGTACTTTACAATTTTTCCTCCCCGCCGATCACACACAGTGATCACCCTTTAACTCTACTTAATTCTTGATGCGGTATGGAACAAGTAGTTGCTTCCGGGCTGGTTACTCAGCTATTACGACAGGTGAACGAAGGCGACCGGGTGGCTTACGATCAACTCTTCCCCGTTGTCTACCAACAACTAAAGCAGGCAGCGCACAACGCCCGGTTTCATGTGACCGGGTCGGAGACGCTACAAACCACGGCCTTGGTACACGAGGCTTACCTGAAGCTGGTTCAGCAAGAACAGCCCGGCTGGCAGAGTCACAGGCATTTTATGGGCGTAGCGGCCAAGGCGATGCGCCACATTCTGGTGGACTACGCCCGCCAGAAGCTGAGCAACAAACGGGGCGGCCACGTGCGCAAATTCTCCCTGCAGGATTTTGACATTGATATTTCGGACGAAACGTCAGAACATATTCTTTGCCTGGAGGACGTGCTACGGCGGCTGGAACAAGCCGATCCGCAACGGGGCAAGCTGGTGGAATGCCGTTTTTACATCGGCCTTACCATCGAGGAGACTGCGGGGGTACTAGGGCTGTCGCCCGCTACGGTAAAACGGAAATGGACGGTGACCCGCATCTGGCTGTACGAAGAAATGCGGAGGGCAGGTTTATAACGAGCGACAACCATGGACGCACAGGAGTGGGAGCGACTAGAGACGTTGTACACACAGCTTCTGACGCTTGAAGGCCCTGAACGCGACACCCTGCTCCGCCATACGGAAGAAGAGTCGCCCGACGTCTACGCGGCACTGCTGCGGTTGCTGCATTCTGAACATGCCGCTACCCATTTCTTCCAAAGGTTTCGCCAGTCTGTTGCCGGAAGTCTGCACGAAAAACCGTTTGCGCCCCTCCAAACCCACGACCGGGTAGGTCCCTACCGCATCGTTCGTGAGTTGGGTCGCGGTGGCATGGCCGTGGTGTACCTGGCCGAACGCGTCGATGGCGAGTTTGAGCAACAGGTCGCACTGAAAGTCATCAAACGGGGGGTGGACACCGAAGAAGTTGTCCGGCGGTTCCGTTACGAACGGCAAATCCTCGCCCGGCTGGAGCACCCCAACATTTCGCGGCTCTACGGAGGTGGCGTTACGGAGCAGGGCGTGCCGTATTTTGTGATGGAATACGTGGATGGAGCACCCATCGACCGGTACTGTGATCAGCACCAGCTTGCCCTGTCCCAACGCCTCGCCCTCTTTACTACCGTCTGCCAAGCCGTACAACACGCGCATCAGCATCTGGTAGTGCATCGTGACCTAAAGCCCTCCAACCTGCTGGTCACTCCGGAAGGCGAAGTAAAGCTACTCGACTTCGGCATTGCCAAAGTGCTGGGCGAAGAAACAGGGGCCGATGCGTTGCACACGCGCACGGGCCTGCGGCTGTTCACCCCCGACTACGCCGCCCCAGAACAAGTACTGGGCCAGCCCGTGACCATTACGACCGATGTGTATCAGTTAGGGCTTATTTTGTACAAGTTATTGACGGGTCAGGCGGCACAGGCCGTTGCAGGCGGATCGCTCCGTCAGTTGGAAGAAGCGGTCCTCGAAAAAGACCTCCCCTCGCCCAGCCGCGTGGTGACCGACGAAGCCGCTGCCGCCCAGGGCACGACGGGCGCAAAACTGCGCCGAACCCTACGAGCGGACCTGGATCTGATTGCCCTGAAAGCCCTGCGCAAATCTCCGGATCGGCGCTATCAGAGTGTGGCTCACCTTGCCGACGACCTCTATCGCTACCAACATCACTTGCCCATTGCCCTGCGAGGCGATGCGTGGGGCTATCAGCTCCAGAAATTTGTCCGACGCCACCAGACGGCCGTAGTCACCGGCAGTACCCTCCTGCTGCTACTCTTGGGGTTCAGCTTGTTCTATACAGAAAAGGTAACTGCCGAGCGCAACCGGGCACAGGTTATGCAGGGCGTCTTGAGCGATATGTTCACCAGCCTCGATCCTTACGGTCCTTTACACGTAGAAGACCCGGGACAACTCACCGTACGGCAATTTTTAGACGCACAGTACACGCGCATTTCGGACACACTTGCCCGGCAACCCGAAATCAAAGCGGCGCTTCTGGCCCTACTCCAGAAAGCGTATCTGAACCTGGAGTTGTTTGAAGAAGCCGATCAGGTGGGCCAAGAGCGCGAAATGCTGGTGGGCCGTTTGTATGGTGCCACCAGCACACACATGGCAGAGGTACTGACCCTCCGTGGCATGGGGTTTCGCGACCGCAATCTGGACAGTGCCGAGCACTACCTCCGCCAGGGCGAGCAACTTTACCGTCGTTATCTGCCGGAAAAAGAGGTAGAACAGGCCGTAGGGCAATCGTACCTCGCCTTAGTATTTACCATGCAGCACCGCCCGGCAGCAGCCGATTCTGTCATCGAAAAAGCGGTATCGACCCTACGCTCCTCTCCCGAATTGCCCGAATACCTGGATGTAATGACGATGCGCATTCACCTGCTTGCAGAAGCCGGAAAAATTCAAGAGGCCATTACACAAGAGAAAGTTTTGGTAGACAGAAGTGCAGCACAGTACGGGGAAAATTCCCCGCACTACGCCGTGCAACTAGGTATGCTGGCGTATCTGCTGAGTTTGGTGAGTGACAAAGAAGCCGAGCCGCATTTCAAGCGGGCAGATCGGTTGCTAACCCGTACGCTAGGCGCCGACCATCAGGAAACCGAACTCAACTTACAGAACTACGCGCTGATGCTGCAATACGAAGGCCGTTACTATGAATCGATCCCACTGTTGCGAAGTCTGGTGCGTTCCAACGAGGCGAAGTTCGGAGATCCGAGCCTCCCCCTCGCCAAAGCCCTGCAAAATCTGGGGGTTTCTCTCACCAACGATCCGGCCTCCGATCCGCTCGAAGCCGAACGCGTGTTGAATCGTGCCTCTGCACAATTCACAAAGCTTTTTCCGGAGGGTCATTACATTCAGGGAACCTCTTATGCTACCCTGACGGACCTTTACGTACGCATGGCACGGTACGCAGAGGCACAAATTGCTGCCAACGAAAGCATCTGCTTGTACCGCCTGTACCGCCCAGAAATGCCCGTTTTGCAGAGCATATGCAACCTGCGCCTGGCCAAAGCACTGGCCGGGCTGGGCGATTCCCTCCCCGCCGATACACTGGTGCAAAGCCACCTCCCGATCATCAAAGAGGTTTTCGGCGAAAAACACAACCGTTACCGACTCGCCTTACACGATGCAATTCAAGTGTACAAGTTAACCGGTCAGCTCGCCCCGGCTGATTTCTGCCGTCAACAAATTCCTTCCCTCTAAACCTCATACACATGGACGATCTTCCTGCCTTCTTTTGTCGCTGGGGGCTGCTTTGTGCCCTGTACTTCGCAAACTTTTTTATGCTTTTAGGTCAGGATGCGACCTTTGACGCCCCGGATACCGTCGAATTTGAGCTATCCCCATGCCTGTGTCCTGACGACAGTTGCCTGAAAAGGTGTAGCCCCCAGGCCATTCTGATCGGGGGAATCAATTTCCAATACCACCATATGAAAAAGAAGGGCAGTATAAAGTTCAAAAAAGATTCTGTTCAACTCGATGAGCCCATGCAGGTAAAGCTGCGTGTTAGCGATACGTATGGCCTGAAACAACTGCAATTGCAAGGCATGCACAAGAGCGAATCTCCTTTAACGATCGCGTGCCAGGGTACTCCGTCCGACAGCGTAATCCTTTACATGGACATTCCTCAACGGGGCACGGCCCTCAGCAACACCATGACGGTAGAGAACCAAAAGGGAGATATCAGGCACTTTAGGATGACGATGTACACGACACGTGCCCGAAGAGTCAAACTAAAAGCGCATTACCTGAAGCCGACGGCGGCTACAACGTCAAAATAAAAGAGAGACGTTTATAAGGATGGACCATCTGAAACAGGCCAGGATTTACTCCCGGCCTGTTTTTTTGTCTCTTAAAAAATACTACAGGAGTGCTGAGCCAATTCGGGGTGAGTTGCCGTGATTCTTTACAAAAGCACAAGATTCCCACTCAACTCCCTCACTCCTATGTACCCACTCGCCCTTCCCCCCTCATGCAAACAATTCCTGGTTTGTATCGCCCTTTTTGCCCAGACCACCAGTAGTCTGATGGCACAAGAGAAAGAGGTTCACCGGGTGTATCCCGACGCAGGCCGCGGCTACTGGAGCCTCTTTACCGACCCTGTCAAGCGCCGGACGGTCGTTAAGTTTTTTGACAAGGACGACATCCTGATGTATGAAGAGGCGCTGCACGAACGCTACCTGAAGCTAACGCCCCGCACCCTGCGGTCACTGAACGACCTGCACGCATGGTACGTGGCAGGGCGACTGGTTTCCGAGCACGTACGGGCGCTTGCGTTACCTCCCGCAGAAACCCCGCTCGACCCTTCGGTTAAGCAATTGCAGAGTAATATTTTCGCCATTCCCGGTACCTGTAAGTTCAAAATTGCGCTGGAAAACCCAACTAAGAAGTGGGTCTACATCAAACTAAAAGATGCGCAGGGCCGGGTGATGCAGCTGGACCTTGTCAAGACACCCAAGTACATACGTACGTTCAACATGGAAGGCATGCGAGCCGGCATTTACACGCTAAAGCTACGTGTCGGCACCCACGTCGTCGAACGAGCGATTGACCTCCGGCACCTCTCTCAACGGTTTGTTCAGATCCACACGCCCTCCCTCCCCGATACGCTTATCGCAGAAAGTAAGCGAAACCCACAGCGCTAAGCGTAGTCCTGAATACGTTGAGAAAACGGACAGGTCCGACGTCAGATCGGCTCGTCCGTTTCTTGCTTGTATAGCGGCTCGGCCAGAAGCTGCCGGACAGGTTGCGAGAGTCGTGCTGGGTACTGTATCTTTCCCGATGCATTTTCGCACCGAACTGCCGGTGTCACCGGCCTCCTTCCGCATCCAGCTGGCCGACCCTCTGCTGTCGCTGGGGTCGTGTTTTGCCGATCGCCTCGGTCAGCGGCTACACGACTACAAATTTCAAGTACTGCACAACCCCTTCGGGATCGTCTACAATCCCCTGTCGCTTCACCGGCTGTTGCAGCTCGCTGCGCACCGTCAGCCTTTTGCAGAGGCAGGGTATCTGGAGCGCGAAGGACAATGGTTTCATTACGATGCACATTCGGAAGTGACGGCCGGGAGCCGCGAGGCACTGGCCCAGCGGTTAACGGAAACGGTGGCGCAGATGCACCATTGGCTGCGGCAGACCCGCGTCCTGCTGCTGACCTGGGGGACGGCGTTTGTCTACCAACGTGTGGATACGCCAGCCATCGTAGCCAATTGTCACAAACTTCCGGCCCGGCAGTTCCGGAAAGAGCTCCTGTCGGTAGACCGGATTGTGGACGACGCCACTGCAACCCTGCAAGCAGCACGCCGACTTGCGCCCGACCTAGAGGTGATTCTGACAGTCAGCCCGGTTCGACACGTGAAAGACACCCTTCCGCTGAACAGCGTGAGCAAAGCCACGCTGCGGCTGGCCGCCCATCAGTTGCAGGAACGCCACCCTTACGTCACGTACTTTCCCAGCTATGAGCTCCTGATCGATGATTTGCGCGACTACCGCTTTTACGGTTCGGACCTGCTTCATCCTACCGAAATGGCAGAAGCTTACGTGTGGGAAAAATTCGATCAGACATTTTTGAGCGAATCGGCCCTGGCTTTTGTAAAAGAGTGGGAAGGCATCCGGCGAGCGCTGGCGCATCGTCCCTTCCAGCCCGATTCGCCGGCGCATCAGCAATTTCTGCGTTCATTGCATACAAAACTGCAAAGCCTGGCGCACGCGGTGGACGTCAGTACAGAACTGCACCACATTGGCCAGCAACTGCATTAAAGGCTATTGCCGGTGTCCTGCCAGCGCCACTCGCGCAGCACCAAGCGGACACGCGGTCCAAAACCCTCGCTCATTTCGGACGGATACTCCTCCATAAAATAAAAGTAACGACCTTGGTAGGTTCCCAGGCGCACGCTCCGGGTGTGTGCTCCTCCCGGCGCAGTGTGAAGGTAAAAGGCCCGCATCCAGGGCAGGTCTGTAGGCAAGGTATCGGGCGAGGTCTCCCCACCCCCGGTGGCGACCTCTTGCGCCCTCTGGGTTGCCTCGGCTTCAGAAGTCCGTTCCGGAAACACGAAGAAGGTCAATCCCGCCTGGGGGCCGTCGGCTTCACCCGACGGATTGCTCGTCAGCCGGAGGGCATCGCCTTCGTCCGAACTTACCGGCTCAGCCGACATGTCCTCTGGTAGGTAGGTGCTAAAGCCCAGCGGAAAGTCTTCCGGAGCGGTGTACAGGTGCAGGCGGACGGGCTCCATCATCCCTTCGATCTGCAGGGAATCCACCAGCCTCTCGGGGCGGGGTTCACGGGCGACCGTAGCCGCTTGCCGTGTGGTGTCTGTTCCTTCGTCGGAAGCTTCCCGGGAGGCACATGCAACCGACAGACCCACCAAGAGACTAAACAGAATAGTGCGCATTGCGTAAAGAGGTAAGAGAAGCAAAGTCCTGTACTGCGCTGTTCAACCCACAGCCTGCACGTTACCCACCCTAAACGTAAAACAGTTTAAAAGGATTACGCACCAAGCTGGCACGCTGCTTGCCAGTTGTATGCTGACTTATTATTACATCGCTATGAATACGCTCCGACTACGCACACTTGCTTTTTTTCTGACCTTGTTCACCATGAGCCAGCTAGGCTACGCTGATCCGCCAAAAGATGAGGTAAAAATCAATATCGATCCACAACGAGGAATAAGGTCCATTGAATATGGCGATACGGAATTTTTGAACAATGGCCAGTTCAAAGTACTTGGTGCCAGTTTATTCGATGCTGCAACAGGGAAAACCGATTCACCTGAAGTAAAATCGTTTGAAAAGAAGATCGACGTCGCCAAGAATCAAGTGAGCTATGTCTATCCCTGGGCAACCTACACCTGTACGTATACGCCCAAAGGCAATGAGTTAGCACTTGAGGTTTCTGTTAAGAATACCTCCAACCTGACGTTGCAGTCACATACATTAAACATCATGGCCCTGCGGCTTCCCACGCCACCGGAAGAATACAAGGGCAATAATGTAATGCTGGCTTCTAACAAAGGGGGGTTGTCCATTAAGCCTCTGACCTTTCAAGGGGGTAAAATTGTGCTCACAAACAATGATGTAAAAGAAGACTTATTGATCGGGTTTCCCTGGGCCAACAACCGCGCCAAGAACACGGTGTTTCCACTATGGATTCTGACGGGAAAACACCCCTGGCTCCCGACCAGTTTGCCTTACATTGATCGTCCCATTGCTCCGGGCAAAACGGATACGTATCACCTCTCCTTACGTTTCGGAGGCGAAAAAGACGATCCTGACCAATTGGCCAGTGATGTGTACGAAACCTTCTCCAAGACGTATCCCATGCAACTCAACTGGGAGGACCGTCGTCCTATTGGCACTTTATTTTTAGCAACCGCCAACCAGAAGTATCCCACCAATCCACGAGGATGGTGGAATGACAAAAAGATCAACGTCACGACTCCTGAAGGGAGAGCGGAGTTCCAAAAGCGTGTTTTGGCGTATGCCGATCAAAGCATTAAAATTCTGAAAGACATGAACGCCCAAGGTATGATTACCTGGGATATCGAAGGAGAAGAGTCATGGCATCCTAATACGTATGTAGGCGATCCGCGTCTGGTAAAAGAACTCGCTCCAGAGATGGAAGAGGTAGCCGATGCCTACTTCAAAAAGTTTACGGATGCTGGTTTTAAAGTAGGTGTCTGCCTGCGTCCGCAGCGCCTAGACCTGAACGCTTTCCGGAAAGGCAAGCCTGCACAAAGAGAACTTAAAACGACCGATCAACTCATCGACACAAAGGCGGTGGCCGATTTGCTCATTGATAAAATAAGTTATGCCAAAGATCGCTGGGGCTGTACCCTATTTTATGTGGACTCGAACGGCGATCCCAACAACCCTTATGACGTCGAAATCTTTCGCCGGGTATTGGAAGCGCATCCGGACGTCCTGGTCATACCCGAACACGAAACCCTTCTTTATTACGCGTATACCGCCCCTCTGATTTCCCTGCAACACGCCGGTCAAACGTCTACGCCGATGAACGTTCGCAGAATTTATCCACAAGCGTTCACCGTCAATCTTTCCAGTACAAATAAAGAACTTGAGTCAAAGAGAGCGGCATTGGTCAATGCGGTCGATAATGGAGATATTCTGACCTTTAATGCCTGGTTTACCGGACCGGCAAACGAAAAAATCAAGAACATCTACAGAACAGTTTCCAGATCGAGCAAGGGCGTAAAAAGACGCGTGGAAGAGTAGGAATCATTTCTTTGCCGAATGGTGTTATGGCGGTAGCAACTCATTCCGAAGGAAGAGAATTAGCTTATATCTCTGAGGGCACGCCCCTTCTCACTTTTACGAATTTTTAAATTTTTACATATGCTACGTTGGATTGATGTCATCCGGTTTGCCAACCAGGGCAACCCCAAACCCGATAAAGTAGTCGAGAAATCAGAGGCTGAGTGGAAAGCACAACTCACGCCGGAACAATTTTACGTCACGCGCCAGAAGGGCACCGAGCGGGCCTTTTCCAGTGAAATGTGCAGCCGGTTCGAGCCCGGTCAATACGCTTGTGTCTGCTGCGATACGCTGTTGTTCGACTCGGACGAGAAGTTCGAGTCCGGAACGGGATGGCCGTCGTTTACGCAACCCGCGAAGGAAAATGCCATTGCTTACCACATCGACAATGCTTACGGCATGAAGCGGGTGGAGACGGTTTGCAACACGTGTGGTGCGCACCTGGGACACGTTTTTCCGGACGGACCGGCCCCAAGCGGCCTGCGTTATTGCATGAATGCCGTAGCGCTGCAAAAGGTGGAAGCTACTACAACGTTGGAGAAAGCAACCTTCGGAGGTGGCTGTTTCTGGTGCACAGAGGCCATTTTCCAGGACCTGGAGGGAGTAACCAGCGTGGTGTCCGGTTACAGCGACGGGCAATTGCCCAACCCTACCTATAAGGAAGTGTGCAGTGGCCGGACCGGCCATGCGGAGGTGGTGCAGATCACCTTCGATCCCGAGAAAATTTCGTATGCGGACTTGCTACGGATTCACCTGACCACGCACGACCCGACGACACTGAACCGCCAGGGTGCCGACGTCGGGACGCAATACCGCAGTACGATCCTGACGCACAACGACATGCAACGGGCAGAAGCGCTTAAGATCATCGAGGAGATACAACCTAATCTGGAGGAGAAAATCGTAACGGATGTGAAGCCATTCGAGGTCTTTTATCCAGCGGAGGCGTATCACCAAAACTACTACCGTAACAATCCGGGACAGGGCTATTGCGCGGCGGTGATTTCGCCGAAACTGGCCAAATTCCGGAAGCTGTACCAGAGCCGCCTGAAGAAAGCTTCTGTCGCTGAATAAAGCTTAGCCCTCAGGCTTTTACCTTTACGCTGCCGGGTAATGTCTACCTGGCAGCGTTTCTGTTTTATGCTACGCCATGCCTAAACTCAAACTCCCTTCGCTGGTACCCGACTTCGAACACAAGGAAGAAATCAGTCTGCGCGACTACCTAGCCCTGGAGCGCACCAAACTCGCCAACGAACGGACACTGCTTACCTACGTGCGCACCAGCCTGTACATGGTGCTGGCGGGCATTGCGTTTCTGCAAATGGATAAGCTGGAGGACCTGACCTGGGTGGGCTACGTCTTGTTCGGGACCAGCGCGCTGGCGTTTACGTTCGGGACCGCCCGCTTTCTGCTGCTGACCTGGCGCTTGCAGAAGTATTACGACGACATCGACCTGGAAAGCTGATCGGCTGCAACTTCCTTGTCGTGGTGGAGTATACTCTGGAAAAACGTCTTGCCATGAACCTCTCTGCCCTGATTCATACCCTACGCCACAAACAATCGCCCAGCCTGACCCGTCGGCGGCGGCTGATTCTGCTCGCGGCGGTGGGCCTGGTCGACTTCAGCCTCATCTCGCTTTACCAGACGGGCGTTATCCGTCGCCTGCCCGATCTACCCGGAAAACTCTTTGATTCCAACGCCGTGAACGCTTCGGAAGAGGCGTATCAGTTCGGCGTGCCCGACGGCCCGATCAGTGCCGGGGTGTATGCCCTGAACATGCTGCTGGCGGCCTACAAGGGGGACGCTGCCCACGGCCGTCCGCTGTGGAGCGACGTGGCCTTAGCCGGCACGGTGATGCTCAACAGCGTGGGCGCAGCCCTGTATCTGAAAAATATGATCACGGTCCAGAAGAAAGCCTGCCTTTATTGCCTGACCGGCGCCGCCCTCAACTTCGTGATGACGCCCCTCGCCCTCGCAGAACTGAGAGAAAGACTACAAAACAAATGAGTGGTTAACAGAAAAAGGCTGCTCCGCCAATGCGCGAAGCAGCCTTTTTTATTCAACAACCTGATCGGCTAGAGCCGTTCCAGTTCCTTCATTTCCTCGTCCGACAGCTCAATGTCAGTGGCTTTCATGTTCTCGTGGAGGTGCTCTTCGCTCGACGTGCCCGGAATCGGCAGCATGATCGGCGAGCGGTGCAGCAGCCACGCCAGCGCGATTTGACTCGGCTCCGCGTTGTGCTTCTGCGCAATCTGGCTCAGTTGATCATCTTCCGTCAGCTTTCCTGTATTGAGTGGGTACCACGGAATGAATCCGATGCCTTCTTTTGTACAATACTCCATCACCGCTTCCGACGAGCGGTCGGCCAGGTTGTAGCGGTTCTGGACCGTGACGATGGTGGTCAGTTCCCGTGCCTGTTTCAGTTGCGCCACCGACACGTTGCTCACGCCGAGGTGGCGAATTTTTCCTTCCTTCTGCAAATCGACCAGCGTCCCGATCGAGTCTTCGTAAGGCACGTTGGGGTCGGGCATATGGAATTGGTACAGGTCGATGCGTTCAACGCGGAGACGTTTCAGACTGCCTTCCAGCGCTTTGCGCAAATGTTCAGGTTTGCCGTTGGGGCTCCACTGGTCGGGGCCGCCCCGCTCCAGACCGCCCTTGGTAGCGATTACCAGCCCGTCCGGGTAAGGGTGCAGCGTTTCCGCAATGATTTCTTCGCTGACGTTCGGTCCGTACGAGTCGGCCGTATCGATAAAGTTGACCCCTAAGTCAAGGGCCATCTGTAGAACGCGTTTGCATTGCTCCCGGTCGCGAGGCTCGCCCCAGATGCCCTTGCCGGTGAGGCGCATGGCCCCAAAACCCAGCCGGCGAATGGTCAGGCCGTCGGGAAAAGAAAAGTCCGTTTGAAAAGTGGTTGCGCGATTCATAGCGTACATGTTAAAAAGTGAAATAACTATTTTGCTGTACGTACAGATGTTAGATGCGTTGTGGCTTCGTCGCTAAGAAGCCTTTCGCTTTCAGCTACTTAGTCCTTTCTACCGCCTGGTTTCTGCGAAAAGAGGGGGCCAGCGAGATGCCTGTTTTTTTCTTAATCGAATTTTAATCTGGAAATTAAACGCTTGTTTAAAACAGACGTTTAATCTTGTAGTCCCACCCACACTTGTATGAGCGAAACCACAAAGCGGGAGCTCATTCTCGTGGCTGCCGAAGAACTTTTCCGCCACAAAGGCTTTGAAGCCACCACCGTACGAGAGCTCGCCGAAAAAGCCGGGGTCAACCTGGCCATGATCAATTATTACTTCGGGTCGAAAGAGAAGTTGCTCGAAGAGCTGATTCAGCAGCGCGCGGAATACACGCGCCTCCGGCTGCACGACATCCAGCAGGACGAGCGGCTGACGCCGATCGAAAAGATGGACCGCGTGGTGGAGTTCTACGTGGAGAAGGTCTTCAGCAACCGGGGCTTCCACCACATGATGTACCGCGAGTTGTCCATGAGCCAGCGCTCGGCCCTGCACAGCAGCATTTCGGACGTGCTGTTTCGCAACGTGGAAACGCTGCGGGGCATGATCCGGCAGGGCATTGACCAGGGGCATTTCCGGCCGGTGGATGTGGAGCTGACGCTCTGCACGCTGTACGGGACCATTAATCAGGCGTCGAACGAAAACTTTATGGGTCACTTGACCAACACGTTGATTGCTGACGAAGAAGCCATGCTCAAACAGCGCCTGATTCAACATTTACAGAACGTATTACGAAAGTATCTACTCTAATTCCATGTTTCTTCTGAACCGATTCCGCATCTCGCTGGCCGGGATGCTGATGCTGCCTGTCTTCCTGGTGGGAGCACAGCCGTTGGATACGCTTTCCTGGCAGGGGCCGCTTACGCCCGAACGTGCCGTGCAGTTGGGCCTGGCCCACAGCAAAACGCTAAAAATGGCCGAAAGCCGGGCCGAAGCCGCCAAGGCGCGAACCGAACAGGCGCGCGAAAAAGCGCTGCCGGACGTAGGGCTGAGCGGCACGTACCTGTACCTGACGCAACCGCATGTCTCCCTGAAAACGGCCCCTCCAGCCGGACAGGAAGGCGGGAGTTCGCCGCTGGCGGGGCTGAGTTTCAGCAACGTACACAGCCTGATGCTCGCACAGGTGCAGGCTTCACAGCCCCTGTTTACCGGCGGCAAAATCCGCAATGCCATTACCTCGACCGAGTTTCTGGAAAAAGCGGCGGCCTTTCAGGCATCGGCCACGCGCGACGAGGTGAGCCTGCAGGTGCTGCAGGCGCTCTACCAATATTATACGCTGCAACAGACGCGCACGCTGGTGCAGAACAACCTGGAACAGGCGCACCAACGGGTGGTTGACTTTACCGGGCTGGAGGCGAATGGCGTCATCGCCCGCAACGATCTGCTGCGTGCCGAATTGCAGGAAGCCCAGGTGCAATTGACGCTGTCGGGCGTGGACAACAACCTGAAGGTAGCCAACTACAACCTGAATCTGCTGCTGGGACTGCCGGAAACGCAGCCCCTGGCGCTTGATACAACAGCCCTGTTTTTCCCCCAGGAAAGCGTCACGCTCGACGGCCTGTTTGCCAATGGCCTATCGCAGCGCGACGACCTGAAAGCCGCCGAGATGCGCACGCAGTCGGGCGCGTATGGCGTGCGGGCTGCCAAAGGCGACCGCTATCCGTCGCTGGCCCTGACCGGCGCGTACGTCAACGCCGACATTCCGAATCTGATCGCCCTCACCAACGTGGTGAACGTGGGCGTCGGATTGAACTATAGTCTGAGCGGGGCGTTGTTTTCGCGGCACAAAATTCAGGAAGCGCAGGCCCAACAAGCCGAAGCCCGGTGGGCCTACGAAGCCCTTTCTGATCAGGTCAAATCCGAAATCAACCAGGCTTTCCTCGACTACCAGCAGAGTCTGGAAAAGATTCGCATCAGCCAGAAGGCCATTACGCAGGCACAGGAAAACTACCGCATCACCAAAAACAAGTACGACAACAGTCTGGTGCTGCTGACCGATCTGCTCGAAGCCGACGTCACCCTCCTGCAAACGCAAATTAACCTGGCCAGTGCCCGCGCCGAGGCGGCTGTGGCCTACTATACGCTGCAAAAAGCCAGCGGCAATCTGAACTACTAACCCTTTTTGAACTAGAGACTCGAATGGAAACGACCGTTCAATCCAACACAACTGCCAACAAAACCGCCCCGGCTACTGAGGAGAAAGGGCGCAAAAAGAAACCGTATTTCGGCATCATCCTGGGCGTCCTGGTGGCGCTGGGCGCCGTATTCGGTATTTACCGTTATGTGCACGGCCTGCACCACGAAACGACCGACGATGCGCAGATCGAAGCCAACATCAGTCCGGTCATTGCCCGCACGTCGGGCTACGTAAAAGAGCTACGCGTGGACGATAACCAGTACGTCCACAAAGGCGATACGCTGGTGGTGCTCGACGACCGTGAAACCTCGATTCGTGTGATGAACGCACAGGCGGCGTACGACAATGCGCTGGCCAGCCTCGACGTGAGCCAGTCGGGCGTGCCTTCGGCGACCGCCAACCTGCAAACCGTGCGCGCCAACGTCGCCGCCGCCGATGCCGCCCTGGCGGCCGCCCGCGTCGATTACAACCGCGCCACGCAGGACCTGCAACGGTACCAGAACCTGATCAAAGACCACTCGGTCACCCAACGGGAGTTCGAACAAATTCAGGCCACGCAACAAGCCGCCGCCAAAAACCTGGAACGGCTGGAGCAGCAGTACAATGCGACCAAAAGCCAGACTGTCGCCGCCGGCACTGAGGTAACCGCCGCCGAACGGCGCATTTCGGTCGCGCAGTCGGTCGTGGAGCAGCGGAAAGCCGAACTGGACCTGGCCAAGCTGCAACACAGCTACTGCTGGATTACCGCTCCGGAAGATGGCACGGTATCGCGGCGCAACGTACAGGTAGGTCAACTGATGCAGGCCGGGCAAACGGCCTTCGCGCTGGTGGCCGACAATGAAAAATGGGTCGTCGCCAATTTCAAAGAGACGCAACTGGAAAACGTGCGGCCCGGACAGGAAGTAAGCATCGAAGTGGATGCCTTCCCCGGCGAGGAGTTTCACGGCAAAGTGGAGTCGTTCTCGCCCGCGACGGGCGCGAAGTTTTCCCTGCTGCCGCCCGACAACGCGACCGGCAACTTCGTGAAGATCGTGCAGCGGGTGCCGGTCAAAATCGTCCTGACCGATACCACCGAGAAGATGCAGCTGCTTCGTGCGGGCATGAACGTGGAAGCGGACGTACACCTGAACTAACCTCCATTGCAGATTTAAAACAACCATGTACAGCGTGCCCTAGCGCTGCCTGTCAGCACGTGGGTCGATCTGTACATGGTAATGCGATACCATGCAAGCTACCCTTTCGCCCCCCTCCACGGTGGAGTACGGGTTCCGGCGGGTGATCGTCACGATCACCGCCATTACCTGTGCGCTGTTGGAGATCATCGATACGACCATCGTCAACGTGGCCCTGACCGACATGCGCGGCAACCTGGGCGCCACGCTGACCGATGTGAACTGGGTCATCACGGCCTACGCCATTGCGAACGTCATCATCGTGCCGCTCACGAGCTGGCTGTCGCAGCAGTTCGGCCGGCGGTACTACTTCGCCGCCTCCATTGTGCTGTTTACGGTGGCGTCGTTCCTGTGCGGCAACGCCACCAACATCTGGGAACTGGTCGCGTTCCGGTTCATTCAGGGTCTGGGTGGCGGTGCACTGCTGGTCACCTCGCAGACGATCATCACGGAAGCCTATCCGCCCGAAAAACGGGGCATGGCGCAGGCCATCTACGGGCTGGGCGTGATCGTCGGCCCGACACTCGGTCCGCCGCTGGGCGGCTACCTGATCGACCACTACGCCTGGCCCTACATCTTCTACGTGAACGTACCGGTGGGCATCATCGCAACGCTGCTCACGCTGACCTACATCCGCAGTCCGCACTACGGCGGCAAGCGCAAAGCCTCGGAAGTCGACTGGCTGGGCATTTTCTTCCTGATCGTGGCCGTCGGGTCGTTGCAGTTCATTCTGGAGCGCGGGCAAGAAGAAGACTGGTTTGACAGTGGTCTTATCATTCTGTTCGCCGTGCTGGCGTTCCTGGGCATTTACTGTTTCGTCTGGCGCGAGCTGGTCACGCCCAATCCGGTGGTGGAACTGCGGGTACTGAAAAACCGCAACCTGGCCATTGGCTCGGTGCTCTCGTTCGTGCTGGGCTTCGGACTGTTCGGCTCCACGTTCGTCATCCCGATTTTCACGCAGAGTTCGCTGGGTTGGACCGCCCTGCAATCGGGCATGTTACTCATTCCGAGTTCGTTGGCGACGGGCTTTATGATGCCGGTGGTCGGCCAGATCATCCAACGCGGCGTGTCGCAGAAGTACCTGATTGCGCTGGGCTTTTCCATCTTCTTCCTCTACAGCCTGTGGGCGTATCAGTTGATCATGCCCTCCACGTCGAGCGACGACCTGTTCTGGCCCCTGATGGTACGCGGGTTCGGGCTGGGCTTCTTGTTCGTGCCGACCTCGACCCTGTCGCTGTCTACGCTGCACGGTAAGGAGATCGGGCAGGGCGCGGCGTTCACGGGGATGATGCGGCAGCTCGGCGGTTCGTTCGGCGTGGCACTGATCAGCACGTACATCAACCACCAGAACCAACAGCACCGGGTCGACCTGCTGCCCAAACTTTCGCCGTACGACTGGGAGGTGACGCAACGCCTGCAAATGATGGCGCAAAATTTCCGGACGCAGGGATTTACGGCCGATCAGGCCCTGCAACAGGCGCAGAAGCTGATGGACCTTTCCATCACCCGGCAGGCCGCGTTGCTGTCGTACATGGACGTGTTTCTGGGCATCGGGATTTTCTTCGTGGTCTGCGTGCCGTTCGTCCTCATTCTGCGGCAGGACAAACCCAAAGGGGCCGTTTCGCGCGAGGCGATGAACGCACACTGATCACTCCGCCGTCGCGAAGCTGACTTCTTTCGTGGCCTCGTTTCCGACCCGGTCGACAGCCCGGATGGTGAGCGTGTAGGTCTGGCCGGGTTTGAAGCCGCTGAGCGGCCCTGCGTACGTTCTTTCGCTGCCACCGTTGAGTCGGTAGAAGACTTTGTCGATGCCCGTATCCTGATCGGTCGCGGCCAGAAAAACCGACACCAGTGCGGGATACTGGTTCTCGGCCACGGCCCCAATGCTGTAGCTCACGGAGATTTCCGGCGCATGGGCATCGACTGTGAAGTCGAGTTCGCTTCGGTTGCGGTTGTTGACGTTGTCGTAGCCGAACAGCGCCAGTTGGTGCGGCCCGTGCTGCGTGACCTGGAACGGTTGCTCGTACCGCGTTTCGCCGGGCTGCTGGTCCTGCGCATAGGCGATGTATTGCAGCCCCGACTCGTCGTCCGAAGCGGTCAGCACCACGTCGGTCGTCGGCCCGATGAAGGTTGTTTTTCCGATGCTGATCGATTTTCCACGAAACTGATGGGTGAGCTTGGGCCCGGTCAGGTCCACGTACACGCGGCTGACGTTCAGCTTAAAGCGGGCGTAGGGGTCGTCGCGCCGGCCACTGCCGCCTTCGTTCTGGGCGTTGTCGAGCGCATAAAATCGGATCTCGTGCAGGCCGGGCCGGTTGGGCAGGTAAAACGGCTCCTCATAGTCGGTGAACGGGGCGTTGTCGATCGAATACTTCACTTCCTTAATGCCTGACTTGTTGTCTACGGCAGTCAGTTTCAGTTTCGTACGCCCGGAAAAATAGACCTGCCCGTTGGCGACAAAGCGGTCGCCCAGCACGTCGGAGGCGATGATGGGTGCGGTCTTGTCATAGTAAAACGAAACCGACTTCACAGTTTCCCGATTAGCGACCTGATCTTCCGAATAGTAGGTCAGGCGGTGCGGGCCATCTTCCAGAAAAGTGAACGGCACGCCCTGTCCGTCGTAGCGCTTCCAGGGCAGGCTGTCGAGCCGGTAGTAGGTGGCAGCGATGCCCGCCAGGTTGTCTTCGCTGGTGAGGTAAATCTTCGAAGCCGACGAGATTATGCTATCCGCCGAAAAGCCGGTGATGTTGTGGAACGTACGGGGCGCAGACAGATCAACGGTAAAATTCGCGGTGTGTGGGGCTTCCTGATTTCCTACGCGATCGGTAGCGTAATAGGTGTACGCATGCGCTCCCTCCGCAAACGTTGCCAAGGCCGTTTGGTACGGCTGGTACCCCTTACCGTCCATCGAGAAATAGGTGGCCTGCACCCCCGACATTTCGTCGGTCGTAGCCAGCGCTATCGAAAGCCCGGGGCCGTAGTAAACCCTCTGCCCCGAGCGGTGCGTGGGCGCGCCCGAAAAAGAAGCGTTGGTCTGAGGGGCGTAGCCGTCGGCATAAATTTCGAAGGCGACGTATTCCTGATGGTCGGCGTCGTGGTGCCGAATCAGGTGTTTGCCGTGCCCGTCCAGGTACATCGGCTCGACACCGCCGTTGTTCTGTGCCAGAGGTGTGGCGTTACGGCCGTCCGGGGTGGCGGCCACAAACAGGTACACTGGCAAGGCCGCCTGCTGAAAATAGCGCCCGGCGCTATCGACGTAGGTGCGGGCCGTAGGCGCGGCGGGCGTTTGCGCCCACCCCAGAGTGCACAGCAAAAATCCGCTCCACAAGAAGCCGGCGTAGTGCAGGAAAGACGTTGCGGAAGAAAAGGCGGGACAGCAG
The DNA here is from genome assembly GCF_900100765.1 of Catalinimonas alkaloidigena. Classification (NCBI taxonomy): domain Bacteria; kingdom Pseudomonadati; phylum Bacteroidota; class Cytophagia; order Cytophagales; family Catalimonadaceae; genus Catalinimonas; species Catalinimonas alkaloidigena. The sequence goes on along the minus strand of NZ_FNFO01000002.1, from coordinate 106,872 downwards.
TAGCGTGGTGTCATGAAGAGAAGTTATTGGCCAGATTGGTATTGATCTCGTGCGTGACCGAATCCAGCTCGCGGGCCGTAAAACCAATGCTTTTTACTACCTGCCGCTGTTCTTCCTTGTTCAGGGCGGTGGCCTGCAACAGTTGCACCAGCCCCAGCATGCGGGCCAGCGGCGCACGTAGTTTATGTGAATTGAGGTAAAGATGCTCCGAGAGCTGTTCGTTGCGGCGCTCCAGTTCGGCGGTCCGTTCCTGAACCTTGATCTCCAGCCCCTCGTTGATTTCCCGAATGCGCCGGGCTTGCGCCTCGATTTCCGCTTGCTGTGCCTGCAACAGTTTGTTCTGAGCCGTTACGCGCCGGTGGGCCCGGAACAGAAAAAACGAGTAGACCAGCACCACCAGTGCCAGAATCGCCACGCCCCACAACAGCATCCGGTCCTGTTTCAGTTGGGTGCTCAGCAGCATCAGCTCCTGCGAGGCCATTGCCCGCTCCAGGTTGTTGATTTTCTGCGCTTTTTCCAGGTAAGCAATCTCCAGTTCGCGCCCCTTCAGGCCCTTCAGCAGATCCAGGTTGACCGAGTCGGTCTCCAGCAGGGCCGCGCCGGTGGTGGCCAGGGCTTCTTCGGTTTGCTGCAACTGAAACTTTTTGAGCTGCTCTTCTTTTTCGGCCAGTGCGGCGCGCAGCTTGGCGGCTTCCACTTCGCGCTGTTGCTCTTCTTCTTTGTCGCGCTGCACCAACTCGTGGAAACTGCGGTAGAGGTTAAAATACTGGAGCGACTTTTCGGCATTGCCCGCATTCGAATACGTTTCGGCCAGCATGCCGTAACAACTGCGGATCTCTTCGGGGCTGCTCAATTCCTTGGCGAGCGTCAGTGCTTCTTCCAGCCGTGCGATGGCCTCGTCGTAGCGCGCCAGCCGGTTCAGCACCACGCCCAGGTTGTAGAGCGCCGAAATCTGCCCGATGCGTTCGCCCGCCGCTTTACGTGCTTCCAGCGTACGCTTAAAGTGCTCCTCTGCTTTTTCGTATTGCTGCACGTCGGCATACAACATGCCCAGGTTGCTGTTGATCATCGCCATGCCGTTTTCGTTGTTGAGTTGGGCATTGAGCGACAGCGATTGCAGGTAATAGTCGATGGCGCGCTGGTACTGGCTGTGCTTCCAGTAGATCATCGCGATGTCGTTAAAGTGGTGAGAAGCTTCCCGAAAATCGCCGAGGCCGCGGTACCGGGCCGCCTGCGCTTCGGACTGAGCGACCTGGAAACTGTCCTGCCGCGACAGGGCCATTTGCGCACACACCGTTTGCCCCAAAAGCCACAGCAGGAGCGACGTGCCGATCCAACGGTAGTGCAGGGGGCTGGCAAAAAGGCGCATACAGGATGGGAATAAGAGGATCAGGCTATGAAAGAAGCCCGGCTGTTTACGGTTGAAAGACAGCGAAATCAAGGCTTTTGTTGGATGATTCCGAACCCCTTGGGGACGAAATCGTTATTGAGTCGTTTGTCCGTGTTGAAAACAAACTTTGGCACAACACAGAAATACAATAAAGATAATTTTATTCATCATAATCAATATTTTAGTCCAGAAATTGTTTGCTTTGCTATCCATAAATTCCCCGTCGGGCACTCCCCGCCTGCCTTGCGGTACGGGGTACCGACCCGAAACCTTTTTTCCTTTACCCTCTTCCGAACGTACTGCATGATTCCAGACTGGTTTATTGCGCTCAGCCCGGTGGTTCAGGCGCTGCTGGCGACGTTGTTCACCTGGGGCGTCACCGCGCTCGGGGCCGCCTTTGTGTTCTTTTTCAAAACCATCAACCGCAAGGTGCTCGACTCCATGCTGGGCTTTGCGGCGGGGGTGATGATCGCCGCCTCGTTCTGGTCGCTGCTGGCACCAGCCATCGAAATGACCGAACAGGCCGGCGGCACGCCCTGGGTCCCGGCTACGGTCGGTTTCCTGGCGGGAGGCGCGTTTCTGTTCGGCATCGACAAGATCATCCCGCACCTCCACCTGAACCTCCCTCCCGAAAAAGCGGAGGGCATTCATACCAGCTGGCACCGGAGCATTTTGCTGGTCATGGCCATTACGCTCCACAACATTCCGGAAGGCATGGCGGTGGGCGTGGCGTTCGGCGCACTGGCCGACGGCGACGTGGGCGGCAGCACACTGGGGGCGGCCGTTGCCCTGGCACTGGGCATCGGGCTGCAAAACTTCCCGGAAGGCGTGTCGGTGGCCGTGCCGCTGCGGCGCGAGGGCTTTTCGCGGTTCAAAAGTTTCTGGTACGGGCAACTGTCGGGCTTCGTGGAGCCCATCGCCGGGGTGCTGGGGGCCTGGGCCGTCATCGCCATCAAACCACTCCTGCCCTACGCCCTGTCGTTTGCCGCCGGGGCCATGATTTTTGTGGTGGTAGAAGAGCTGATTCCGGAGTCGCAGTCGGACGAAAACACCGACATCGCAACAATCGGGGCCATGCTGGGCTTTGCGGTGATGATGATGCTCGATGTGGCGCTGGGGTGAGTGCGTGTGGTGATGTGGTGATGTGGTGATGTGGTGATGTGGTGATGTGGTGATGTGGTGATGTAAGGTGTACTTGAGGTTAAAGGTCGGATGTTTCAGGCGGTCACCGCACCACTTCACACTTCACACTTCACACTTCACACTTCAGAGTGTACTGGCTTATGGAAAAGGGGGTTAACGAAGCTTTTGATAAAAATATCGTCGATCGCTTGACTCAGCGCCTATTTATCGTAATATTGTATTATTACATTTAAGATCATGGGCATTACGAAATCGGAAGTCTTTAACGCACAGCAGAACCAGATTGCGGAATACGCCAAGGCCCTGGCCCATCCGGCCCGGGTGGCCATCTTGCAGGAACTGATCCGCCAGAAGACCTGCATCTGCGGCGATCTGGTCGACGTGTTGCCCCTGTCGCAGTCCACCATTTCGCAGCACCTGAAGGAACTCAAGCGCATCGGCTTGATCAAAGGCGAAGTGGAAGGCCCCAAAATCTGCTACTGCATTCACGAAGAAAACTGGTCCGCCGCCCAGGCCATGCTCAACCAGCTTTTCGGCTCGTTCGCCACCACCACGTGTTGCTAACGGAAAACCGGATCGGATACCCTCACGCTGATTAGCCCGCACAAATCGTCACCGCCCAAACTTACAGCCCAGTACATCGTAATATTACATTTTAACGATCAATATCATGGAAAATCAAGAAGCCCTGCGCCAACTCGTCCGCGAGAAGTACGGAAAAATCGCGGAACAAACCACTGACCGTTGCTGTGGCCCCGCCTGCGGGTGTGGTCCGGAAGAGGCCCCGTCCGATTACACCGTTTTCGCGGAAGATTACACGCAATTGGCGGGCTACAACCCCGACGCCGACCTGAAACTCGGCTGCGGCCTGCCTACCGAATACGCCAAGCTCCAGCCCGGCCAGACGGTGGTCGACCTCGGTTCCGGGGCCGGAAACGACTGCTTCATTGCCCGCTCGGTAGTGGGCGAAACCGGACGGGTGATCGGCCTCGACATGACCGAACCCATGATTGCCAAGGCGCAGGCCAACGCCGCGAAACTCGGCTTCACGAACGTGGAATTTGTGCTGGGCGAAATCGAAGCGATGCCCCTCCCCGACCAGACGGCCGACGTGGTGGTGAGTAACTGCGTGATGAACCTGGTGCCCGACAAGGAGAAGGCCTTCGCCGAAACGTTCCGCATCCTGAAACCAGGAGGTCACTTCAGCATCTCAGACGTAGTACTGAAAGGCGATCTGCCCGACGGGCTGCAACGCGAAGCCGAACTGTATGCGGGGTGCGTTACGGGAGCCATCGACAAAGACGCGTACCTGGGCCTGATCGAAAAAGTAGGATTCACGAACATTCAGGTCCAGAAAGACCGGGAGATTGTTCTGCCCGACGAACTGTTAAAAAATTACCTTTCCGACGAAGAACTGGCCCACTACCGCCAGTCCGACCTCGGCATCTACAGCGTGACGGTCTACGCCGAGCGCCCCGCCGAAGCGAAAAGCTGCTGTGGTCCCGATTGTTGCAACTAACCTCGACTTTACCTCCGGCCGGTCCAAGGGTCGGAGGCCTTCCCTGACGTTATGAAAAAAATCTTAGTGCTCTGCACCGGCAATTCCTGCCGCAGTCAGTTGATGGAAGGCTACCTGCGCCACTTTGCGGGCGACCGGGCGGCCGTGTACAGTGCGGGCGTCGAGACGCACGGCGTGAACCCCAAGGCAATCCAGGTGATGGCCGAAGACGGCATCGATATTTCCGGACACACCTCCAACCACGTGGATGAGTACGCCGACGTAGCTTTTGATGTTGTGATTACGGTCTGCGACCATGCGAAAGAACGCTGTCCCGTTTTTCCTACACGTGCCCGGCAGTTCCACCACAATTTTCCTGATCCGGCCAAGGCACAAGGCTCCGAAGAAGAGGTCCACGCGGTGTTCGTAGACGTGCGCAACCAGATCCGCACTTACGCAAAAACGTTTGCAGAAGAGCGGTTGTGAGACCATCACAACGCCTTTTCCATGCAGAGGCTCATGTCCAGGTGGGCGTAAGGTCCATAGTTGGGGATGCGTCGGTACCCTAGCTTTTCGTAGAGCGCAATGGCTTCGGGCTGGCGCGGTCCGGTCTCCAGGCGCATCGTCCGATACCCTTCCTCCGCGGCCCACTGTTCCAGGGCCTGCACAATGGCCCGACCGACGCCCCGGCCCCGGCTTTCGGCGTGTACAAACATTCGCTTCAATTCTACCATACCAGCCTCGGCTAGCGGACGAAAAGCGCCGCACCCGACCGGCTGGTCGTCATAATACGCCACCACGAGGCGCGTGGCATGATCCAACTTATTGAAGACTTCGTAGGCAGCCTGGTCTTCGGGATAGCGTTGCCAGAGTTCCCGGTCCAGCGCCCCGATCAGGGAGACGGCCGTCGGATGGTCGGCGGGGGTACGTTCGAGTCGGTACATAGGCGACAAAGCTACCGCGCCGTGGCTGATTTTCAACTGAAATCGAACGCCGAAACGTAGACCGGAACGTGACCCGGTTTGATGTCCTGCACCCCGACGCCGTGCCCTTCGAACATCACGTACGAGAAAATACGGTCGGTCAGCGCCCGCATCGGCCCCCAATTGCCTTTGCGGTGCAGAGCCCGGTGCAGCGGATCGTCCAGATCCAGTACCCACAGGGCGCTGGTCACCTCGAATTGCGCCAGGATGCTCTCCAGAAGTGTGAGCAGTTCCGGTTCCCGGCCGGGTTGTACGTAGGCCGCCTCGACCACCACAAACTGGTGTTGCCGCGGATCAAACAGCCGGTGCACCACCGGCAGGCGCGGGAGGATGTGCTTCAGGACGGCCCCGCCCATGCCGGGCAGTTCGGCGATGTGCCACGCCACGGGAAACACCTGCAATCCGGCCACCACCTGTCCGTGTTCCCGCAACACGAAGTAATTCTGTTCGTCGTAGAAGTGGTCCAGGTGTACCAGCGTGTAGGGTCGATACTGTTCCTGTAACCGCGCGAACATCGTGGGCCGCTCGGCATCGGTCAGCCGCCCGAAGCGACGGTTTTTGCGGGGCGATACGCGGCTGAACAACAGGGCCTCCAGCAGAGCCAGGCTCTGGAAATGCAGTTTTCGGGAAAGGCGCACGGACCGGCGGTTGGCGTACTCCACGTGCGAGTAGAACAGGTGCGACTCGGCCGTTTGTGCGGTCAGGAACCGTACGGCTTCCTGCTTCATCAGCCCTCCCCAGCCCCGGTCACCGTACGGCGGCCGGATGGACAGCAGTCGTCCATAAAAGCTTTGCACCTCGCCCACGGGCGTGCCCGTCCGCTGCGGCGCCACGCAGTAGGTCCCCACCGCTTCGTCCCGATAATAGAGCGTAAAGAAGTACGATCCGGCAAGTTTGTCGAGCTTCGACTGGTTGTTCAGGTGCTGGTAGCGCGGGCCGGACGTGCCGTACACGATCTGCTCGACCAGGTGCGTCCACGCCGCAGAGGCTTGTCGATTCACCGTGATGCGCACGGATTTTTCCTGGTAAATGGTCGTGTCGTCGGTCATAACAAACGGGCAGCTTGGCGCGGGGCAAGGTCTGCACATCGGATGGATTGTGCAACTGCTTCGGGAAGGACTTCCTTTGGTCGAAGTTCGGTATGCAGCTTACCAACTCCTGCGTATCTTTGGGGTTTGTTCACGTAACCTCCTGCATCCGTTGTCTTCTTCACGACTCATCGGCGCCCATGTCAGCACCGTCGGCGGCATCGAGAATGCCCCGCTGAATGCGCACCAGATCGGCGCTACGGCCTTCGCCCTGTTTACCAAAAACCAACGCCAGTGGCAGGGAAAGCCGCTGACACCCGACCAGATCGACCGCTTTCAGGCGGCCTGTGCCGAATACGGTTTTGACCTCGCGTCCATCCTGCCACACGACAGCTATCTGATCAACCTGGGGCACCCCACGCGCGACGGCCTGGAAAAATCGCGGGCCGCGTTTCTGGACGAAATGCAGCGGTGCGAACAGTTGGGGCTGAAAATGCTGAACTTCCATCCGGGTTGCCACCTTAAACAGATTTCCGAGGCGCAGTGCCTGTCGGTGATTGCCGAATCGATCAACCGGACCCTGGACCAGACCGAGGGCGTCACGGCCGTGATCGAGAACACCGCCGGGCAGGGCAGCAACGTGGGCTACTGCTTCGAGCACCTCGCCGAAATTATCGACCAGGTAGAAGACAAAAGCCGTGTGGGCGTTTGCATCGACACCTGCCACGCCTTTGCGGGCGGCTACGACCTGCGCACGCCGGAGACCTACGCCGACACGATGCGGCAATTGGAAACGATTGTGGGGATGCCGTACGTGAAAGGACTCCACGTCAACGATTCGAAAAAGGCCCTGAACAGCCGTGTGGACCGCCACGAAAAGCTGGGACAAGGCGAGCTGGGGCCAGAGGCCTTTCGTCTGCTGATGGAAGACGAGCGCTTTGCGGACGTGGTGTGCATTCTGGAAACCCCGAACCAGGAGCACTGGGACGAAGAAGTTCGTCAGTTACGGGTGTGGGCGGGCGAAATGGTCGAACAATCCTGATGATCATGCGTATCGTTTCAGGCGGACAGACCGGCGTAGACCGGGCCGCGTTAGATGCCGCCCTGGCCGGGGGCGTACCCTGCGGGGGATGGTGCCCCAGCGGCCGCGCCGCCGAAGACGGCCCCATTCCGGAGCGGTATCCGTTGCAGGAAATGGCCGACGGCGGCTACGCCTCGCGCACCAAAAAGAACGTCCGCACCAGCGACGCCACCGCCATCTTGTACTTTGGCGAACTGAGCGGCGGCACACAACTCACCGTTTTCTTCTGCATTCAGGAGCGGAAGCCCTACAAACTGATCGACGGAAAAGAAATTCCGCCGGAACGGGCAGCCGTGCTGTTGGCAGAATTTTGCCGGGAACACGCGGTGCAGACGTTCAACGTCGCCGGACCGCGCGCCAGCACCGACGCCCGCGCCTATCCGTACGCCTACGAGGTAATTTCCGCGTTTTTGCAGCATCAACCCACCGCGCACCCCGCTATCTGCCCGGGTACGCCGCCCGGTGTTGTGTAATTTCTTCCATGTGCTGCACGGCCCACGCTGCCAGGCGGTTGATGTGCGGCAACAGGCTCTGCCCCAGGTCCGTGAGTTCGTACTCGACCCGGGGCGGAATTTCGGCGTATTGCCGGCGCGACACCAGCCCATCGGCTTCCAGCGTGCGTAGCGTCACGGTCAGCATTTTCTGTGAGATGTCGCCGATGGACCGCTGAATGGCTTTGAAGCGCAGCGTGCCCTGTTCGCTCAGAATCAGCAACACGAGCATCGACCACTTGTCACCGAGCCGATCCAACACCTGCCGCACTGGGCAATTACCGTTGTTCTGGTATTTTTCTACTTTTGCTTCCATGCTAAGCTCCTGATTATCAGCATTTGTTTCCTGGACGTAACCGGCTTACCGGCAGGTGCCTTCTTGCGAGGCCCTTTTTTCGCGTCTACCTTTGAGTTACCAAAAGTAACCAAGTACCCTTAGGTTCGCAACCTGGTTGTGCGAGCCCTTTTCACAACAAATCGCATTTTATTATGATACTGATCACAGGAGCTACCGGCCATTTCGGCACGGACGCCATCGATTTTCTTCTGCAAACCACCGACGCTGCTCAGCTGGCCGCGCTGGCCCGCCATCCGGAGAAAGCCGCGCCGCTACGCGCCAAAGGCATCGACGTACGGCAGGGCGACTACAACGACTACGACTCGCTCGTGCGGGCTTTCCAGGGCGTTGAGAAACTGTTGTTTGTTTCCAGCAGCGATCTGGTCAACCGCGATGCGCAGCATGCGAACGTGGTGAAAGCAGCGCAGGCAGCGGGCGTGAAACACGTGATTTACACGAGCTTCCAGCGCAAAAGCGACGACCCCAATTCGCCTCTCGGTTCGGTCGCGCAGCAGCACTTGGCTACGGAAGAGCACCTGAAGGCCTCGGGCATGACCTATACCTTCCTTCGCAACAGTCTGTACATGGACGTGTTGCCGATGTTCATTGGCGACAACGTCCTGGAAACCGGCACGATCTACCTACCGGCCGGCGAAGGGAAAGCCGCCTATGCTTCGCGTCGCGACATGGCCGAAGCCGCCGCCCGCGTGCTCACCTCCGAGGGGCACACCAATCGGTCGTACGAAATCGCCAACGTCACCTCGTATTCGTTTCAGGACATCGCGACTCTCCTGAGTGACCTGACCGGCCAGCCCATCGCGTACCACGCCCCGTCGGTCGAAGTGTTTCAGAAGACGCTCAGCGAGGCAGGCGTACCCGAGCAAGCGATCGGCTTTACGGTGGGCTTTTGTCAGGCCATCCAACAGGGCGAATTCGACCTACCCACGTCCGATCTGGAAACCCTGTTGGGCCATGCCCCAACCTCGGCGCGCGACTTTCTGAAGACGGTTTACCAGCACGCGTAAAGCCTGCGGGCCACTTCTTTCCTTCCCTTCTCCGTCCGCCGACGGGGAAGGGATTTTTTTATGGGCGGCGAACACTTGTCGGGTTTCTACAAGAGCGCCGGAGGAGCGTTGCGTATCTTGTTCATTATGGCTTACGCTTCTACGCTTTCTACCCTACTTTTTTTGTTGCTTCTGCTCGATACGGCCTGCGTTCCTGCGTCTCAGGAGGCACACACGCCGCCCCCGCTGGCCGAGGCCTTCGCTTACGAACAAACGGACGTGAACTTTACGGTCGATTCTTCCTGGCAACAGGCCGGCATTCTGATTCAGGACATCAGCTACCCGTCGTATCAGCCGGACCACGGTCTGTTGAAGGCGTATCTGATTCAACCCCTACACACCACGGCCCCCACGGCCGGCGTTCTGTTTTTTCACTGGCTGGGCGAGCCGCACGGCGACCGCACGCAATTTCTGGACGAGGCGACAGCACTGGCCCAACAGGGCGTTACGTCCCTGCTGCTCCAAGGGTATTTCCCGTGGCGCGAACAACCCACCGACGGCCCCACCGACCGCCAGCACGTGGTTGACCAGACCATCGATGCGCGGCGTTCGCTCGACCTGCTGCTGGCCCAACCTGAAGTAGACCCGCAGCGGGTGGCGTATGTAGGGCACGATTACGGGGCTATGTACGGCGCCATTCTTTCCGGCCTGGAAGAGCGCATCCGCGCCTACGTGCTGATTACCGGCATGGGGACGTTCAGCGACTGGTCGTTAAAATACTGGCCCCATACCGCCACGGCGGGCGAGGCCCACTACCGGCAGGCGCTCGCGTCCGTCGATCCCGAGCAGTTTGTCGCCCAGGCCGCGCCGGCCGCGCTTCTGTTCCAGTTCGCACAGCACGACATTTACATTTCCCACGACGTCGCCAATGCGTTCTACGAAATCGCCAGCCAGCCCAAAACCCAGCTGTGGTACAACGCCCCGCACGACATGGACCTGGAAGCGGCCCGCCGCGACCGCCATCTGTGGTTGCAACCGCACTTGAACCTGGCGCCCTTCCCCACCGAGGTCGTGCAGACGCTGCTCTCGCCCTGAGAAAAGGACCTGTGCGGCGATTTTGCAGAAGGGCATGCAGAAGTGGACACAAATTTTTAATTTGACCGCCACCCACGCTGACCTCCTATGCAATCTCGTACCCCCGTTTTTTTAGCCTTGCTGCTGTTTGTGCTCGCCGCCTGCGCTACCCAACCGACCAACATAGCCAAAGTGGAACGCGGTGCCATGATTACCCTGCTCGGCACCGATACGCTCGCGCTGGAGCAGTTCGAATACACCCCGGCGGCGCTCCGGGCCGATGCCGTGATCCGCTCCCCCCAAACCCAGCTCAGCCATTATTTTCTGCAATTCAACCAGACCGGCGGGCTTTACCGCTACGAAGCCACGACCGAAACGCCGGCCGGTGAAACCCTCCGGCGGGAAGTATACGAACCCACCCCTACCGGCGACAGCGTGCAGGTCACCCTTACCGAAGGCGGCCGGACCGAACAGCGACGCATCGCGCGGCAGGAGCCCATGCTGCCGTTTGTAGAAATGGTCCACTGGCCTTTTGAACTGATGCTCCGGCGCGCCGACGCTACGCGACAAGACAGCCTCGTCCAGACGCTTTTTACCGAGCGCGGACTTTTATCGTTCGTGGTGCGCAAGACCGGTTCCGGCGAAATGACCGTGACGCATCCCTATCGGGGCACGATGGAAGTGAAGGTGGACGACGATGGACAATTGATTCAACTGGATGCGGGGGCAACCACCCGCAAGCTTACCGTCAAGCGTCTTTACAACGTGGATGTAGATCGGTTTGCGCAACACTTCGCCGCGCAGGAAAACGCCGGACATCCGTTTGGGCCGCTTTCGGGTCGGGGTACGGCCGAAGCCACGGTACAGGGCGCTCACCTGAAACTCGATTACGGACAACCGGCCAAGCGGGGGCGCGAGATTTTCGGGACGCTGGTGCCCTGGAACGAAGTGTGGCGGACCGGTGCCAACCGCGCCACGCACTTGGCAACCGACCGCACGCTGCGCTTCGGCGACCTGGATGTGCCACCCGGCGAGTACACCCTCTTTACAATCCCCGCCCCCAGCGGCGGCACGCTGATCATCAGCCGACAAACGGGGCAGAACGGCAATGCCTACGACCCGACACACGACCTGGGACGGGTGCCCATGCGCATCGGGAAGCTGGCCGCTCCGGTCGAACTGTTCACCATTCAGGTGCAGGAAACGCCCGACGGCGGTGCGTTGCACCTCCAATGGGACCGCGCCCAGTTTACCGTGCCCTTTACCGTAACGGCAGCTAACTAACCCAACACGTTACGCTTTCACCACGAGGCATTCCACATCGCGGTGCAGCCACAGGAACGAGGCGGGTAATGCCGTGGTAATTTTCCCCGACAGGAGTGCTTCCCGCGCCTGTTCTTTGTGTGCGCCCGCCACCAGCAAAATGACTTTCCTGGCCTGCAACAACGCCTGCATGCCCAGCGTAAGCCCGAACGACGGAGCCGCTTCGCCCTGAAACATGGGGTGATGCAAGGTAGTGTCCGACAGCTGCGCGACGTGACACAGCGGCTCCAGGGTGGGATGCGGTTCGTTCAACGCGAGGTGTCCGTTCTGGCCGATGCCCAGAATGCAGACGTCGAGCGGGCCGACCTGATCGAGCGCCTCCTGAACGCGCTGACACTCTTCGGCAGGGTCGGCCGCCTCGGACCGGAACGACAGGTAGCGCTCGGGCGCAATGCGCAGCGGCTGCACCAACCGGGTTTGCAGGTAGTGCTCGCACGAGATGGGCGACTGAGGCGACACTCCACCCCACTCGTCGAGTTTCACGACCCGCAGTTGCCCAAACAGCGCGGGGTTCGAGGCGGCGTGTTCGACCAGCTCCTCGTAGAGGCCCGCCGGCGAGTGGCCCGTAGCCGCGCACAGCAGCAGGTTAGGCTTTTGAGTAATCTCTGCGAGCACCAGAGCCGCAGCGCGTACGCTCATCTGAGCGTAATCCTCCCAGTACGTGATGTTCATGGTATGACGGGTCTATCAGGAAGCGTTCGTACGCTTCATTCTCTTTTTTTCCAGAGTTTGTAGGGTTTGTCGGCATCGGTCCGGAACGGCAGCGCCACTTTCTGGCCCGTACCGGCCGAGGCGTAGGCCGCAAAAATTACTTCGAGCACCGCCCGGCCGTCTTCTCCGGTCACCAGGGGTTGCTTGTCGTGTTTCACACAATCGACAAAATGGGCGAATTCCTGCGGAAAGCCGTAGTTCCAGATCTCCTCGTACATCGTGAAACTCCAGCCGACCGTATTGCCGGCTTTTTCCACCGCGTACCCCACGCCTTTGGTGCTGTAGGTCTGGATGGAGTTGCCTTGCAACACATCGGCGTACGCCACCCCTTCCGACCCGTGAATTTCGGCCCGGTCGTCCATGCCGCCCAGTTTGGTCCAGCTCTCTTCGGCCAGGGCCACAACGCCGTTTTCAAATTCCAGGATCAGGAGGGCGTTGTCGTCGCCCTCGGTTTTGTCCGCGTGGACGCTGGTGTTCATCTGCGCGTAGACCGACGTAATGGCATGGTCCCCGTTCAGCCACCGGAAGAACTGAATGGCGTGGCAGCCCATGTCCATCGTGACGCCCCCGCCCGACCGCTCCACATCCCAGAAGTGGTCGGCGTGCGGTCCGTCGTGTTTCTCCGACTGCTTGAAAAACACCGGTCTGCCCAGAGCGCCTTCGTCCAACAGCGCTTTGAGGCGTACGTACTTCGGGGTGAAACAAAGCTCTTCGGCGTACATCAGCTTCACCTTCGCGTCACGACAGGCGGCAATCATCCGGTCGGCTTCGGCCAGGTTCATGCAGAACGGCTTCTCGACCACGATGTGTTTTCCGGCTGCGGCGGCCTTCAGGGTGATGTCGCAGTGCAGGTAGTTGGGAGCGCCGATTACCACCATGTCGATGTCGTCCTGCGCCAGCATCTGGTCCAGGTCGGTGAAGTGCCGCGGAATGCCGAACTTCTCAGCAAACGCCTGCGCGTGGCCGGCGGTGGGCGACATCACGGCCCGGACTTCGGCATCGGCGACAGACTTCAGCGCTTCGGCATGGATGGTGGTGATGAACTGGGAGCCGATCAGGCCTACTCCTACTTTTTTATCCATAAGGGTGTGGTGGTAAGTGGGTTATAAAGTTCCTTGTTTGACCTGCGCCGCCGCGTAGGTAGCCGCCCGCGCGGTCAGCGCCATGTACAGAATCGACGGACTCTGGTTGCCCGTGCTGGTCATGCAGGCCCCATCCGTCACGAAAACGTTCGGGCAGGCGTGCAGTTGGTTGTGTGCATTCAGCAGCGAGGTTTTGGGATCGTGGCCCATCCGCGCCCCGCCCATTTCGTGGATGTCGAGGCCGGGGGCCTGGTGGTTGTCGTGCGTAGAGATGTCCTGACACCCCATGGCCGTCAGCATCTGGCGGCTCTCCTGCAAAAAGTCGGCGATCATCTTCTCGTCGTTTTCGTCGTATCCTACGTCGGTCACCAGCTTCGGAATACCCCACGGGTCGGTTTCGTCTTCGCTCAGGTACACACGGTTCGAGGCTTTGGGCATGGTTTCCCCCTGCATGTACATGTAGACGTACCAGTCGCCCGCCTCGCTGAGCCGGTCTTTGTACTCCCCGCCAAGTTGCACTTCGCCCGGCGCGTGGTCTTTCCGCACGCGATAGGCCCCGGTGAAGGTGGTGTAGCCGCCCTTGAAAGCCTGGTCGTTCCGGTACAGATTCCGGTAGTTGGCGATGATGCACTCGGTGGGGTTCCGCCCGTAAACGTATTTGTCTTCGAAGCCTTCGATGCGCCCTTGCGCGTAGCCCCGGTACAGGTGAAACCCGACGTAACGCCCCAGCAGATCGTGGTCGTTGCCCAGCCCGTGGGGAAAGCGCGCCGACCGGGAGTTGAGCAGAATGAGGTTGGTGTTCAGCGCCGAGGCGTTGACAAAAATCACACGCGCCCGAAACATCAGTTCTTCTTTCGTCTGGGCGTCGATCACCTTCACGCCCGCGGCCTTGCCGGTCGCTTCGTCGTACACGATGGAGTGCACCACAGAAAACGGCCGGAGGGTCAGGTTGCCGGTGTTGGCGGCCCAGGGAATCGTAGAAGAGACCGAACTGAAATAGCCTCCGTAGGGACAGCCTCGCATGCAGAGGTTCCGGCACTGGCACTGCCCGCGTCCCTGTTGCAGGTGAATGTCTTTCGGTTCGCTCAGGTGGGCCCACCGTCCCTGCACAAGGTGCCGATCGGGATACTGCGCACGGAGCGATGCCTGCATGTGTTGTTCCACACAGTTGAGGTCGAAGGGCGGCAGAAAGTCGCCGTCGGGCATGGCGTCGAGACCGTCGTGGTTGCCACACACCCCGATAAATTTTTCGACGTGCGTGTACCAGGGGGCCACGTCGTCGTAACCGATGGGCCACGCAATGCCGTACTGGTCGCGCGCAGGCGCTTTGAATTCGTAGTCGCTCCACCGCTGGCAGGCCCGCCCCCAGGTCAGAGACTTGCCCCCGACCTGATAGCCGCGAATCCAGTCGAACGGCCGTTGCTGGACGTAGGGATGATCGGCATCGCGAACGAAAAAGTGCGCCGTATCTTCCCCGAATCCGGCCGCTTTGGAAATCAGCGGATTTTCGTCCAGAAAGGCGCGCGTCATCCGCCCGCGGTGGGGCATCTGCCAGGGGGCCCAGTTGGCCGTGGGGTAATCTTTCAGGTGCTCGACGTTACGGCCCCGCTCCAGGAGCAGCGTTTTCAGGCCCTGTTCACACAATTCTTTGGCCGCCCATCCACCCGAGATGCCCGACCCGATGACGATGGCATCAAATTCCGTTTCCATAGGTTGTTTTACTTCATGCGTGCTTCGCGGAGGCGCTTTTCCCGTAAGTTGACCTGCCCGGCAATTCCGCCGAGGGCCGAGAGGCTCGTGGTGCCGCACCGCATCGCCAGCGCCACGCAGGCGTCGAGCGGTTCGCTTCGCAGCCAGCCGAACAGCATCCCGGCATCGAAGTTATCGCCAGCGCCGGTGGTATCGACCAGACGCATCGCCTCGCGTAAGTCGCGGGGAACGGCGAAGTGCCTCAGCGCATCGTGCTGGCAGATCAAGGCCCCATCGGCCCCGCGTTTTATCACCACCAGCCCTCCGAACTGCGCCAGCCACCGGGCGGCGTCCTCTACGTTTGCCTGTCCCGAAATGCACAGTGCTTCCGCCTCGTTGGGCATAAACAGGTCTACGTACGGCAACAGCGGCACCACCGACGACCAGTCCTCGTCCGGGGCCCAGTTGGTATCCAGCGAGACAGAGATGCCCTGCGGCCGTAGGGTCGGCAGCACCTCGTGCCAGTAGGGTTGCAGCGCGGTCAGCAGAAAATAGCTGGCGATGTGTACGTGCCGGGTGTGCGACAACAGCGCCGATCCGGTCACCACCGCCGGCGTCAGGGCCTGCATGCTTCCCGCGTAGGTCAGCATGGCCCGGTCGTTTCCGTTCGCCAGCCCCAGCCCCACGGAAGTTTTCAACTTCGTCCGAAACACGTACTCGGTCGAGAGCGACAGCGCTTCCAGTCGGTGGTGCAGCCAGTCGCCGAACGGATCGCGTCCGACGGCCGCCAGCAGCCCGACCGTGCCGCCCAGTTTGGCGAACTGCGACGCAAAAATGGCCGCCGAGCCGCCGAGTTCTACGGCGTAGTCGTCAACAAACTGTTCTACCTGTCCGTAAATCGGCGCTACGTTGCCCGTCATCAACAGGTCGAGACACAGGTCCGCGACCACCGCTACGTCGTACGTTTGCTGTTCCATCGTGTCGTGTGCCGGGCCGCTCGTTTCGTGCGTACACGCTATGCCCCCGGGTGCCTCCGCTTTTTGTTACTTTTAACCCAAATATCTCGTTTCCAGGGACAGAAGACCCTGTACAATCCTTCACAAGTTTGGTAAAATCGTATGAGGCAGCAGGAAGTCAGCCGGTTCTATTTCGACCTGAGCGAGGCAAAACCGATCCACGTTCTGGTCAATCGCCATCAGGATTTACAGGACCGGTGGTTCGACATGCACTACGAGTTCGAGGTGGGGGTATTGATCAGCGGCCGGATGAAACGCCAGTACCTCGCGCACGAGCGGCTCTTGCAGCCCGGCGAGGTCTGGTTGTGTGGGATGTGGGAACCTCACGGCTTTGAGTTGCTGGAGCTGCCCTGCGAACTGGTCGTGTTTGTGATCGACCCGCGCTACGTGGCCGGTAGTCAGTTGTTGAACCGGGATGTGCTGACGCCCTTTCAGCTGGAAGCCGCCGCACGTCCGCAAATTCCGCCCGAGCGACGCCCCGAAGTGGTGGCGCTGGCCCAACACGCGAAGGCGCTTTTCGAACGCCAGGTCGATGCCGACTGGGCCAAGCTCCTGTTTTTTCAGCTCATGCTGCTTCTGCTCGAACACTGGCAGCCTCCGGCGCAACACGTCCGCAACTTCGCGTTAGAAGAAAGTATCCAACCCGCCCTGCGGCTGGTTTTTGAGGAACGCCGCCTGATCACCACCGCCGAAGCGGCGCGCTGCTGTCATCTGTCGCAGTCGGGGTTTCGCACGCGGTTTCAGGACCTGATGGGGACGTCGTTTTCCGACTTCGCGCTGCAGTACCGCCTGCGGGGCGCGCTGGCGCAACTCAAAGACCGGGGCGATACGCTGGAAGCCGTGGCCGAAGCCTGGGGGTTTGCCGACGCCAGTCACCTGCACAAATACGTGCGGAAAGTGCAGCACGACCGCTGATTGTCCCGCTTCCGCGCTGAAGCCTTACTCGTACTTGATGACGGTAGGAATCGTGATGTCGATTTTGCCCGCATCGATTTTAGCGGTGGTTTTGCGGATGGCCTTGGCCACGGTCGAGGCACCGGGCTGGAGGCTAAAGACCGATCCCTGAAACTCCCACGTCATGTCGTCGAGCGTATAGGTGCCGGCGTAGGCATAGGAAACCGGCCGGCTGTTGGGGTTGGTGACGACCAGACTGACTTCGCCGTTCATCGGCGGGCAATCCTCCCCCGAATAGTGGTGAATCACCTGGGTAAAGGCAAAATCGCCGACGGCCTCCAGGGTGGTATAATCCAGCACCACCACCGTGGTGTAGTAGGTGTCGCTCCGCTGGGTGCACGGGGATTCGCATCCGAAAAAGAAGAAAAGAAGGCCCACCAGCAGCAGGGCTTTGGGGCGAAAAGGGTACGTTTTCATGGGTTGGTTTAGAAAGGCTTACGCAAGTGACAGGCTGCATCACGCAAGCGGTTGAACGAGAGAAAGGGTTTCCCCGACCGGTTAGCGGCCGGGGAAACGTGCCTGATTTCTTGCTTACTGAATGACGAGGCGTTGGGTGTAGCGGCGGCGGTCGGTCGTCAGCCGGAGGAAGTAAAGCGACGGGCGCAGCGAAGGCTGTACCAGTTGATGGAACGTGCCACCATTGTGCTCGTATTCCCGGTGGAACATCACCTGCCCCTGCAAATTGACCAGTTCCAGTTGCACCCACGTTCCGGCCAGCGAATCGACGTGTGCGTAGAAAGCGCCCCGGTTCGGGTTGGGGTACAGCCGCAGTTGGTCGGCAGCGCCCGGGGGCACATGACCGGTCGTATCGCAGGTACCGACTTGCAGCAGACGCGTCAGCGTGCGTACACACCCCGTGGTGTCGTAGTACGTGTAGGTAATTTCATGTTTCCCCACGCCGGCCACGCTGGCGTTGAAGCGCCCGTTACTCACCCCGATACCGGAATAAATGCCCCCGGCGGGCAGCGCACCACTGAGCACGATGCTGGTATCCGGATTGCACAGCGGCGCGAGCGAGTCGAACGTGACGACCGTCGGCATGACCAGCCGGAACTGCACGTGCAGTGTATCGCACAAACCTCCGGGATCGCATACCGTCAGGCGCAGCGAGTCGGTGCTCGCTACCGCTTCGTCCGGCTGGTACGTCAGGCAGGCGCCCCGCTCGCCCGGTTGCACGTGGGCCGCGCCGCGTTGCGGTTCCTGCAGCACTTGGTACGTCAGGGCATCGCCGTTCAGGTCGGTCACGTCTACACACGCCTCGGTCGCGCCGTCGGTGCAAGCCGTGAGCACCATCCGGTCGATCCGTTGGCCTTGCAGGCGGAACACCGGTGCGTACGGTTTCGTCGAATCGGCCACGATGGTTTCGACATCGGCCTTGTCTTTCAGCGCCTCGCGGTTCCCGACGTGATCTACCGCAACGGTAAAGAACTCGTACTCACTGGCTTCCTCACCCAAATAGCGAACCGAAGTCGTGGTCAGTCCCTCGTATGCCCGCGCAAACGGACCTTTGTCGCGCGACACGTACACGTCGTACGACGCAACTCCCGAGCCGTTCGGTTCGTCCCTGGCCGACCATTCCAGCTGGAGGGTATCGCTGGTCGTGTAGCGGCTGAGGGCCGTCATGGTGCTGGTCGGAGCGCCGGCATCCACCACGTTGAAAATGGTAGGCGTCAGAATGGCCTCGTTCACGTCGAACACAATGCTGGCTTCGGCATAAATCGTATCGCCGGTCTGGGCAGTGCGCTGTGCCTTTACGGTATAGCTCACGTAACCCTGCCCGCTGCCGAGTGAATCGTTGATGGCCAGGAACCCTTTCAACGGATCGGTCGGAGCCAGTCCCGTGGCCGGATCGATGGTCTGCAGAATCCAGAACGCTTCGCCGGTGGTGATGTCCACGCCGGCCGTTACCTCCAGATCGTAGCCCAGCGAATCGGGCAGATCGACCGTTTCGGCATACGCCGCCGTGTTTTGCTCTACCTGGAAGTTGTAATTCCCGAACCCGAAGTTGCCCACGCGGAACGACAACGGATTCAACGTAGCGTCGAGCTGATGGCGGATTTCGACCCGTTGGGCCGCCGTGGTGGCCAGCGCCGAGTCGTTCTCGAAGCGGATCATGTACGGCAGCGTTTCATGTACCGAGACAAAGTGGCTGGAATCGTAGCCTACCGGCCCGATGATGTCGTTCGGATCGCAGGAGCCCAGCACCTGGTTGCAGATAAACTGCCCGCCGCAGATCACGGCCGACGTTCCTCCGATACAGCCCAGCAGGTCGACACCCCCAAAGTCGATGATCGGGTCGTTTCCGGCCACGGCATTGCCGCACGCAACCAGACTGGCTCCGCAGGTAAACACGCCCCACAGTGCCCCGGCCAGCGTTCCGCCCGGCCCTACGATGGTGCCCGTCACGGCCAACAGGAAGATGGTCGGCGCACAGCCGTAGATCGCATCCGCACACCCCAGCGGGGTAAAGATGTCGCTACAGAACTGGAGCCCGGCCTGCCGGTTGCACGAAGGGGTCGGTGGCGGCAAAGGCGGAGGCTGGGTCGGGTTGTTCGGAGGTGGCCAGCTAGGACGCGGGCCACTCGGATTGTAGCCCGGCCGGGGACGCGGACCTGACGGCGGCTGCGGGCCGGGGCCAGGATCGGGACCCGGTCCGGGAGGCGCATCCGGCGGCGAAGGCGGAGGTGTGTCCGGCGGCACTTGAGGCGGCGTCTGGGGTGGGCCACTCGGCGGCGGACCCTGCGGGCCGGTCGGCCCATTCGGTCCCATGGGGCCACCGCCCGGTCCTTGCGGTCCACCGGGTCCACCCGGTCCGCCGCCGCCCCCAGGACCGCCGGGTCCACCCGGCCCACCGGGTCCGGCCGGCGTGCCCGGCGCACTTGGGCCTCCCGGTCCTCCGGGCGAACCGGGTTCACCCCACCCGCCCGGGGCACCGGGAACACCCGCCTCGCCGGGAAGCGGCTGATAGGCCTTGAAGCACAGCATCAGTGTGTCCGTACCGCTCAAGGCGACCGAGAAGGTGCCGCCGTAGAGGTAGTTGTAGGCCGTAAACCGCGACAGGTCCAGGGCAAATTTGTTAGCCTGGAAGTGTTTGATCCCGCCCTCGGCGATGGCGATGGGCCAGCACTGATCCCCCCCCGGATACCACCCTGCCAGGTACGACGGGTAGTTGTTGTAGTCGAGGGAAGCTACGCGAATCACAAACGGGTTTTCCTTCGTCGCAGTGATGTTGAGCTCCCCCGAGATTTTCAGCAGATCCCAGCCGGGGTTGCCCCCTGCCGTACCGCCGTACTTGTTGATTTCCCAGAGGTAATCTTGGTTGGGTCCCAGCACCAGATTAGGATATAGGCCCAGACCCGGACTGGCTCCCGGACTCAGCGAGAAATTGCTGCCTGACGTCGAACCGTTGGCCGCCGACGTATCGGCTCCCGCCAGACAGGGCTCACAGTTCAGTTCTACACCTATTGTATCTTCGGCCCGAATCAGCCGGGCGGCGATCAGCCCCTGCACCAGTGAGTCGCGATAGGCGGTACGGTTCGCGTAGAACGCCAGCACTTCCGGCTGCGCCGCCACGCCATACAAACCGGGGTTAGCCAGAACCGTACGGCGCAGGTTTTCGGCCACGCTCAGCTGGTACTTGATGTAGTGCGCCCGGTCGAATCCCACCGCCCGGACCCGCAATGGGAACGTTGCTGCCGTGAAGTTGCTGAAGACCGTACTGACGGTGATCAGTTGCCCGGGAGCCAGGTCGTACCCCACAAAGGGGATGATCCGAAAGATGTCGTACTCCATCGCATCCTCCACACCAAACCGGGCATCGGCAATCATCTGGCTCCGCGTGCGGGCATTGCCCGTCACTTCCAGACTGAGCAGTTTGGACGCCGCCAGCATGGTGATGTCTCCCTGAATAATCGGAATATCGACGTTGCCCCGGTTCTGGAAGTAGAAGGTGTAGGGGGCCTGGGTTCCCACCCGAATCAGGGCGGGCGCGAAATAATTGTAATCTACTTCGAACGGACGGGCGGGTTCTACCACCAGGCCCTGAGGCAACACAAACACCCGGCCATCCGGATGCGTCACGCGCACGTCGTACGTACCGGTTGGCACCCGCGTCAGGTCCCAGCGAATGCTAGTCTGCATGCTATGCTTAAAATCTCGCAACGTGGCCTGACTGACCGGTCGCCCCGTCTGCCGACTCACGAGGGCAAACTGACTTTCCGGTGTGAAACCGGCACCGCGCATCTGCGTCGTCACGACGCCCTGCCCCACGGTGTCCGGCGCGATGCCCAGAATCGAGAACGGAATCGCCTCGGCCAGAATAGCCACCTGCTGCCCTTCAGGATATTGATAAGGCGTAAGTACCATCAGGTAATAGGTGCCCTCCTGCGTCGTGGGCACCAATACCTGCTGATCAGGACTGCTGGGCGTATCGAATTTATAGTCGTGGTCCTGCGGCGAGGGCACGCGGTTGTAAGCCACGTAAGCTTCGTTGCGCCCGTAAGCGCGGTTGCTGGTGAGGGTCACGAGCAGATCGGAACCCGCCGGCGCATCGATGCGGTAGTAAATCCGGTCGCCGAAGTTGAGCGCCCGGTGTTGCGTCAGGTGCAACGGAAGCGGATCGATTTTCACGTTGACGCGCCCGGTCGAGACCAAAGTGTTGTTTTCCAGATCGAGTTCGGGGACCGTGGCCGCTACGTTGGTTTGGGCCACGCCGTAGTAGTCGCCGGCGAGGACACCCGGCATTTTGTCAGTGAGGGTTCGTTGGAGCGTCTGTCCGGGGGCCAGCTCCACAAATTCGGCGGAGCGGCCGAACAGGGCATCGGTCAGCGGATCAAGCTGCGTGTCGGTCGAGAAATGCACCGCATCGCGCAGATTCCCCGCCGCCGCGTTGCTCCCGGTATTTTTGACGGTATATTCCACCGTTACATCGGCTCCCAGCGTCACGTTGTTGGGGACGGTGACCGCACTGACCACCAGATCGGAAGGCTCGGCCACTTTGATTTCCAGTACCTGCGCCCGCAAGTTGTTGTCTTCGCCCGCGCCTTCGTACACCGCATCTTTGTAATCCGCCTGGGCGATGAAGTAGTAGTTCCCGGAAAGCGCCTCCGGAATGGTGACTTGCACTTCGCCGCTGTAAGTCGCGCCGTCGGCCAGTGGGAACGGTCCCGGTCGGGTCGCGAGCTTGTACACCAGGCCATTTACATCCGGCGAGGCATTCAGGAAAAACAGGTCGTGCCACGGTTTGGTGGTGGGTCCCTGCCCCTGGTTTTTCACCGTGAAAGGCACCGTTACGGTTTGTCCGGCGTAGAGCGTGGCGGGCAGTGTGTAGCTGGTCACTACCAGGTCGGCGGCAGGCGTCAGGGTAACGGGAAACGCCTGGGCCTTCCGGTTATTCGTCCGCATGGTTTCGTTTTTTACCCGCTCGCCAAAATCGGCCGATACCAGCAGGTAATAGGTTCCTTCGTAGCCGTCCGGCACGTCCACCTGTAGCGTAGCACTGTATGAAGCGCCCGGCTGCAACGTTCCCACGTGTTTTACTTCTCCCCGCTGGGCGTCCTGCCAGTCTAAAGAATCGTCCTGGGAAATCACGACCCAATCGGTCCACTGGTCGAAATCGGTAGCTTGACTTCCTTCGTTTCGTACGGTCCAGGTAACCGGAATGGTCGCGCCCGAGGTGACCGTGGCAGGCATCTCGATCGAAGTGACCACCAGGTCAGCAAAGTGTCGTACGGGTTGCACTTGCAAGGCGGCCTGCCCCGCCGCAAACTGCTGATGGCTGGCACGGTTGTTCGCTTTATCGAGTTCGAATACCGTTGCTTTGGCGTTAGCATTAGCATGGACGAACACGTAGTACTCGCCTTGCAGGTCGCGTGGTACCGTCACCGAATCGCGGACGGCATACGCACTCCCGGCGGCCAGTGGGGCAGCCATTGTTTTCTTGCCTATCAACAGGGCTTTCGACGGGTCCCAGGTCGGCGCGGGCATCAGAAACCACTGGTCTTCCCACGTACCGGCGGCAGCGGCTTCCCCGCGGTTATCGACGGTGTAGTCCAGCAAGAATTTCTCGTCGGCATAGACCGTCAGCGGCACCTGAATGGTGCGGATCGCCAGGTCCGGGTAAGGCGACAGCGTGATGTGTATCGCCTGCGGTGCGTGTCCGAAGTTGTTGTCGTCGAAGGTGTATTCGAACACCCGCTGGTCGGCGTCGGTGTGCACAATCAGGTAATAGTCGCCCGACAGGCCGTCCGGCACTTTGGCGCTGACTGTCCGGCTGTAGGTGGTTTCCGGCTCCAGCGCCTCGATCCCGATGCTGGCCTGATGCATCAACACCGCCGTGGCCGAGTCGAACGAGGGGGTCGGACTGAGGTACAGTTTGTCGGTCCAGTACTTTTCGACCGGCGCGTTAGCGCCCTGGTTGAGGACCTTCCATCCCACGCGGACCTCCTGCCCGGAAGCCGCGGTGGCGGGGAGTCCGACCGAATCGACCACCAGATCGGCCGGGGGCGACAGCGTGATCTGCAACGGGCGCGCGCTGAAGTTGTTAGTCTTGCTCAACTCGACCATCTGGTCTTTGAACGCCGCCACCACGAAGAGGTACTGCTTGCCGCTGAGGTCGTGCGGCAACTGCACCGTGACGGTGCGCGTGTAGCTGCTGTCGCGCGGCAGGTAGTCGGGGGTGGCGAACCACGCCTCTGCCGAACTCGGCGTCCCACACCAGAGGTACCCGAACTTCGCCGCCCGGAAAGCGACCTCCACGTACCCGATGGTGCGTACTTTGTTAACGTCGAACGTAGAGTCGGACGACAGGTAGATGTAGTCGTACCAGAAATGCTCGGTCAGCGGAATGCAGTTGTCGTTCGCGGTGACTTGGTGCGCCTTGGGCCGATAGTCGAAGCCCTGCGCCTCGATGAAGCCTTCGTTTTTCACGGTGTAAGTCAACGTGACTTCCCGCCCGGAAAACGCGGTGGTCGGGGCTCCCAACGACGTTACCACCAGATCGGGGCGCGGGGCCGGCGTCACGGTAATGGCCGTGCGCGTGTATGACCGGAGGTTGTTCGTATCGTACCGCTCGATCAGCTTGTTTTTGTAATCGGTAAAAACGAACAGGTAATAGCCGCCACCGAGGTTAGTGGGGACCGGGAACGAAGCGGTTTTTCGGTAACGCTGGCCGGCATTCAGAAAACTAGCGTTGTCGACTGCACCCAACAGCACGGCACTCTGCGTATTCCAGATGGAATCGGCCGAGAGGTAAACCGCATCCTGCCAGGACTGCGATCCCGTACCTCCAGAGCCCTCGTTTTTCACCTCCCAGCTCAAGGCCAGCTCCTGTCCGGCAAAGATTTCCTGCGGAGCCTGCATATCCACCACCACCAGGTCGGGCAGCGTGCGCGCCTGGAAACTCCAGATCGGTCCGGGCGTCTCACCACAGCTGTTTTTAGCGACTACCTGCCAGTTGTACAGTTGACCGTAGTTCAGACCGCTCACCTGTAGGTTGATGTCGGCCGTATTATGAAATTCCGGATGGGCCGGGCGCGATTCGTTCGCGCGCCATACGTACACGTCGTAGAGCGTGGCACGTGCCGCCGGTGTCCAGGAAAGCTGAACGGGCAGGTCGGCATTCAGAGCCCCGTTGGCGGGTTGCGGCCGCGTTACCTCGGCGGGGGCTTCGGCGAGAATGACCAGAATTTTCACCGACAGGTCGTAGCTACACCCCAGCACGCTCTTTCCGGTGACGCGATACGTCGTGGTGACGGTAGGGCTCACCATAAGCGTATCGGCGGTGGCGCCGGTCGACCACTGCGCCGTGGCAGCGTCAGTCACCGTCAGCCCCAGGGAGCTACCCAAACAGATGGTCGCCTCGCCGTTTTCCAGATGCGCCAGGCCTACCAGCGCAATTTGCGGTGCCTCGATTTTGACGCGGATCGTGTCTGAATCGGTGTAGCATCCCTCGCCCTGATAGGTCACGTAGTACACACCCGACTGTTCGGCGGTAGTCAAAGTAATGCTGGGAGTGGTCGCCCCGTTCGACCACCGGATGTTTTCGGTAAGGCTAGACGTGAGCGTGACCGACTGCCCGAAACAGACCGACGTGGGGCCAGAGGCCGTGATCACCGGTACCGGACAGCTTTGCAGCAGGAACGTGTGCACCGGTCCCGGAGCGCCGTAACACGCCGTGCGGGGCACAACCTGCCAACTGTATTGTTCGCCGGACGCCAAACTCCAAAGGGTGGCTTCCGGCGCTGTGAGGTGCGACAGGTAAGGCAACTCCGGTTTTGCTTCGTTCGTTTTCCAGAGGTACAGTTCGTAGAACATTGCCCCTTCGGCGGGTTGCCAGCGTAACGTTAGCGGCAGTCCGGCTACGGAAGCGCCATCGGCAGGCTCCAGGCCACTGACAGGGGCGGGCGGTGGCGCACACGTCGTGAACGACCACACCGCGCAGGCAATCGCATCGCCCTTTTCATTATAGGCCACCACCCGCCAGAAGTACCTGGTACTGTAGGCCAGCTTGCCAAGCGCATAGCTGGTTGTGGTCTGATTGGCCACGCGAGGTAGGTTCAGCGAGTCGGTACCGAAAAACACCCGGTATCCGGCAGGGTTGCCCCCACCCGTGGTCCAGCGTAGAGTCGTGCCCTCAATGGGAATGTTGACCGCCTGGGTGGCAGGTTCCGGCGACGCTACGCAGTTGGGTGGTGCCTGAACCGCCTGTTCGGTTTCTACTTCCAGCGCAAAAATGTCGTTGCGGAATGCGTCTTCGAAGCTTTTCCAGGCGTTGTCGTACGTATCCTTGAGGAAGAAGATGTTGGGCCGGAGGGGTTCTTCCTCGTCCGCCCGCAGGCTCAGGTAATTCCCCTCGCCTTCCACCTCGATTCCGATAAAAAAGTCGCCACTGAAGGCCACCGACGGAATCACCGGAATGCGCCGGACGCCGCGCCGGGCAACCAGCGTATCGGATCGGTAGAGGAGCGCTCCCGGCGTGGCACTTCCTGCCGATGCCTCGTACATCACCACGCGATACACGCCGTCTCCGTAATACGTCTCCAGGTTCACCTGATTGATTTTGCCGGAGCGGGTAGGCCGGAAGCGGGCGACCACCTGCTCACCTTCCGCAACCCCTAGGCTACTGGCGTTGTCGAGCGAATCGGCCTTTACATAGGCAAAGACCTGTGCCGTGACGGTCTGTGCTACCGAACGTTGGTTGTTGGTAGCATCCAGGTCTTCGGGCAGCGTTACCTCCACCTCCAAGGTTTGTTCGCCCTTTTGCGTGGGAGTAAAGACGGCAAAATTGATCACCGTCGAAGCGCCCGAGGCCAGCCCCGGCACGGCCTGCACATCCTGAAAAGTATTCGCGCCACTGACGTTCAGTTGCACGTTAAACGCCGGAGCGGCCACCGGCGACAGGTTCTTGATCAGCGCCTGCACCGTATGGGGCGTGCCGTGGCTCAGTGGCAGGGCCTGCACCGTATAGATCTGCTGCACTGCCAGGTCGGGCTGCGTGCTGACGGCCCCGTGCTTCAATTTGTTGAGGTACATGTGTGTGCCTCCGCCCGTCGCTACCAGCGGCAGTGCCCCCCATTGCGTGGTTCCCGAGAACGAGCCAGCCATAAAGACATGGCCCTCGCCGTCGCTTCCCAGTCCAACCATTTTCTCTTCGTCAGCCCCGCCGCCGCTGTTGGCCCACAAAAAAACGCCGTTGGCGTCGTACTTGGCCAGGAACACATCGCCCCGCCCCCGGCTGGTCAGCGTGGGGCCATCGACCAGGCCGAAACTCTGGATGAAATCGCCACCGATCGTCGGGCGACCCTGTCCGTCGACGGCCAGAAAGAAATCGTAGAAGTAGGCACTACTTTCCGAAAGCAGGCTTTTGGCCCAGGCCACCTGCCCATCGACACCGAACCGCACCAGGAATACGTTGTTGTAGTCCACCGCACCGGTCAGGGTAATCGACCCGAAGGTGGCCGTCTGGTAAAAATTCCCAACGATGAGGGCATTCCCTGCGCCGTCGATCTTCACGGCCAGGGGCGTTGTCAGGCTGTAGGCGGTACCGCTTTTTTCCCACACCGTAGCGCCGGTACCGTCCACCCGCCGGACAAAATAGTCATAGTTTTTGAGGCCCGCCAGCACGATATGGCCCGACGCCCGGTCGACGCCCAGTTCCACCTGTTCGCTTAGGACGCCATCCGCCTCGATCAGCCGCGCCCAGTGCAGGGTGCCACTGGTGGCATACCGCGCCAGAAACGGCTTTTTCGTGGTGCCTTCGGCCTGTAGGCGGGTGCTTTCGAAGGTCACTTCTCCGTAAAAACTCCCCGACACCACGGCATTGCCAGCCCCATCGACGCCGAACGCCTGCAACTCCAGCGAGGCGTCTTCGGCCAGAGGCGCCTGTTTCACCCAGAGGCCCTTGCCGGTAGCATCGAGCTTCGCGATGAACAACGCCTCACGGTCGTCGGGGGTAGTGAGGGTTACTGTGCCCATCGTCAGCGAACCGCGGTAGGTACCGACGAGGTACACGTTGCCGGCGGCATCGTAGTCGAGGTGCTCGATCTGCCCGTAGTTCGAAAGGCTAAAATGGCTGACCCAACTCACCGTGCCGGTGGTGGTGAACTTGGCGACAAACAAACTCTGGTCCGAGTTGCGCCCATAGGTAACGCCCCCGATGGTCACTTCGTCGTAGAAGTAGCCGGAGGCAAAGCTGTTTCCGGCCGCGTCGCTCACCAGCGCGCCGGGGGTAATGCGGCCAGGGTTGTCCACCTGCTGCACCCAATCGAAAGTCTGGGCCCGGGTGACTACGCACCACAAGAGCGCCCACAAAAGGAGTACGGATTTGCGCATTTGCTTGGATTTACCCCCTACGCACAGCCGGCAACAGGGGGCTTATCGCCGCTGCACGCTACCGCCGAGGGGTGCTCGTTGGGGGCGAAGATCGTGAGCCGTCGGGCAGAGCGATTGTAAAAAGACGACGCTTCCGGCCGGGGCGCTCGGACGGGCAGCCCTGCGGCGTTTGAGGCCTTGCGCGCGCTTCGAAATCAAGCGATAAAAACGTGAGGGAAATAAAAAAGCCCGCTCTTTCGAACGGGCTCGTGTGTTGACATGGAGTGCGGAGGGAGCGGGATTCGAACCCGCGGTACCCTTTAGAGGTACGGCAGTTTAGCAAACTACTGGTTTCAGCCACTCACCCATCCCTCCGGATGGCGCTTAGCTTAGCGGTTGCAAATATAAACGAATCCGCGGCATCCTCACAACCCGCCGAAGCAATCCGATCCTTTATTTTTCGTTGTATCGCCGGAGGCACTTTCTATCTTTGTGCCGCTGGTCGCACACCGGGCCGGCTTCACCTGACTTGTACGCATGACCTGGTACCACGCGTTTGGCTTGACGGAACTTTTGATGCTGGCGGTTTTTCTGCTGCTTTACGTCGCGTTTTTGCGCCGCAATTTTGTGATGTCGCGGCGGTTGCGCTCCAAGAGCCGGTCGGTGTGGGTGAAGTTTTTTGTCCGCTCGCTCTACTTTGCGCTGATGATCATCGCGCTGCTGGGCCCTTCGTTCGGTGCAGCGCAACGCGAGGTCGAGGCGGTGGGCAAGGACATTTACGTGGCGGTGGACCTTTCCCAGTCGATGGACGCCATCGACATTCAGCCTTCGCGTCTGGCCAAAGTGAAATTCGAATTGCGGAACCTGGTCGACGCCTTTGCTTCGGACCGGATCGGCCTGATCATTTTCTCGTCGGAGGCGTTTATCCAGTGCCCTCTCACCTTCGACCACAACGCCCTTTCCATCTTCATCGAAACGCTGAACACGTCGCTCGTGCCCAACACCGGCACCAACTTCGGCGCGCCGCTGGAAATCGCCATGGAGAAGCTGGAAGACGAAGAAGGGGCCGCGCCCAACCAATCGAAAATTATTCTGTTGATCAGCGACGGGGAAGATTTCGGAGAAAACACCCGGACCATCGCCAACGATGTAGAAAAGGCGGACATCAAACTGTTTACGCTGGGCGTCGGCACGCCCCAGGGCAGCCCGATCCCGACGCGGCGTGGCTACAAAGTGGGGCCGGACGGCGCGCAGGTCATTACGCGGCTCGACGACCGCTCGCTGCGCGACCTGGCGGACCAGACCGACGGCGAATATTTTGAAATTACGGACCGGGTGAACGAAACCAAGCAACTGATCGGCGCCATTCAAGAGATTGAAGGGCAGGTGCGCGACACACGCTTTGTGGATGTGCAGGCCAACAAGTACTTTTATTTTTTGCTGGCCGCGCTGGTGCTGATGGTGCTGGACGGCCTGTTTACCGTAAAAATCATTCAACTCTGACGGCATGCGGATTTTCGGATGGGGTTTGTTACTGGTAACACTCTGGCTGGGCGACGGCGGGCTGAGCCGCATCGCGAAGCTGAACCGTGCCCGCGAGGAAGCCGCCGAAGCGTATCAGGCCCACCAATGGGAACAGGCCATTCAGAAATACACGTACCTGGTCGACTCGCTGCGCGACGAAACGCCCGCCGCCACGCTGAACCTGGCAAACGCTTACTTTCAGGCCGATCAGAAGGAAGACGCCCAGCGCTATTACCTGCGCCTGACCAGCACCGACGACGCCAAAGTCCGGTCTGTCGCCCGGCAGCAGCTAGGGGTGCTGGCCCACGAGCAAGACAATGTTGAGCTGGCGCTCGGCCACCTGAAAGAGTCCCTCAAAGCCGACCCGACCAACGAAGCGGCCCGCTACAATTACGAACTGCTGAAACGCCTCCAGGCACAACAACAGGAAGAAGAGAAGAACAAGCAGGAGGAGCAGAAACAGCAGGACGAGCAGAAACAGCAAGAGCCCAGCGATTATGCGAAAGCCATGAAGGCCCAGGCGGAACAACTGGCCGCGCAGCATCGTTATCAGGCTGCGTATCAGCTGATGCAGGAAGCCCTGCGCAAAGACAAAACCACCGAGGCCTTTAACGATTTCATCAAACGACTGGGCGAGGTGGCGGATATCAACAACCTGAACTGACCATGAAATTTTTTCTCTTCGCCGTTGCCTTTTTCGCCAGCCTGTCGGCTTGGGCGCAGAACGTAGACGCTTCGTTTCACGCGGCGGCCAACCAGTACATCAACGGCAACAAACAGGAAGCCCTGGCGACGGTCGAAACCGCCCTGCGCCGCTATCCGGACGATGCCAAGCTGAACGCGCTGTACAACAAACTGCAGGACGAGAACCAGCAGGACCAACAGCAGCAACAGCAACAGGGCGATCAGAAACAGGAGGATCAGGAAAACCAGCAGAACCAACCGCAACAGCAGCAGCAAGGCCAGCAGCAGGAGCAACAGGAAGGCGAACAACAGGAAAAACCGTCGGAAGAGCAGTCCGGAAAAGACCCGCAACAGCAGGAAGAACAGCCGCAGGAAGGTGAGGAAGGCGACGACGAAAAAGAGGCCTCGCAGGCGGCTCCCATCAACCAGGAGCAACTCGACAAGCTCAACATCAGCGAAGAAAAGGCCCGGATGATTCTGGACGCCATGCGCGACAGCGAGATTCAGTACCTGCAACAAAAGAAACACCGCAACAGCAAGGGCATCGACCCCAACAAGCCTGACTGGTAAGCCGTCGGTCGGCGCGCATCTCAGCCGCTCCACGCCACTTTTCCCCGGCACCGGCCTGCGAGGGGCTTTCCCCGATTTCGGGTAACTTGCCGTAACCAAACACCTCGTTTATCTCATGCAAGAAGTCTATATCATGTCGGCGGTACGCACGCCGATCGGCAGTTTCGGCGGCGTGCTGAGCGCGCTCTCGGCCACGCAACTCGGGGCGGCGGCCATCCGCGGCGCGCTCGCCCGGGCCCAGGTCCAGCCCGAACAGGTGCAGGAAGTGTTTATGGGCAACGTCGTATCGGCCAACCTGGGACAAGCCCCCGCCCGTCAGGCCGCGATCTACGCCGGCATTCCCAACACCGTCCCCTGCACAACCGTCAACAAAGTGTGCGCTTCGGGCACAAAAGCCATCATGTTTGCGGCACAAGCCATTCAGTTAGGCCTGGCCGATGTGCTGGTCGCCGGAGGGATGGAAAGCATGTCGAACATTCCGTATTACGTCCCCAAAGCGCGCTACGGCTATCGCTACGGGCACGGCGAACTGCTCGACGGCTTGGTGCGCGATGGACTGGAAGACGTATACCAGCAAAAAGCAATGGGCGTTTTTGCCGACGCCACGGCCCAGAAATACGGCATCTCGCGGGAACAGCAGGATGACTTTGCCATCGCTTCGTACAAACGCGTGGCCGAAGCGACCCAGTCGGGCCAGATGCGTCACGAAATTGTGCCCGTGGAAGTGCCGCAGCGCAAAGGCGATCCGATCGAAATTGCCGAAGACGAAGAATACCTCAACGTAAAATTCGAGAAGATTCCCGGCCTGCGCCCGGCCTTTACGAAAGACGGTACCGTGACGGCGGCCAACGCCTCTACCATCAACGACGGTGCGGCGGCGCTGGTACTGATGAGCAAAGCAAAGGCCGATGCCCTGGGTCTGAAGCCCCTTGCCCGGATCGTTTCGTTTGCCGATGCCGCCCACGAACCGGAATGGTTCACCACCGCACCGACCAAAGCCGTGCCGAAGGCCCTGGAGCGGGCGGGCCTCACGAAAGACGACATCGACTTTTTCGAGGTAAACGAAGCATTTGCCGTAGTGCCTCTGGCCTTTAACCAAATGCTGGAAATTCCGGCCGAGAAGGTCAACGTGTTCGGCGGCGCGGTAGCCCTAGGACATCCGCTGGGCTGCTCGGGCGCGCGCATCGTCACGACCCTGACCAACGTACTGCAACAGCGCAACGGCCGCTTGGGCGCGGTCGGCATCTGCAACGGCGGCGGCGGTGCCTCGGCGATGGTCATCGAACGGCTGTAGCGCCAACGTGCGGGGTCACAGGTCCGGACGTGCAACCTGCGTCCCCGCACCTATCCCTGAAATGCCTGCACATTTCCGCTTCACATCACGTACCCGGTCAGGAGCATACGGAACTATCTGGTTCGTGCGTTACTTTACTGCTGAAACACAGGTATTAACTGGCGTATGCGTAACCGTCTTTTCTTTCTGGTGGCCCTCGGTGGCCTGATTTCTCCCCTGTCGGCGCAATACAAAGTGCAGACCCGGTACGAAGGATCTGGAGCGTTGAAAGAAGAATATTTCGTTCAGGCACCGGGCGATACGGTTTTGGAAGGCTCGTTCCGGCGCTATTACCCCAACGGGCAGGTCGCCATTACGGGGGCCTTTCACAACGGCAAGCGCGACAGCATCTTCACGGAATATTACGAAGACGGGCAGCCCAAAATGGAAGTCCGTTTCGAGGCTGGTGAGCGAGAAGGGCCCATGGTCGCTTACAACCGCGAGGGGCGCATCATCCAGAAAGCGCAGTACGAAGACAACCAGCTTAAGGACACGGTTTACACTTACTACGACGACGGCAATCCCCGGCGCATCGGGCGGTTCGAAAACGGTTGGCCCGAGGGTCTGCTCCGTGAATATTATCCGAACGGCAAGGTGCAGAAGGAGATCATGTACGTCGGCAACAAGCAGAACGGCATCACCAAAACGTATTATCCGGAAGGAGGACTGGAAACCGAGGCGCATTACAAGGACGGGCGCGTCAATGGCTTCTACAAGGTGTATTACCCCAACGGCGCCCTAGAAAAAGAGTCGATGATGGTCGACGGCACCCGCAACGGCGTGTTTCGTCACTTCAGCAAAAGCGGGCAACTGCTGCTTGAAGGGCACTATACCAAGGGTGAGCTCGAGGGAATCAACCGCGCTTTTTACGAAGACGGTACCCCGCGCCATGAAATCCGCTACGATGCAGGCAAAAAGGTGGGTACGGCCCTGTACTACCACCCGAACGGCAAAGTGCGCGAACAGATCCGGTATGCGAACGACGAGAAGGACCGCGCCGTTAAAACCTGGGATGCGCAAGGCGTTTTGCTGAGCGAGAAGACCTACGTGGAAGACCAGCCCGCCGAAACCTGGATCTACTATTACCCTAACGGAAAGCCGCAGCGCCAGGAGCCTTATGCCAACGGGCGCGTCACGGGGGTGGTGAAGGAGTTTTACGAAGACGGCACCCGGAAGGAAGAACGGTCGATGCAGAACGACCTTCGCTCCGGGCCTGCCAAAACGTATTATCCGTCGGGCCAACTGGAGAGCGAAGGGATCTGGAAGGCCAACAGCCCCATCGATACGCTGACGCGCTACCACGAAAACGGGCAGATTGCCGAAAAAGGCGGTTTCCGAGGTGGGAAGCGTTCCGGCCCCTGGGAAGTCTTCAACGAAAAAGGCAAGCCGCTTCGCACCGAAATCTACCGCAATGGCGAAATCATCGAAACCAAAGCCAAGTAGCCTGTAGGCGAAGGGCTGTCAGCCAGAGCCAGAGCCTAATCAATTCCACCGCTCCGCAGCAAACCACGGTCTGTTCTCCTCATCCGTCTTGCGCTAACTCCCGCCATCCCCTAGCTTTGTTGGCTCATGCTTCCCATTATGCAGGCCATCAAAGAAACCCATTTCCAATTTCCTGGACAGACCGGTTTTTACCGGGGAAAAGTCCGGGATGTCTACTATTTCGGTTCCAAACTTGCGCTGATCGCCACCGACCGGATCTCGGCGTTCGACGTGGTACTGCCGCGGGCCATTCCTTACAAAGGCCAGGTCCTGAATCAGATTGCCGCCCGTTTCCTGCACGCAACGGAAGACATTGTGCCCAATTGGGTGATGCACGTGCCCGACCCGAATGCGACCGTGGGGCTGGCCTGCGAACCCATTCCGATCGAGATGGTGGTGCGCGGGTACCTCGCCGGACACGCCTGGCGCGAGTACCGCAGCGGTAAGCGCACGCTGTGCGGCGTGGCGTTGCCGGAAGGCCTGCGCGAAAACGACCGCCTGCCGGAGCCGATCATCACGCCGTCGACCAAAGCGCACGAAGGCCACGACGAAGACATTTCGCGGGAGGAAATTCTGCAACGCGGCCTTGCGCCGGAAGCCGACTACGTTCAGCTGGAAAAATACGCGCTGGCGCTTTTTCAGCGCGGCACCGAGATCGCCCGGAAGCGCGGTCTGATCCTGGTCGACACCAAATACGAGTTCGGACGCTACGACGGAAACCTGTACCTGATCGACGAGGTACACACCCCCGATTCGTCGCGCTATTTTTACGCGGAGGGCTACGAAACACGCCAGCAGGCAGGCGAACCGCAGAAGCAGCTTTCCAAGGAATTTGTGCGCCAGTGGCTCATCGACGGCGGTTTTCAGGGCAAAGCCGGGCAGCAGATTCCGGAGATGACCGACGAGGTGGTCAGCCGTATTACGGAAAGATATATAGAACTTTACGAAAAGGTAACCGGCGAACCGTTTCACCGTACAAATGACGAAGACCCGCTGTCTCGCATTGAGAAGAACGTCGCCGCGTACATCTGAGCTGAGAGGCGAGTCGATTCAGAGCCGCTCAATCTTTTTTGATTTATGAAATTTACTACCGACAAAGAGGAGAAGTACTGCATACTCCGCCTTGAAGAAGACAAACTGGACGCCACTATTTCTCCGCAGCTGAAAGCCGAATTTGTGACGCTTCACACCAGTGGGTACAAAAACATCATCCTGGATCTGTCGCGCGTGCGTTACGCCGACTCTTCCGGCCTGAGCTCGATCCTGACGGGCGATCGTCTGTGCAAAGACGCGGGCGGGGTATTCATCCTGTCGTCGCTGAACGATCACGTGCTGAAGCTGATCCGCATCTCTCAACTGGACACCGTGTTGAACCTGATTCCCACGACCGAAGAAGCCGTCGATGCCGTGTTCATGTACGAGATTGAAAACGAACTCCGTAACGAAGAGTAAGTGGTATTTGACATTACGATTCTGGGCTCGAATTCCGCGTCGTTCGCGTTTGGCCGGCATCAGACCGCACAAATTGTAAATCATAACCACCATCTTTTTCTGATCGACTGCGGCGAAGGCACGCAGATCCAGATGCTCCGGTACCGGATTCGTCTGAACCGGATCAATCATATTTTTATCAGTCACCTGCACGGTGACCATTACCTGGGCTTATTGGGGTTGCTTTCGACCATGCACCTGCAAGGTCGGCGCAACCCGCTTTTTTTATACGGCCCGCCCGGCCTGGCCGAGATCATCACGCTCCAGTTTCAGATTTCGGACACCCGCCTGAATTACCACATCGACTTTAAAGAACTGGAAACCGAGCGCTCGTACCAGATTCTGGAAACCGATACGCTGACGGTCCAAACGCTGCCGCTCGACCACCGCATTGCTTGCTGCGGCTTTCTGTTTAAGGAAAAACCGAAAAAACGCCGCCTGTTGCGGGATAAGTTGCCGCACGGCTTGCCTCCCGTCCACCTGAACGCACTGAAGCGGGGCGAAGACGTGAAAGACGAAGCCGGCAACGTGGTGGTGCGTAGCGAGGAGGTAACGCTCCCCCCCCGCCCCAGCCGTGGCTATGCCTACTGCTCCGACACGCGCTATAACGAGCGGCTGATTCCGCTGATCCGGAACGTCGACCTGCTTTACCACGAATCGACTTTTACGAACGAGTACGCCGAGCGCGCCGCCGTTACGTACCACAGTACCGCCCAGCAGGCGGCCGAAATTGCCCAGAGGGCCGAAGTCGGTCGGTTGATTTTAGGCCATTACTCGTCCCGTTACCGAGACCTTACTACCTTTGAGCAGGAAGCCCGCGAAGTCTTCGCCAACAGCTTTCTCTCTTCCGAAGGCGCTACCATTCCCATAGGTGAACTCACAAACGAATCCGACTGACAAACGCACCCGGCTTTTCATTCTGCTGAGTGGCATTTTTCTGACCAACGCACTGGTCGCCGAAATCATCGGGGTCAAAATCTTTTCGGTAGAAGGTACGTTGGGCCTGTCGCCGGAAGCACTGGGCAACTACAACCTCACGGCCGGGGCGGTCATCTGGCCGCTGGTGTTCATCACGACCGATGTCATCAACGAGTACTTTGGTCCGAAGGGCGTGAAGCGCATCAGTTACCTGACGGCTGGATTTATCGGGTATGCGTTTCTGGCGATTTGGGTGGTGACGCTGTTGCCCCCGGCTTCTTTCTGGCTGGAAGTGAACGGCACTGACGCAGCCGGACAGCCGTTCGACATCGATTACGCCTTCAAAACCATTTTTCGGCAGGGACTGGGCATTATCATCGGATCGCTCACGGCCTTTCTGCTGGGCCAGTTGCTCGACGCTTACGTTTTTCATTACCTCCGTCACCTGACGGGTACCCGAAAAATCTGGCTGCGGGCAACAGGCTCTACGCTGGTTTCGCAATTGGTGGATAGTTTCGTCGTGCTGTGGGTCGCCTTTTTTGTGTTTGGCAACTGGTCGTGGGCGCAGGTGCTCGACGTGGCCTGGAACAACTACATCTACAAGTTTATTGTCGCCGTGGTCCTGACCCCGCTGTTGTACGTAGCACATTATTTCATTGACCGGTACCTGGGCGAACAAACGGCCGAGAAGCTAGAGACTGAAGCGGCCCGACAATAAAAAAGGCACCCCACAGGATGCCTTCTCTTCGCTATTTCACTGTACTTACTGTTGCTTTTAAAATCCGCCGGTGTTGTTGGCGGTCCGCATGCCGTTCATTTTGAAACCAAAAACGGGCAGTCCGACGCGGGCCTCCGCATACAACCCGCGCCCGGCGATGCCCGGCCGGAATCCCACTTCCCCACCGAAGGAAAAATAGGAGCGCTGGTTGAACATGATGTCAAAGCCGGTACGAAAACCGATTTTACGGGTTTTCACGGCAGCGGTGCTGAAGGTAACCTGCTTCTCGGTGTCGTCCAGGTGCGCGATAATATCGTCAAGCTTCACCCACGGTGAAAGTAGCAGATCGCCATAGAAGGTGATGAAACGGTCGTCGCCAATCGTTCCGACCTTGTCGGCTTTCACCGAAATGTTCCGGATGATGCCGTACGAACCGCCCAGGTACATTCCGGGGGCGGTTACGTTGGTGAACAGCGTACCGCCATTCTCGGGCGAGTAGGCCAGCGTACTGCCGTCGTCGCCTGTCAGCACGGCCCCCTGTTTTCTCAACACGGGCGACAGGGCCGTTGCCGTTTCATAATGTTCGAAGCCCCCGCGCACGCCCACGAAGTTGCGAACCTGGGCATTGACCGTAATGCGGTCGTAATTTTCGTAACGGTAACGTTCCTGTTTTTTGTACGCCATCA
The DNA here is from genome assembly GCF_900100765.1 of Catalinimonas alkaloidigena. NCBI lineage: Bacteria > Pseudomonadati > Bacteroidota > Cytophagia > Cytophagales > Catalimonadaceae > Catalinimonas > Catalinimonas alkaloidigena. The sequence continues at coordinate 69,853 of NZ_FNFO01000002.1, read as the reverse complement.
CCAGCCGGGCCACGCCCTTTTTCTCCCGGTCGATTACGTGGTAGGTCATGCCCGCCTGAATCCGCAGAAAGCGGTCCAGTTTGGTGGCAAGTTCGTAGCGTTGGTCACCGATCATCACAGCGCCGTTGCTTTCGCCGAGCTGACGCGCGAAATCGACCTGTTTTGCGTACGGTCCCCGAAGTTTTGCTTCAAAATGGTATTTATCTTTCATCAGGTAATCTGCCTGGACGCCATAACAGATCGCCATGTTGGTCTGAAACATATCCGCCGTTAAGGGCTGGATGTGCAGCCAGAGGTTATTGATTTCGTAGGGTTCGTCGGCAATGGTTTCGTAGTTCACCACTTTATTGGAAGAGGACTGTGCCAGCGCAAAACCGGCTACCATCCATGCCATTACCGCCAGAGAAAATCGAAGCTTCACGATAGTAAGGTCTGTTGTGTCAACATTCAGGGAGGTGTATCCCCGTTGTTAACAAATGTAACCCTTCGTTTCGGCCGCACTGTTCGGAATGCGGCGAAGACCTTACAGCCCCTAAAAGTAGGTGATAATTAAACGGTTACCACGAAGAAAGGCGCACCCAGACGTCGGTATTCCGGCCGCGGTCGTCGCTGCACGACACCTTCAGCCGCCCGTCCGTAGCGCCCGCGTCCGGTTGCCAGAACACCGGCTCGGTCGGGGACGCGGCTTTGAAAAACTGATCGTTGACGTACCAGTATACTTCCTTCACATCGCCTTCGGCCTGGCACTGCAGCATAAGCTCGGCCGGTTCTGTGCGCTCCACCACGTATTCTTTGCCGTCTACCGGCGAAACAATCTGGGGCGCATCCGCCTGCCAGACCCGCGTGCAGGCTGGGTTGTGTGGCGGCACGACTTCCGGTGCTGTGCCCTGCGCCCGCTGAAAAGCCAGCACCGGAGCGGGCAGACGACGGTAACGTTTGCGCTTGTAGCCCGCCGGCGGTGAACAGACCGGACAGTACGACAGCGTTTCGTCGGGCGAGACGCGGACTTCCTGCCAGTGGTCACATACCCGCGCTTCGGACACCAGCGGCAAGAAGTAATCGACCACCTGATGCTCGCACGCTGGACCAGGCACCAAGCCGGTCTCTGCACAGACCAGCCGGAAACCCAGCGCGGCAGGCGCCCGAAACCAGCGCTCCGTTCCGTTGGGCTCCAGCATGTTGAAGAGCTTGAACAACAGCGGCGTGGCGGCGTCGGCGCCGGTGAGTTCGCGCACGCCTTCACCCGAGAAATTTCCGACCCATACCCCAACCGTGTAGCGCTCGTTGTAGCCGATGCTCCAGGCGTCGCGGCGGCCGTAAGACGTCCCCGTTTTCCAGGCAATGCGGGGGACGCGTAGGGCATGGTGCTCGCGCTGAGGAAGGTCGGGGCGCTCCAGTTGGGTCAGAATTTCGGTTACCACGAACGAGGCTGCCGGACTCACTACCGCGGCTGTGGTCGTGTCGTCTCCGGCTGTGGCCAGAGTCCGCAGCGGTCGGTAGCGTCCCTGGTCGGCCAGGGCGGCGTACAGCGCCGTCAATTCCTCTAACGTGGTGCCGCAACCGCCCAACACGGTTGAGAGCCCCAGGTAGTGCTGCTGACGCGCAATGGTGGCGAACCCGGCCTGTTTGAGGCGTTGTACCAACAACGGCACGCTTACCTCCTGTAATAATTGCACCGCAGGCAGATTCAGCGAATGCGACAGCGCCAGTTCGGCTGTCACTTGGCCGTGAAATTGCCGATCAAAATTTTCGGGGGCATAACCGTCGTAATCCGTCGGGACATCGGGCAACATCCGTTTAGGCGTCACTTTTCCTTCGTCGAACGCCAGGGCATACACCAGCGGCTTCAGCGTACTACCCGGCGACCGGACCGCCCTCACGCCGTCGACTTGCCCGGCATGGGTACCGTCCTCGAAATCAGGCGACCCGAGGTACGCCACTACCTCACGCGTACGATTGTCTACCACCATCACGGCGGCGTTGTGCACATTGCGCTGTTTCCAATGTCGTATGTGCGTCTCGGTCAACGTTTCCACCTGCGCCTGCACCCGGCGGTCGATTGTTGTGCGCACCACCGGCACGCGTTTGTGGGTCTGGGTCAGGCGGCGGGCCAAGTGCGGAACGCCGCGGGGCGTAGGGCGACGCCGCAGGTTGAGTGGCTCGGCTAAGGCGTCGGCAACGGCCTGCACAGGAAACACATTCGCCTCGCGGAATGCCCGCAGCCATTGGTTTCGCACCGCCAGCAGTTCATCGTTCGGTTGGTCCAGACGCAGCGAAGAGGGTCGGTTGGGCACTACGGTCAGGGTAGCAATCTGCGCAAGACTCAGGTGGTTGGGGGATCGCCCGAAATACAACAGCGCTGCCGATTTCACCCCTTCCAGGTTACTCCCGTAGGGGACCAGATTGAGGTAGAGTTGCAGGATCTCGTCTTTGGAATAGTGCCACTCCAGTTGCAGGGCCCGGAACATTTCCCGCAGTTTGTTTCCGTAGGTACGAGGTTGTGGGTCAAGCAGCCGGGCGACTTGCATGGTGATCGTAGAAGCGCCGGAAGTACGCCGCCCGCTACGCCAGTTGCTTGCCAATGCGCGCACCATCGCCAGCGGATTGACGCCCATATGGTAGTAAAAGAAGCGATCTTCTTTAAACAACAAGGCCTGCCGCAACGTAGGCGTAATTTCGGACAGTTCGGTATACATCCGCCATTTGTCATCGGCACTCAAACGGGCATGCAGCACAGTTCCGTCGCGGTCCAGCACCAGCGGCGCATACGCTACCTGCGGTCGAAAGGGAAAACAGGCGTCCAGCAGAAGAAAAAGCCCCCACAGTGCCACCATACTTCCAGCAAACAGGACCCAGTGCTGCTTACGCATTCGTCTGAAGTAAGTGAACTTAAGCATCGGGCGACGTGGCGTTGGCATACGCCATTTTCATAAAAACCTGCAGTTCTTCGTCCAGGTCGGACGGCTCGTAGAGGCGGAAATGGTGTGCGTACACCCGGGACTGGGGGGCTACCTTCCCGACCTTGAAAAAGCAGAGATGGCCTTCGTACGACTGCGGGAAGCGGAACACTCCACTCACAAACGTTTTTCCGAAGGCATAGAGGTACGCCATGTGCCGAGTCGCCTCAAAAGCCACCGTGGTTTTGGTGGGACGCAGGTGCACCGGTCCCAGCGCCTGCATTTCCTTGGTAAACAGGCGGAACAGTTCCACCGCGACGGGTGGTTTGTTGCTCAGAAAATTTTCTACGTCGCGTGGCAGCATGATTCTCGTTACGGCCGGGCGTTCTGTTTTGGGCTTGCCAAGGTTATCCAAAAAGTACTCCTTTTTTCTTGCGTATTCTTTGCTAACGTTACACACTCCGCGGCTTATATCTTTTTTTTCTGTTGATTTGGTATTAATCTTAGCCTGATTTATCTGTTACTTTTTCGACCAGCGCACTTCATCATGAAAAATCTGCTTCTGCTCCCGTTGTTTCTCGCATTGAGCCTGCCCGCCGGGGCCGTGGGCTCCCTGAAATGGGGCAAAGTCAGTAAAGAAGAGTTAGCCCTGACCGTATGCGACTACGACTCTTCGGCCGTGGCCGTGATGCTCGACGAAGCGGGCAAAGTCACGTTTGCTTACGGCAGCGACCCGATCATCTACAAACATTTCCGAATCAAGATTCTGGACGACAAAGGGTTGGATTACGCCGACGTCCGGTTACCGTTTTACGTAAAAGATAACCTGGAAAGCATTAACGGCATCCGTGCGCAGACCATCAATGTAGAACCTGACGGGTCGATTACCAAGCACGAAGTTTCGAACAAAGAGATTTTCGAAGTGCGCCTCGACGACCGCTGGAGTGAGAAACGCTTTACATTTCCGAACGTTCGCAAAGGTTCGATCATTGAGTATTCGTACCGCACGTATTCGGAGAGCGTAGTTTTTCTGGAGGGTTGGGTCTTTCAGAACGACATTCCAACGCTTCATTCGGCGTTCGAAGCCGAAATTCCTTCGGGCCTCGATTACCGCGTGCTGTATCAGGGCACGCGCCTTCTAAAAAATTATTCCGAGACTCCCACCAGCAAGTGGGAATTAGAAGACCTGCCGGCCATTCGTAAAGAGGTTCATGCTCCGCATCTGCTGGACTACGTCGAGAAAATCCGCTTTCAGCTGGCAGGGTATTACAAACGCGGGAGTATGCCGAGCAGCGGTATGGAATACACCACTCTGATGAAAACCTGGGAGAAATTTTCGGCCGATGTACTGGAAGCCGATGCGTTTCGGTTGTACCTGGAGAAGAAAGGGTGGGCGCGCAAACGGCTGGAGGAAAACATGACACTGCCCGTCGACCCGACCGACCGGGCCCGTGCCATTTATGCTTTTGTGCGCGACCATTTCCGGTGGAATGGTGAGTATGGGTATTTTGCCGACAAAACGCCCGATCAGTTGTGGGAAGCCCAGGAAGGGGCTAGCGACGAAATCAACCTGCTGCTCTGCCTGTTGCTGCGTGCCGCCGACCTGGAAGCCGATCCCGTCCTGGTAAGCACCCGAAGCCACGGCCGGGTTTTTCGGGGAGCACCTATGCTATCCCAATTCAACCACCTGATTGCCAATGTACACATCGACGGTAAAGACCAGCCCCTGGACGCCATCCTGGGCCATCACCCGTACGGTTGCCTGCCGTATCAGGATTTGAACGAGGGTTTGTATCTGCTGCATGCCAGCAAGGGGCGTTGGCTTGAACCTACTCAGCCGGCGACAAACGTCGCCACGTCGATTCAGGTAAACCTGCAAGACCCGTCACAGACGGTTTCGGAGTACGAAATCAATTACACCGGCTACGAGGCAGTACGGATGCGCCAGCAACTGGCCAAAGGCGGCGAAGAATGGCTGCGGAAACAATGGAATACCAAAGGCACTTTGGAGCGCCTGGAAATCGAAAATTTGGCAGCCTTGGACAAACCCCTGACCATTCGTTGCCAGCTCATCCAGCCGAGTCAGGCCGCAGGCAACCGGATGTATTTTCAGCCCGATTTTCAGTCGCAGTTCGACGAAAATCCCTTCTCTGAGGCCAAGCGGTACTACCCCATTGAGTTCGACTATCCGTTTACAGAGATTTTTACGATGTCAGTCGTCCTGCCGCCTGGCCTGCAAGTCGAAGAGTTGCCGAAGTCGCTGAAAGCAGTTACACCCGACCGGTCTGCCAGCATCCAGTACCAGTCGCAACAAATTGAAACACAAATTCAGATACAGGGGCGATCAACCCTCCACCAGCATCTGATCGGGGCCGATCAATATCATGCACTGCGGGCGTTTTATGACATGACGACCAACAAACTCAAGGAACCACTCGTGTTGAAACGCCTCACCACCCCAGAGGGCCAAGGTGAGTAAAGTTGCGTCGAGGCTGGCACCTACGCCCAGTGGCTATTTGCATCTGGGCAATGCGTTTTCGTTTGTTCTGACGTGGCTTCTGGTGCGGCATCATGGCGGGACGTTGCACCTCCGCATCGACGATGCCGACGCGGCCCGCGTCCGCCCCGAATACGTCGACGACATTTTTCATACGCTCGCCTGGCTGGGGCTGGACTGGGACACCGGCCCCGAGGGGCCCGCCGACTTCTACCGTCACTACTCTCAGCAACTGCGCGAGGCACTGTACCAGAGTGCTCTGCAACAGCTCAGTGCCGTCCCGGAGGCGGTTTTTGCGTGCACCTGTACACGCGCGCAATTGCGCCGTCAGTCGGTGGATGGCCTGTATCCCGGTACGTGCCGCGCACGCCATCGGGCCTTGGACACACCCGGCTGCGCCTGGCGATTGCGCGTTCCCGAGGGTCTCCAGGTTACGTTTCAGGCATGGGGCGGGGACAGCTCCACGGTTGATCTCAGTCAGGCAATGGGCGATTTTGTCGTTCGTAAGAAAGATGGCAGTCCCGCCTATCAGCTTTCGTCCGTCGTGGATGATCTTCATTACGGCACCACCCTGATTGTCAGAGGGCTGGATTTGTTGCCTTCGACCGCAGCGCAAGTTTACCTGGCACAGCAACTAGCGCAGGTCACGCCCACTTACGCCGCCTTCGGAGACGTGCTGTTCTATCATCATCCGCTGGTGCAACTCGCTTCTGGTGAAAAGCTTTCCAAATCGGCGGGGGCGCAATCGGTACGCGAGGCCCGGCCGTCGGCTGCATCATTCTACCAAGTCATCGCTAAATCGCTCGGTTACAGCGTCCCGCTGCCGACTTCTGCGGCTGAACTCCTGGCACGTTTTGCAGAAGCCGCGTTGCCCACTTCGCCGAACGCCACGCTGCATGCTTCCGATTTTACACCTTCACCGCACTAATTTTCCGTCGGTTCTCCATACCACTGTTGGCTTCCACGACGTTGTAGAGGCAAGTTTTTTCATCGGGTTGCATTTCGGAAGTGCGGAGCGATATTTGCGCTGACGCTCCAACCTCGTTATTGATCCTATGTCCAGAATATACATGTTGATGCTGGCGCTGGTGTTTGCCGCTGGTGCCTGCCGTTCCCAGAAAGACACCGAAGCTCGGCTTCCGGTACTCACCATCGAAAAAACGCCCTGTTTCGGGCGCTGCCCCACGTACAAAGCCAGTGTTTACGAAGACGGCACCGTGTTCTACGAAGGCAGGCAGTTCGTGGCCAAAGAAGGCACGTATGAGTTTCAGGCCCCGGCCGAGCAGGTAAAACAATGGCTGCAGGAAGCGAAGCAATTGGGTTATTTTCAACTAGAAGACGAGTATCCTACAAAAGCGACTGACCTGCCGTCTACGATTACGTCCGTGCGCCTCGACGGAAAAACGAAACAGATCACCGCCGTGGAGAATGTCCCTCCCGCGCTACGGGCGTTTCAAACGAAGCTACACGAATCGATGATGCAACTCATCGAAGAACAGGAAGGAAAACCCGCTACCGAAAGGCATGATTAGTTGGGAAGATTTTGAAAAGGTCGAGCTCCGCGTCGGCACTGTCGTACGCGTTGAACCTTTTCCCGAGGCACGAAAACCCGCCTGGAAAGTCTGGGTAGATTTTGGCGAGCCGCTGGGCGTCAAAAAAACCAGCGCTCAAATTACCGCGCACTACACCGCCGAGACCCTGATCGGTCGGCAGGTCGTATGTGTCACCAACTTCCCACCCAAGCAGATCGGTAAGTTTCTGTCGGAAATCCTGATTACCGGCTTTCCTGATGAGCAGGGTGCTGTGGTCCTGATCGGGCCTGACCAGTCGGTTCCAAATGGGGCGCGTCTTTTTTAAGCCAGCAACAGATCGGCCAGTTCGTCGCCAATCAGGCTGCCGATGGCTACACCCATGCCGCCCAGGCGTACTCCCGCCACAGTACGAGTCCCTAACCGCCGGACAATGGGCCGCTTGTCTTCGCCAAAAGCCATAATGCCTGCCCATCGTTGGGCAATCTTCACCGGGTGGCCGGGCAGAATCACCGTCCGCAGCTTGTGAAGCAGGTCTTCGTAGATGCGCTCGTTGATTTCAAACGCGGTGGTTTCTTCGCCTGCGAAGTCGAGATTACGCCCACCCCCGAACAGCACCCGCCCTTCGAAGTTGCGGAAGTAGTAATACCCTTTGTCGAAATGGAAAACGCCCTTGAACGGCAGCGTCCCGAGCGGTTCCGTCACCAGAACCTGGCCTCGTCCCGGCCGCAAGGAGAGCTCCGGCAACAGGGCTGGGGTGAAGGCATTGGTACAGAAGGCCAGTTGCGCCGCCGAAAACTTTACCGGCTCCGGGTGGCCGGTCAGCGCGGCGGTCACGGTCACCTGCGCGTTGGCCTCTTCCCAGGATCTGACGTCGCACCCGTGCAACACCGTGACACCTTGTTCCACAGCACGCTGCCAAAGAGCACGCATCATTTGCCCGGGGTGCAACTGCCCCTCGTAAGGGTTGAAAATGAGGTGACGTACTGCTTCGGACGCAAAACCCAGGCGTGCCCGCGCTTCGGTTTTCACCTGAAACACCGGCTCCTGAAACAAGGGACTCAGTGATTCATTCACTTCCTCCAGCCGTGACAGGGCACCCTCTTCCCACTCTCCGATTAGCTCCCATCCGCCGTTCCCCTGGTAATCGAGAGCGGCGTCACCGACACGCGCGCGCAGGCGTTGCAGGCCCCGGTACCGACGCTCGACCAGCGCTAGCGTTTCTGCAGGGCCAATGGTGTCGATGTCTTCCAGCAATTCGGTTAAACTTCCGAAACAGGCGAATCCGGCATTCTTGGTGCTGGCCCCGTTCGGCAAAGTGCCGCGTTCCAAGACAGTTACCTGTGCGTTTGGCCGCCTTTCTTTCAGACGTAGGGCCGTCGAAAGACCAGAAATGCCTCCCCCTACGATCAGAAAATCGGTCGACAGATAGGTATGGGTTTCCCAAAAGCTTAACATCGCGTTACTGCTGTGTCGTAAAATAAAGAGGCAACTTCCCCAATTTTCTGCACTTTTAGCCGCACTACCCACCGTCATTTTACTACTCTTTTCCTCTGTTTATTATGCCCACGCAACCCGTTTCTGTTGTCGATGCGTTTGCACTACGACCGTTTTCCGGTAATCCGGCCGCGGTCTGTTTACTCGCTACTCCGCTTTCGGACGAGCGCATGCAGTTGATTGCTGCCGAGATGAACTTGGCCGAAACGGCATTTCTCCAACCAGAGTCGGAGGGATTCCGGCTGCGCTGGTTTACACCGGCCGTGGAAGTAGAGCTGTGCGGACACGCCACGCTGGCCAGTGCACACTGGCTTTATGAAAAAGGGGTAGTGTCTGAAAACCAAAAGATTACGTTCTACACCCACAGTGGTACGCTGTATGCCCACGGAAGCGCCGGTGAGGTCACACTGAACTTTCCGGTGAGTCCGGTCCATCCCGTCGAAACGCCGCAAGGGTTGGAAGAAGCGCTCGGTCTCCGCATAGCCACCACCTACCGTAGCCCTTTTGATTATCTGGTGGAGTTAGAGAGCGAAGCGGCCGTTCGATCTTTACAACCGGACATGAACCGCCTGAAGCATTACCCGCGGGGTGTGATTGTTACGGCGCGCAGCGACTCGTACGACTTCGTCTCGCGCATGTTCGGGCCAGCCGTCGGCATTCCGGAAGATCCGGTGACAGGATCGGCACACTGCGCCCTGGCCGCCTATTGGCAGCCCAAGCTGGGAAAAGCTGTTTTTCAGGCGTATCAGGCGTCGATGCGGGGTGGGGCGTTGGAGGTAACGCTGCAAGGCGATCGCGTTTTGCTGAAAGGAAAGGCTTTCACCGTGATGAACGGCGAATTGCAATGGACATAAAAAAAGCCTCGGAACCTTACATTCCGAGGCTTTTTAAGGTCTCTGAAAGTCTATTTTACCACCAAACGCTTGGTATCCTGCCGCACGCCGTCGAGGTAAAGTGAGTAGAAATAGACCCCTGCGCTCAGTTCGTTGGCAGGCAGGTCTACTTTTGTATCGTATTGAGAAAGAGCGATCTCTTTCGTCAGATTTCCCAGAATGTTAAAGATCATCACTTTCGCTTCCCGCACTTCCGGAGCCAGGGTGTATTCGATCACCGCTTTTCCGACGATGGGGTTCGGATAAATGTGCACACCGGACTGTACGCTGCTAACACTGCGCTCGTCACGACGCAACGACACTTCCCCCCGATCCTGTGCTCGAACGGCCGCGGCTTCTCCCCACATGCCGAACGCGAAAAGTGACACAATGAAGATATGTATAATTTTTTTCATAAGCTGCATAATCATTAAAAGAGGTCGTCAGTGGTTGCTCATCTAAAATTAATCAATATACCGACACCACGTTTTTTATTTTTCCTTTTTTATTACCTCTGAAGTCATCGTGTCTTCCACTTTTGGTGCGGAAGCAGGCTTCCTGGGTTTCTGTACGGAAGTTCTGACCACGTTGTTTTTAGCCGGGCGCTCTGAAACGCGCCAGGCAAAACTTTTTAGACGGCGATCGGGCTCAGAAAGCTCGTGCGGCGGTATAAAGACCGCATCGGGTTGCTGAATAAACACAATTTCGTGCACTTTTTTTTCAGCCATCCGGATTTGCATGTTGCTGCAAATCACTTTATTCATGCCAATCATCAACGAATCGCCTTCCAGCGCGAAATAGATGCTTTCGCCGTTGCCATCCACATCGACCCGGCGCATGTCACCTTCCTGGAACAAAGCTGTCATATTCCGACCTTTTATCTGATTGAAATTGTGCAGACTGTCGGTAGAAATGATGAACGCATTGGTTCGCATGTACAAGCGGTCGATGCGGTTGTTAGCCATTTGCACCTGTACGGAATCGGCCGTGAGCTGACTTTCGCCACTCCACAGCACAGGATCGTCGTAGAAATACAACAGCGAGTCGGCCAGGTCGTACACCAGGGAATCACAAATGCCTTGCAGATCCGACCGGTAGATCCGGATATTCGGGTAAGCCAGGAGCTTGCGGATTTCCGGTTTTTTAGGAGGACGCAGGGAGATCATGGTGTCGGCCGCGATAAAAAGCGTATCGCCTTCGACTGCGTTCTTCATCAGTGCCCGCCCGATTACTCGTGAATACCCGCGATTCCCGTCGTGGTAACCGCGGTCGCCTTCAATAATCAAACTATCTTTTTTCGCGGTGATCGAAACGTTGCGTCGCGCCCGCCCTACTTTGGTCAGTTCGTCGTACACCAGCGTATCACCGCGCAATACATACTCGTCCGTTTCGACTTGCGCCCCGCCCCGGAAATCTGACTGACGGCTCACAGTATTATAATCACCCTCCTGGGCGGTCAGCACACGCCCTTCCGAAATAATTTTGGTCGGGGCCCGGAAGTGAGCGATTTTTCCGACCCGGCTGTATTCGAGCGTGTCGGATTCCAATTGGTACGGCGGATCGATGCCCCGCAAGGTGACGCTGTCCTTAAACCGCATGTACTCGGTGTCGGTATGGTAGTACCCCTGCTTGCTGGTAAGCCTGTTTTCGTCGTCGACGATGGTGCCACCACCAAAGTAGTAGGCCAGCCGGTTTTCCCGGTCGAAATCCAAGTGCTGCGTGGTCAGGGTCATCTGGTCGTCGCGCAGCACAACCCGCTCGCCTCGCATGCGCGCCAGTCGGGTATTGCCGTCGTACAGGAGGCTATCGCCCGCTAAAGTCAGCGAATCGCCTTGTTTGATGCGCACATGTCCGAACGCTTCGATGGTGTTGGTCTTCACAAACCGATAGGCCGAGTCGCACGACATCACGGCCTTGTCGTGCCGGAAACGGACATTCCCTTTCAGACGCATGTATTGCAATTCCTGGCCGTTGCGTTCGATCATGCCCCCCTGTGCTTCGTCGGCATTGATAATTTCGATCAGCTCGCCTTTCGCGGTCGGTTTGGCTACAGCGGTGTCCGTCTTCACGGGCGACTGCGCCTTAACCCAGACCGTGATCAGCATAAAAACCAGCCCTAACAGAATTGTATTTCTCACGCTCCGATTTTTAGCAAAAATAGTGCCTGCACTCCACAATTCTCGACTGGCGTTCTATACATCCAAAAGTAACCTTCCGGACTCCTACTTTTTTGTAAAAACCCGAACTCTCTGTCGATCTTATTCAGCGCGCAGTCGATTTTTTCCGAACGGACACTGTGCCAATACCGGACACCGCGCACAATCGGGCTGGTAGAAATAGCAACAGCGCTGACCGTGGTACATCAGGGCTTCGTGGTGATCGTATACCGTTTGGGCATCCCAATCGGCTGGCAAAAGGGCTGACAGCACCGCATGCGCCGGGCCGGGGCCCATCTTGGCCGGAATCCAACCCAGCCGCTGCGCCACCCGGTGGTGGTGGCTATCGACAGGCAAGGCAGGAATGCGCAGACGGCTGAACAACAGCGTCGCGGCACTGGTCTTCGGCCCCACGCCCGACAGGCTTTCCAGCCACGCTCGCGCTTCCGGCACCGCCATCTCTTTCAGAAACTCCAGGTCGTACGTATCTCCGGTGCGTTCGCCTACTTCACGCAACACCGCCTGGATGCGGGGCGCTTTCTGTTCAGGCCACGTACAGGGCGCAATGGCTTCTTCTACCTCCGCCACGGGCGCATCGCGCACCTGTCGCCAGTCGGGGAACCGTTCGCGCAACTGCTTGTAAGCCCGCCCCGACTCGCGGTTTTTGGTGCGGTGCGACAACAACGCGCTGATCAGTTCGCTCAGCGGATCTTTGGTGCTGAAGTAAGGAAACGGAGCGCCATATGCCGCACACAAACGCTCGTGCACGGTCAGGACGTCTTCCAGCAAAGGGATGGGTGCCTTGATCATAGCTCTTCTTACGGCGGGGCGGCCTTTCGAGATGTGAGCCGGATGCGGTATCTTTCCCATTTCTTGTTATGCCCCTTCTCCGCTACACACATCCCATTCTGGTTCAACCGAACGACATCGATGCGATGCACCACGTCAACAATGTGGTCTACGTCCGCTGGGTGCAGGAAACGGCCACAGCTCACTGGCAAGCCGCCGCCCCGGCCGAATTGCAACGCACGGTGGCCTGGGTAGTATTGCGACACGAGATTGATTACCGACGGCCCGCCTTTTTAGGCGAACAATTGGAGGCCCGTACCTGGGTCGGCGAGGCCACCGCCACTACCTACGAACGTTTTGTGGAAATCTGGCGGCTGGCAGACCAAACGCTGCTGGTGCAAGCCCGCAGCCTCTGGTGCCCACTTCACCTGAAAACCGGGCGTCCCCGTCGCGTCGACGCTGCATTGCGGGCGCCTTTCGAGGGGTTGACGCCACCCGAACACGAGGCGTAAGTACCCTGAAAACCGGCGCCAGTTTTGCATTTTACCGCCCCCAAAAAAATCTTGGTTCCGCCTATTTTCAAGGGTCAAAGAAAGTCGTAACTAGCTCCCGTTATCTCGACTTTTATGTACCTACTTCTGATTGCCATTTTTGTGATCGGCTATGCGGCTATTGCCTTCGAACACACCATCAACCTGAACAAAACGGCCTCGGCGCTGCTGACGGGCATCCTTTGCTGGACGGTACTGGCCCTGGCCCCTCCTACGCCTGCCGTGCAGGAACAAGAGACCTACCAAGAATACACGGAGCACCTCGAATCGACCGAAACCGCCGAGGCTGTGCAGGAAGAACTTGACGCCCACCACACTTACGTCTCTTACATTGGGTTTTCGCTACGCGAGCACCTGGGCGAAATCGCCGAGATTCTTTTCTTTCTGATCGGGGCCATGACCATCGTCGAACTGATCGACGCGCACGAAGGCTTCCGGTTTATCACCGACAAGATCAACACCAACTCGCCCCGGCCGCTGCTCTGGCTGCTGTCGATCCTGACGTTTTTCATGTCGGCACTGCTCGACAACCTGACCACCTCGATCGTGATGATCTCGCTGCTCCGGCGGCTGGTCACTGACACCCGACAGCGGATGATCTTCGCAGGGCTGATCATCATCGCGGCCAACGCCGGAGGGGCCTGGTCGCCCATTGGTGACGTAACGACCACCATGCTCTGGATCGGCGGCCAAATCACCACGCTGAACATCATCAAAGGCGTCTTTATTCCCAGCGTGGTGTGTCTGCTGGTGCCGCTGCTGATGCTTTCGTTTCAGTTTCGGAACAGCAGCCTGGAAGATACCGAGCGCGCCACATCAGAAACGCCCACCGGCAGCCTGGCGATGCTCATCACCGGCGTGAGCGCCCTGATCTTCGTCCCGATCTTCAAAACCGTGACGCACCTCCCCCCCTGGACGGGCATGATGCTGGGACTAGGCGTGGTGTGGGTTGTGTCGGAAATCATCAACAAAGACAAAGACGAAGAAGAACGCCACCCGTACACGGCCGTCCATGCCCTTTCTAAAATCGACGTGCCGTCCGTGTTGTTCTTTCTCGGCATTCTGGTCGCCATTGCGGCCCTGCAAACGGCGGGTATGCTTACCCAACTTTCCGCGTACATGGCCAACACCATCGGCAATCTGGACCTCATCGTCTACGCCATCGGGTTGGCTTCGGCCGTAATCGACAACGTTCCGCTGGTCGCCGCTACGATGGGGATGTACGACATGGCGGCCTTTCCTCCGGATTCAAAATTGTGGGAATTCATCGCCTACTGCGCCGGAACGGGCGGTTCGGTGCTGATCATCGGTTCGGCGGCCGGCGTTGCGGTGATGGGCATGGAAAAGATCGACTTTATGTGGTACCTCCGGAAAATCAGTTTACTGGCCCTGGCAGGCTACACGGCCGGGGCGCTGGTCTACCTGCTGCTCTACGGCCTGGCCCATTAAGCACAACGCCCGCCGACAGCGCTGCGTAGTGTTTCAAGAAAGAAGACGATGCTGACCGAAGCGCAACTTCAGGGATTTCGTACGCATGGCTTTGTTCGCCTGGAAGAAGCGTTTCCACGCGAGGTAGCCGATGCCGGACGCGATCTGCTGTGGCGGGAAACGGGGTGTGATCCACACAATCCGGCCACGTGGACGCAGCCGGTGATCCGGCTCGGCGGCTACGCAGACGCCCCTTTCCGCGAAGCGGTCAACACGCCTTTGTTACACGCCGCCTTCGATCAACTCGTCGGGGCGGGCCGTTGGCAACCGCGCCAGAGCCTCGGCACCTTCCCGATTCGTTTTCCCAGCCCTCACACGCCCGACGATACCGGCTGGCACGTCGACGCGAGCTTTCAAGGCGAAGACGGCTCGTACCGCCTGAATGTCCGCTCGCACGGACGGGCCTTACTGATGCTGTTTTTGTTTTCGGACGTGGGGAAACAGGACGCACCCACGCGCATTTTACGCGGCTCGCATCTGGACGTGCCCCGGCTGCTCGCCCCCGCCGGAGAAGAGGGGCTTTCGTTTCTGGAACTGGCACAACGGTTCCAAGCCGCTACCCTACAACGCCCCGTTGATCTGGCGACCGGTTCGGCCGGAACGGTCTACTTGTGCCATCCGTTCCTGGTACACGCGGCCCAGCCTCACCACGGTACCACCCCACGTTTCCTGGCGCAGCCGCCCCTCCTTCCAACCGAACCGCTGCAACTGCAACGTGCCGATGGCGACTACTCACCGGTAGAAGCGGCGATCCGTCAAGGACTAGGAACGGTCTAACTTTTTTCGCTGCCAAGCTGCACTGTTTGTCTCGTCTGCGTCTTTGTGCATAGGGAAACGTGCTTTCTCTGCAACTGTACTCACCATGAAACGGTCTTCTTTCTGGCTTACAGGCCTTTTCCTGCTCCTGAGCTGTGTTACCTGCCCGTACGAGCCCCTCGATGCCTGTACGTCCGAACATCCCGTCGAAGAGATTGCCTGGCTCCAGGAACTGAAAAACTCGATGACCCATTGTACCTGCGAGCGGTCCATTCTGCAAGGCACCTACCAGCAAAAAACCGTATTCTTTACGGCACTGACCGATCCCGCCTGCGATGGCCGGGACGCCCCCACTTTGTACGACTGTAACGGCACCGTTGTGCGTACGTTTACCCTGGCCGATTCTCAGGAATATTACGATCAAGTGACCATCGATAAAGTTTTGTACCGTTGTCAGGAATAGGTATCCCTCGCCCCATTTGTGCCATGACGCGCTTCTCACGCCCTCTGTATAGTATTCCGCTGTTAGGTTTCCTCTTGGCCTGTCAGCCCGACGACCCTGCTAACGCTCCCTGCACCGGCCAGGAAATCTGCACCGAAATTTTTGTGTCGGTGGTGGTCACGGTCACCACGGCGGAGGGGCAACCCGTGGCCCTGGATCGCTACTATACCAAGCATATCCAGACCGGCGAAGTTTTTCAATTACAGCCCGATGCCACCGATTCGCTCCGGCAGGCGAACGGTACCTATCCTGTCGTTTCCGACGCGCAGCGCGACAAACTCGCGCCCGAGGGCAGTCCGCTTTTGTTTGTGGGCGAGAAAAACGGCAGTGTGGTGGTCGAACGGCCCTACACCGTGGGGCACGATTGCTGCCACATCCAGCGCATCTCCGGCGAAACCGACATCACGCTGTAGTGCGCCGTTTCCTGCCGAAAAGCCGTACCTTCGGAGTTGTTATGCTCACCTATTCGCTGCTCGATTCCCCCATCGGTACGTTGCTGCTCCGCCATCGGAATGGGCAGCTGACCCACGTTCACTTCGAGGCGTTTCCACCCGAGCCGTCCTGGACCTTCGTATCACCGGAAAGCGACCCCGCCGCCCGACAAGTGCGTGAATACTTTACGGGAGAACGACATGTGTTCGACCTCGACCTGGCTCCGGAGGGCACGCCGTTTCAGCAGCGGGTCTGGCAGGCACTTTTGCAGGTTCCCTACGGCGCTACGTGTTCGTACAGCGACCTCGCCCGTCAACTTGGTGACCTGAAGGCGGTGCGTGCGGTCGGTGCGGCCAACGGACGCAACCCCATCCCGATCATCATTCCGTGTCACCGTATCATCGGCCAGAGTGGCAAGTTGATCGGCTACGCGGGCGGCCTGTCCATCAAGCAACAACTCTTGGCCCTGGAACGACAACACCACCCGCAAACCGGCGCACAAATGACGTTGTTTTGAAGACAAGGCTTCTTTTGGGAATGAGGCTACTACTCAAATTTTTAGGCTGGGGACTGTTTCTGCTGGCGACCGGACTGACAGCGTTCCTGTTCTATCTACAAAGTGACTTTAACATGGCCGTTCCCACGGCGCAAGTAGAAGAAGCAGCGGCCCTGGTCCGCCAGGCTCCATCCCTACCCGATGCGTTCTACCCGCTCTACGCCGCTGTGTCGGATACAGTCCATACGTCCGGGTATCTGTTGCAGGGGAGTACGGGTGACTGGCAACGCGAATGCCCCTGTTTGCAGGCGGCCCGTCGGTTCGATGCGCATACCCATCAGCAGCCTATTTCCACCCTCCACATGCTTCGCAACGACTACACATGGGCCTGGAAATTGGAGCAACGCGTCAGTCAGCGAGAATGCCTAACGTATCTGATGCATCAGGTTTGACGTTCTCTACAATCAGGAGGGAATCGGTCAGGCTGCTTATTTCTACTTTCAGAAAGAAGTGGAACAGCTCTCCCCAAAAGAAGGGCTTGCGTTGATCGCAATGCTTCGTAATCCTGCGCTGTACAATCCCCTTCGCCATCTCGACCGATTGGAGCGGCGCATCCACCTGCTGGAATCGCGTCTTCCCTCTACCTCATTTTAAGAGGAAGGATGCTTATCAGCCTGCAAAAGTCGAGATGACAACCACATTCCTGTCATGCTGAAAGCATCTTTTACCAAGGAGATGATAATTTCACTCCGACGA
This sequence comes from Catalinimonas alkaloidigena, assembly GCF_900100765.1. NCBI lineage: Bacteria > Pseudomonadati > Bacteroidota > Cytophagia > Cytophagales > Catalimonadaceae > Catalinimonas > Catalinimonas alkaloidigena. The sequence goes on along the minus strand of NZ_FNFO01000002.1, from coordinate 52,635 downwards.
TAGATGATCCCGCGCCATGGCGGCTACCTAGATGATCAATGAACCTACCTTTTCCCTGCCTTGTCATTTCGAACGTAGCTAAGCGTAGTGAGAAATCTTGCTTCAAAACCTAGAAGATCTCTCCCGAGGGTCGAGATGACAACAGAGATGTGACGCTTATTTCACGATTTCTAAGGTGACTTCGATGTCTTCTAGAGGCCAGTCGTGGTCGTCGACCTTGAGCGCGGCAATCCTGTCGACGACTTCCATCCCTTCCATCACCTCCCCGAACACCGTATAGTGCCCGTCGAGCGCCGGAGCGCCACCCACAGTGGTGTACGCTTCCCGCTGTGTCGCCGAAAGCTGCAGGTTTTCCTGCTTTTCGAGGGCCTCCAGCACGCGCGGTTCGTACACTTCGCCCTGCACGATGAAAAAGTCACGGGACGACGACTTCAGGCTGACGCTGTCCTCTTCGTAAGCAGCCATAGCAAGCGCACCCCGCCGGTGAAAATGCTGCGCCTTGATTTCGGCCGGGATCTTGTATTTCCCCAGCTTGGTCTTGTAAAAGCCGATGTTTCCCGCCTGAATCATGTACCCTTTGATGATCCGATAGAACGCACACTGCGGAAAATCGTCATTTTCGATCAGCCAGAGCAGGTTGGCGCGGTGAATCGGCGTATCGTCGTAGAGACGCACTTTGATGTCGCCCAGTTCGGTTTTCATCACCACCTGATTTTCCGGATGCTCTTTCGCATACCGGCGGAGAAACGCCGGGGCGGTTTGATCATCGAGTTTGAGGCTTTCCGTCGTAGCATCAGCCGCTGTGTCGGGCGCTGCCGAGTTGTTCATGGCGCTGGTAACGCCCGATTTCGCGCCGTCAGGACCGCAAGAGGCCAGTCCGGCGAGGAGGCTCATCAAAAGAAAAAACGAAATTCGCATAGAGAATGGAGAAGTGCAGTTGGGCAGTTGCCACGCCGGCTTTACCTTAGCATGTGATCCGGTTGTGTCTTGATCACGAAGTTAGGCAACACACACAAATCGCGTCGCTCATGAAACCCATTCGTTTGCTTCCCCTTGTTCTGCTTATGGCCGCCTGTCAGACCGAAAAACAACCCACCCGCACCGCCGTTACTTATCCTGAAACCCGCCGCGACACCACCGTCTCGACCGACTATTTCGGCACGCAGGTCGGTGATCCATACCGCTGGCTGGAAGACGACACCGCGGCCGAAGTCGCCGATTGGGTCGAGCGTCAAAATGCCGTTACGTTCGACTACCTGAAGCAAATTCCGTTTCGGGAACAGGCGCAGCAACGGTTGACGGAACTGTGGAATTACGAGAAAGTGTCGGCTCCGTTCCGCCGGGGCGACCGGTACTTCTTTTTCCGGAACGACGGTCTGCAAAACCAGTCGGTGCTGTACGTGCAGGCGTCGCTCGACGCGGAGCCGGAAGTGCTGCTGGACCCCAACAACCTATCGGACGACGGCACGGTCGCGTTAAGCAACCTGGAAATTTCGAAAGACGGTCAGCAGATGGCCTACGCCCTGTCGCGCTCCGGCTCCGACTGGCAGGAAATTTACGTGATGGACGTGGCGAGCAAAGAAAAACGGGACGATGCAGTGCAGTGGGCCAAGTTTACGGGCATTGCCTGGAAAGACAACGGATTCTACTACAGCCGCTACGATGCGCCCACCGAAGGCAAGGAGTTTTCGCAAACCAATCAGTTTCACAAGGTATATTACCACAAAATAGGAACGCCCCAAGCGAACGATCAGCTGGTCTACGAAGATCCGCAGCACGCCCAACGGACCCACGGTGTATACCTGACGGAAGACGAGCGGTTCCTGATTCTCTCTTCGTCGGAAGGCACCAGCGGCAACTCGCTCTACGTGCGCGACCTGGACAAAGGCCAGAGCGGTTTCACGCCGATGGTCACCGATTTTGAGAACGATCATTCTGTGGTGGATGCGATCAATGGGAAACTGCTGGTCCTGACGAACTACCAGGCTCCCAACAACCGGCTGGTGCTGGTCGATCCGGCCCAGCCTACGCCCGACCAGTGGAAAGACCTTGTGCCCGAATCGGAGGCGGTGCTGGAAAGCGCCAGTACGGTGGGCGGCAAGTTGTTCCTCAGTTACATGGAAGACGCCCACACGCGCGTGTACCAATACGCGACCACTGGGCAGCGCGAGCGCGAAATCGAACTGCCGTCGATCGGCACCGCGTCGGGCTTCGGCGGGCGGGCCGAAGACAAAGACCTGTTCTACACGTTTACGTCGTTCACGTTCCCCCCGACCGTGTACCGCTACGACCTCACGACCGGCGAATCGACTCTGTTTCGCAAACCGGACGTGCCGTTCGACCCGGAGCAGTACGAAACGCAGCAGGTCTTCTTCAACAGCAAAGACGGTACCCGCGTCCCGATGTTCATTGTCTACCGCAAAGGACTTGAGCGCAACGGCGACAACCCCGCGCTGCTGTATAGCTACGGCGGGTTCAACATTGCCCTGACGCCTTCGTTCAGCCCGGCCAACCTGATGTGGATTGACCAGGGCGGCGTCTACGCGCTGGCCAACCTGCGCGGCGGCAGCGAATACGGCGAAGCGTGGCACAAGGGTGGTATGCTCGACAAAAAACAGAACGTGTTTGACGATTTCATCGGCGCGGCCGAATACCTGATTCAGGAAAAATACACGTCGTCCGGCAAACTGGCGATTCGAGGCGGCTCGAACGGCGGTCTGCTGATTGGCGCGGTGATGACGCAGCGCCCGGACCTGTTCCAGGTCGCCATTCCGCAGGTGGGCGTGATGGACATGCTCCGCTACCACAAATTCACCATCGGCTGGGCGTGGGGCGTAGAATACGGCGTGGCCGACAGCTCGCAGGCCGAGTTCGAGAATCTGTACCGTTACTCGCCGCTGCACAACCTCAAACCGGGCACCGAATATCCTGCTACGCTCGTAACGACCGCCGACCACGACGACCGCGTGGTACCGGCCCACTCGTTCAAGTTTATCTCCGCTTTGCAAACCGCGCAGGCAGGCGAAGCCCCCGTGCTGATTCGCATCGAAACGAAAGCCGGCCACGGTGCGGGCAAACCTACCAGCAAACAAATCGAAGAGTACGCCGACCTTTGGTCGTTCGCGTGGTACAACATGGGCGTCGATCCGTTTGCGAAAGACTCGACCGAACACATTCAGTTGCAGTAGCGCGTTTTCTGAGTTAAGGGCTAAAAGCGCAAAGAGACCTTCCAAAATCATTCCATGCCGTTTCCGATTGACGAGGAGCACATCCGAAAAGCTGAAGCAGAATTAGGCTTGTTGTTTCCTCAAGCCTACAGAAGTCGCATGGCACATGTGAACGGTGGTGAGCTTGACTCGGAAGAATGGGAAATCGAACTATTTCCTATTCCGGACACCTCTGATAGAAAGCGACTGAGTCGTACCGCCAATCACGTTGGCCTCGAAACCATGAAAGCGAAACAATGGGCCGATTTTCCTGCCCATAGTCTTGCGATAGGGACCGACGGATGGACAATATTTTGCTGCTGATGCACCATGGTAATGGTCAATTAGAGGACGCAGTCTATCTGTGGGATCATGAATCAAGAGAACTTGAAGTCATCGCCAGCAGCATTGATGAATTAGAAAAAAGCTGATCAAGATAAAAACAGGGTAGCCACGCGTCACGCAACCCTCTTGCTGCTCAGCAAGGGCTCTAAAGTCCTCAGAAGCGAAAGTCCATTACGAAGAAGCCCCTTTGAGTTTTCAAAGGGGCTTCTTCTTGAGTTACGCCTGGATTTTAGAGAAACTGTTGGAGATCGTTTTATCCGGGGTAACCCTACTTAGCTGGCAGTTGCCGTTTCGCAACCATCAAAGCTCAGGGCTTTCGAAGCCGAGTTTCTTGAGGCCCGCTTTCACTTCGGGGCACGACATGAACAATTTCCATAGCAAACCACTCCGGTAGTTTTCGATCATCACGGGGATGGGCCCCTGGTCAATGGCCAGGTAGCGGGGCGTAAACCAATCGGCCTCCAGGCTGTAGGCATCGTAAGGACCGTAGCGGCCTACGACGCGATCGCCCAGGTTGTAGTACAGATTCCTCAGCATGGCCATCGATTCGTCGGGTGTGTAGGGAAACGAGGCCAGGGCAGCCGTAGGAGAAATTACCCCCAGGTCGTGCGACGGCGCATGGGCAGCGTAGCCATCGATGGAATAGCTGGCCGTCAATCCCCAGTTATCGGGGCCGTAGCCCTTGTATCCTTTCGGATTCTCGACGCAATACTGGTAATCGATTTGTACGATGTTGCGGTTGTGCTCCCAGTAGTCGGCGTAGCGATCTTTCAGTCCTTTGGGATTCAGCCCTAAATAGGAATAGTGCTCCCAGAACAGTGGTCCGCCGTACTTTTCAGCGCCGTTGTGTTTCAGGATCAGCGGCAGGTCGTAAGTCACCTGATCGGACGTGATGCCACCGCTCCGCGCCCAGCCTTCGTGGTAAGCCGCCGCCGGAATGGGATGCGTGGGCGAAGCCGCCGCCAGCACGTAGGTGATCAGACACTCGTTATAGCCTTCGAGGGGGAAATTCATCTCCCAGGCGTACGTGGGGGACCAGTGCCAGTAGAGCACATTCTTTCCGTTCTGGTACCAGTCCCATTCTACTTCGCGCCAGAGCGTGTCGAGTTGCGCGGCCAATTGCCGTTCGGCCGCATTGTCTCCGTTGAAGTACTGCCGGGCACACAGGAGTCCCTGCACCAGAAAAGCGGTTTCTACCAGATCGCCGCCGTTGTCTTTCTGACCAAAGGGCTGCACCTTGCCCGTTTCACCCTGCATCCAGTGGGGCCAGGCTCCGTGAAAGCGGTCCGCATTTTTCAGAAATTGTGCGATTTTCTGGAACCGTTCGAGCCCCTCCTGCCGGGTGATGAAACCGCGCTCGATGCCCACCAGCAACGCCATCAGGCCGAAGCCCGAGCCGCCGGTGGTCACCACACGCTGATCGTTTTGCGGATAGACACCATCGGTATGGATGCGTTCGCGGGCCAAACCGGACGTTGGCTCTGCACCATCCCAGAAATACTGGAACGTCTGCTGCTGTACGAGCGTCAGAAGCGAATCATCGGAGATTTCGCCCATGCTCTGGTGGGCGGAGGGTGCCTCGGCAGCAACCGAATCGGCAGCGGTGGTGGCCGTGTGTTGTGAGCCGGAAGGTCCCGAACAGCCGGACCATACGCCCATGACAGTGCAGCCGGTAAGGCAAAGACGGAAGAAGCGTATCATAGCATCGGAGGTGGTTGATTCGGCTCAAACATACGAAAACCCGTTACAGCCGCTTTTGCATCCGTATTCTATCCTGTTGATTATCAAATTTTTCCAAACAGTTTCCGGGCTCTCTCCGTTGTAAAAGTATGCATCACTTACAAGCAACGAACCACACAAAAGGGTGCGTTGGTCGATGGGTAAGTTGGATTCCTCTTTTTTATCTGATTCTTTTTTCCCTCCCGGCAACCGCCCAATCTCAATACGAAATCACCGGTCAGGTGATCGACGACAGCACGAATGCACCAGTCTCGTACGCGCAGGTAGCCTTGTATCGCAAGGGCGCCTCGAAAGCGATCTCCGGCACCGTTACCGACGACCAGGGACGCTTCACTTTGCTCGCCCCCCCCGGTACATACCGCATAGCCGTAGTCTTTGTCGGGTATCGGAAAAAGCAACTGAAAAACCTCGTGGTTGGCGAGGACGACCAGGACCTGGGCACCATCGCGGTGGTGTCGACCGCCCGCCAGCTGGAAGAAGTAGTTGTTCGAGGAAAGGCCGCTCCCAAAGCCATTACGACGGACGTAGACGGGCTGACCGTGCGCCCCGACCAGACGCTCACCAATACGGGTGGTAGCCTGCTCGACGTGCTGCGCAATACCCCCTCGGTCAATGTCAGTCAGGACGGGTCCATCTCCCTGCGTGGCAGCGGTACCAACATTCTGATCAACGGCCGCAATTCGGCACTGGCCACCGACCTGGAACAATTGCCCGCCAGTGCCATCAAAAGCATCAAGATCATTAACAACCCCAACGCCAAATACGACGCCTCCGGCACGGGGGGCATCATTAACATCGAATTGAAAAAGGGTGCTGACCGAGGCACCAACGGCAAAGTGGAGTATACCCTGGGTAACCGTTACCGGATGAATGCCAACGTGCGGTTGAATCACCGGACCGACAATTTCGGCGTGTATGGCGGCTACAGTTTCCGGCGCTGGCCTCGGGTGGGAAACTCGAATTCGACCCGCCTGACGTTCGACAACGACCAGCGGCTGGATCAGTGGGAAGATTCGCGGCGCAACGACCTGGAGCACACGGTGAACTACGGTGCCGACTATACCTTCGGGAACAACAAACTGAGCTACGAAGGCGCTGTCAACTTTGAAGACGAAGAGGACTTTGAAAACAACCGGTCGCGCGTTACCAACACCGAAACCGGCGCCGAGATTTTACAGTACAGCCGCCTGAACAACGAAGTAGAGGATAACTACACGCTCGACAACGCGCTGGTGTACGAACGCCTGTTTGACAACGACTCGGGACGGGAGTTCCGGGCCACGGTGAGTCACTCGTACCGCGACCAAAACGAGGTGCAGAACATCGATGTCTACAACGGGCAGGTCACTTCTGAGGGCAGCCCGACGGGACGCCAGCGCGCCAACACCGATGAGTTGAACCAAACTTTTGTGGCACAAGCCGACTATGTACAGCCGCTCTGGGAAGGTAAATTAGAAACCGGGCTGAAAACCATCATCCGGTCGTTTGATACCGACTACCGATACGAGATTCGGGAGGCCCGTTCAGGGGCCTGGGAAAATCAACCCAACACCAGCAATCACTTTTTATACGACGATCAGGTCTATGCAGGGTATTTGATTTACTCGCATTCGTTTCACCGGCTCGATCTATCAGCGGGTGTCCGGGCCGAACAAACGCTGGTTGATACCAAACTTCTGAACACCGGCGAAGCAAACAACCAAAATTACCTGAACTTCTTCCCGAGCTTCCGGGCGCTGTACCACGTTACTGACAATCAGTCGGTAAAGCTTACTTACAGCCGACGCATCGACCGTCCCGGCGGCTGGCGGCTGAATCCCTTCGCCGACATTTCCGATTCGCTGAATGTACGGGTGGGGAATCCGGCGTTGCGTCCCGAGTACATCAACTCGTACGAAGCGGGTTACCACGTTACACTCGGGCAAACCGACCTTACCTCCAACCTGTTTTATCGCCAAGTAAAGGGCGACGTCGATTACATCGTCCGGCTGGAAAACGGCATTTCGTACCGCCAGCCCGCCAACCTGAATACCAGCAAAACCTTTGGGTTGGAATTGATTGGCGTGACGGAGATTTTTTCCTGGTGGAACCTGAACGCCAGCACTACTTTGTTCCGCACGCAGGTAGACGGCAGTAACCTGGGGCAGAACTTTACGAACAAGGGGTACTCGCTAAATGCCCGCCTGACGAGCGAATTGCAACTGCCCATGGACGTGAGCCTGCAACTGACCGGAAGTTACTCGGCACCGGAAATTGAGGCCCAGGGACGCGATTTTGCGCGCTATTACCTGGACGCCAGTTTACAGCGGCGGTTCTTCAACGACAAAGCTAATGTTAACCTCACGCTGCGTGACGTTTTCAACACACGCCGGTTTCGAGGAGAAAATTTCGGTCCTAATTTCAGCCAGACGTTCAATTACAAACGGGAGTCGCGCTATTTTCTGCTGAGTGTGGGGTACAATTTTTAGCCCCTGTTGCACAGCACCTCACTAGGCGTAGGCGCAGAGAGTCAGCGGCTTGAATCGTACCGGGATTCATTCTATCTTTTCGCCCATGTACGTACGTCGCGACATCCGCCCGGGACTCATCTGGCAATTTGCTTGGAAAAACGTCCTGTTCTTCGTTCTCTGGTCATCTCTGATCACATTCCTCTACGTTTGGCTGAAACCGCAGGGTCTCGACATCAGCCTGCCGTTTCTTCCCCTCAGCACCATCGGCGTAGCCGTGGCGTTTTACCTGGGCTTCAAAAACAGCCAGTCGTACGACCGCTTCTGGGAGGGGCGGAAGATCTGGGGAGGCATTGTGAATGCCAGCCGTACGTGGTCCAACCAAGTATTGGGCTACGTTACCAATCGCTATGCGCGCGAACCGCTTTCTGAGGAAGAGCTTCACGCCGTGCACCAATCGCTGATTTACCGCCACCTGGCGTGGATCAACGCTCTTCGCATTCAATTACGGCAGACCACCATCCTCGATCGTAAAAACCTAATTTATGTGCCTGACCTGCACCTAGAACGCAACCCGGCCTGCCCACAGGAAATCGGGCCGTTTTTAGACGTGGTAGAATATGCCGATGTGATTATCAAAGCCAACCCGGCTACACACATTGTTAAGCATCAGGGACAGGCATTGCGGCAGCTGGTCGATCAGGGCTTGATTGAAGAGTTTCGCCACATCGACATGATGTCGACCCTGCGCGAGTTGTACGACCTCCAGGGGAAATGCGAGCGCATCAAAAACACCCCTTTCCCGCGGCAGTATGCCTATTTCAGTACGCTGTTCGTGTGGATTTTTGTGATCCTTCTTCCCTTTGGTCTGGTCGGCGAGTTCGGCAAAATCAGTCAGGATGCATTTGTCTGGCTTACCATTCCTTTTTCCATTCTGATTTCCTGGGTCTTCACCACCATGGAGATTGTCGGCGACAACAGCGAAGATCCATTTGAGAACTACGTGAACGACGTACCGATGACGGCCCTCTGCCGCACGATCGAAATTGACCTTCGTGAAGTGCTGGGAGAAACCGATCTTCCTCCGAAAATTCAGCCTGTCGACGATATCTTGCTGTAAAACAACACAGCCATCCGCTCCATTCCGTATTCGTTGCCCTGAACGCCCATTAACAGGTATCGGTCAGGAAAATGAATTTCCCTACTTTGCAGCGATCACCCAGGATGTAAATTGGTCAAATCTAGCTTTTTAGAAGAAGTGCTATGCGCCATCGCCCTACGTTTTTAAGCTTCCGGTAATGAATGTCCGTTCGTTTGTATCTCGCTTTTACCTGGTGCAACTGTTTCGGCAATCTAAATTACTTTTCGTCGTCATTCTGATGTATGGCTTGTTGGTCGGGCGGTCCGTTTACAACAAACGTGATACGTTTCCTTTTTTCATCTATGCCATGTATTCAGGGTATTATGGTGATTGGGCACAATACGAAGTCCCCGTGCTCTTAGCCGACGACGAAGCCTTAGACCTGAGTACATTGCCTTATCCTCAGTTTGACTTTTTGATGTCAATTTGCCATACGTTTGTGCGCTACGACAAGGCGAATTTTAGCGATAAGGTCAATCCACCTTATATCGAATCTTATATGAAGTATTTGCCAGATAAAGAACGTGCGTTTCTGACCAACCGAGTCGCAGAAGCACCCGGTAGTCGTAAAGCCTTTATCGAGTGGCTACGAGGTTACTTGGAATTACTGTTTAATCGTCCCATTCAACACTTACAGTTACGCATAGATGTCTATGGATACGGCGAAGGACGCTATGTTCTTCAGAGTTCCCATTCGGTTTTCGATGAACCCTTACCTAAAGAATCAGGACTTTGAGCAAACACGCACCTTAATCGTGCGATTGTTCTATGGCTTTGCCATCTTGATCTGGATTTTCAAATACACCAACGGGGTTTGGCTGCACCAAGTGGCCCATCCCACGCTGGCTTATATTACACCCGAGGAAGTTCAATGGCTCTGGTACAGTACTGGAATCCCCTCCTGGATTCTAGCGACTGATCTCCGTGCCCTGACGGTCGATCTTCTCCTGTTAGCTTCTATGCTTCTGGCGTTTTGTTATCCGCGCCAGCGCTGGTGGCCACCTCTTTTCTCAGGACTTTTGTGTACTTACTGTCTGACAGGATACTTGTACTATTTCGCCCGCGGCCATAACCTAAGTGGTTTTTTGTTGATGAGCTTTTTGCCTTGGTTTCAATCGCACCGGCGCTTTGCAGCTTATTTTCAATTTATGCGGTATTTCCTGCTTTACATTTTGTGTTCAGCCGCCCTCTGGAAATTATACAATGGAGTAGTCTGGGATTATGACAATCAACTCCCCTTTATTCTCAAGATGCAGCACGCTGAATACGTTGTACATCACCCAGATGCCTGGCGTAGCCATTGGGTCAGGTGGCTGCTGGATCAGCCCGCGCTCAATTTGATCTTGCTAAAGGGTGCCTGGGTGTTGCAATTGAGCTGCTTAGTAGGATTCTTCACAAAAAAGTTTGACTACTTTCTGTTAACCGCAGTAGTTCTTTTTTTTATAGGCGATTGGCTGGTGATGAACTTGCCCTTTTACGAAATGTATATTCTGGTCATTACTCTTCTGCCTTGGCAAGCGGTGCGCTTAGCGGCAAAGCCCCCTTCACTCATTTCAGTTGTATAGTCACATCTGCCTCCTGCTTGCCCTTTTAGATATGCTAAAAAGGAAAACGCCCCGGCCTGTAACAGACCGGGGCGTTTTCCAAATAAACTATTTGAAAGCTATCAGCCTCCGATGTTCACACGCTTGAACGCTGACACCGTCAGGCCTTTGTGCGTCTCGTTGAGGTACTGGGCGATGGTTTTCGAATTATCTTTCACAAACTGCTGGTTCAACAGCGTATTGTCTTTGTAAAATTTATTCAGTTTGCCCAGCGCGATTTTTTCCAGCATTGCTTCGGGCTTGCCTTCTGCACGCGCCTGCTCTTTCCCGATTTCAATTTCGCGTTCTACTACGCTGGCATCCACCTGGTCTTTATCTACAGCCACAGGGTTCATGGCCGCAATTTGCATGGCGACATCTTTTCCAGCTTCCTGCACGTCGGTTCCATTCACACCGGCCAGTGCTACCAGCACGCCCAATTTTCCGTTAGAGTGGATATAAGGCACCACTTGGTCGCCTTTCAGCACTTCGTAAGCAACAACTTCGATTTTCTCGCCGATTTTACCCATCAGGTCAGTCAGGTGCTCAGAAATTGAACGGCCGTCAACGTTCAGCTCCAGGAGTTCTGCTGTGGTGGCAGGTTTGTTCGCAGCGGCTTGTGCTACTACGGCTTCACCCATTTTCTGAAAGTCTTCGTTTTTCGCAACAAAGTCGGTTTCGCAACCGAGGGCTACCAGAATCGCTTCCGAGCCATCGTCGGTAGTTTTTACGAAAACACTTCCTTCGGAAGTCTGACGATCCGAACGAGCGGCCGAGATTTTCTGGCCTTTCTTCCGGAGAATATCGATAGCGGCGTCGAAATCGCCGTTAGCTTCGGTGAGGGCTTTCTTACAGTCCATCATGCCGGCTCCGGTCATTTGCCGCAGTTTGTTGACGTCTTGTGCAGTAATAGCCATAATGCGTGTGTGATTAGTAATTTTTAGAAATGCTACCTAAAAAAATTGAACATCGCGCCGCACTGATGTCGGGAAGCGATGTTCAATTTCAGAATGTCTATAAGAGTAAGAACTTACTTGGTCTCGTCCGTATCTTCCTCGTCTGTATCGCCAGCCGCGTCGACCGTCTCCTGCGCGTTTCCTTGCAGGGGTTCGCCTACAACTGCTTGTTCTTCTTTCACTTCTTCGGCCGCCGCGTGGATCTTGTCCATGATATTGGAGTCACCGCCCAGGTCAATGGCTTTTTTCTGCGCAATGGCATCGGCCGCTTCGCGGGCTTTGGCTACTTCTTCTTCACGGCTCTTCTCGTCGTCCTTGTCTTTCCGACGCTCCATGATGCCTTCCTCAATGGCCTTTCCTACCGTTTTGGTAATCAGCGCAATTGACTTGTAGGCGTCATCGTTCGCCGGGATCGGGAAATCTGCCTCTTCGGGATCAGAGTTGGTATCTACGATGGCAAAAACCGGAATGCCCAGCTTCTTTGCTTCCGCAACGGCGATGTGCTCTTTCTTTACGTCGATCACGAACAGAGCCGCCGGCAGGCGCGTCAGGTCGGCGATACCACCCAGGACACGATCCAGCTTGTCGCGCTCACGCTGTTTCATCAGACGCTCACGCTTCGCCAGGTTCTGGTACGTTTCGTCCTTCATCATCCGTTCGATCGAAGCCATCTTCTTGATCGACTTCCGCACGGTTGTGAAGTTGGTCAGCATGCCACCCAACCAGCGCTCAGTGACGAACGGCATTTTCAGGCGGTCGGCTTCTTCTGCCACCAGTTCCTTCGCCTGTTTCTTGGTAGCGACGAACATGATTTTCCGCCCGGAGCGGACAATCTGTTTCATGGCTGCGCAAGCTTCGTCCAGGCAGGCAAGGGTTTTATTCAGGTCGATGATGTGGATGCCGTTCCGCTCCATGAAAATGTAGGGAGCCATTTTGGGATTCCACTTGCGGGTCATGTGCCCGAAGTGAACACCCGCATCCAACAGGTCTTTATATTGAACTTCAGTAGCCATAATTCTCGATTAGCGTTTGCTGAACTGGAAGCGACGACGGGCTTTGCGACGGCCGTATTTCTTACGTTCTACCATGCGCGGGTCACGCGTCAGGAAGCCTTCTTTCTTCAGCGGTGAGCGATTTTCTCCTTCAAGCTCGATCAACGCACGGCTGATCGCCAGACGAACGGCCTCGGCCTGACCGGCGATGCCACCGCCCCGCACGTTCACGTTCACGTCGTACTGACCGTTGGCCTCTACCGTAGCAAAGGGCTGATTCACAATGGTGCGAAGAATTTCAGAAGGGAAATAGTCTTCGATAGAGCGCTTGTTGACGGTGATCTTGCCGCTCCCACTTTGCAGATAGATACGAGCTACGGAAGTCTTTCTCCGGCCGATGGTGTTGATTATCTCCATGCGTATAATCAGAGTTTAATTTCTTTGGGTTGCTGAGCGGTGTGTGGATGCTCGGTGCCAGTGTACACGTGCAGGTTGGTGAACAACCGACGTCCCAAGCGGTTACGCGGAAGCATGCCCCGCACGGCCATTTCGACCAGCCGCTCCGGATACTTCGCCATAATTTCTTTAGGCGTTTGCTCACGCTGTCCGCCCGGATAGCCCGTATGGCGCAGGTAAACCTTGTCCGTCATCTTCTTACCGGTCAGACGAACCTTGTCCGCATTGATCACCACCACATTATCCCCGCAATCGACGTGGGGGGTAAAGTTGGTTTTGTGCTTGCCACGGATCAGCGCCGCCACACGGCTGGCCAGCCGTCCGAGCACTTGCCCTTCGGCATCGACCACGACCCACTCCTTATTTACCGTAGCTTTATTGGCGGAAATCGTCTTATAGCTCAGCGTATCCACAATAACTTCTTGATTTAATTTTAGATGCTTTCTTGCCCAGTTCGCAAAAAGGATTGCAAAGATAGAGAGTTCCTGTGGCAAAAACAACAGGGGAAGGAATCTAACTTTTTGGAAAAAGCGCGCTTTTTTATCAGTGCTCAGAGGCTCTTGTCCAATTGCGTCACCAGCGCGCGCATATCTTTCGGATAAGGGGCCTCGATCTGCACCCGTTCGCCGCCCATGGTTTCGAAATTCAGGGCAAAGGCATGCAGCGCCACGCGTTGGATCAGAGGCTGTTCTTCCGTGTGCTTCTTCAGATTGAAGTTCCGTTTGATTTGCGAAAGGTAAATGGATTTCCCCCCGTAGGCGCCGTCTTGCACAATGGAAGCGTCCAGACACGCCAGGTGAATGCGGATCTGGTGCATGCGCCCGGTAATAGGCAGACACTCGACCAGAGTATGCTGGCGGTAGGCACGCAACGTATTAAAGATGGTCTCTGCTTCTTTGCCCTCCGCCCGGTCAATGCGCACGGTGCCGTTGCGCAATGGCTGGATGGGTAAGAAAACGCGGACACCTCTGAAATCGTGCACGCCATTTGTGACGGCATGGTAGAATTTGGTAATCTGCCGATGCTCGAACTGCATGGCAATGTGCCGGTATGCGTCCGGATGTTTGGCGATGATTAACGCTCCGGAGGTTTCTTTGTCCAGCCGGTGGCCGACCTGCGCGGTGGACACGTAGTCCCGGGCCAGTTGCAGGAGGCTGGCCCCATCGGCTTCGTGGCGCTCGTCCAGCGTCGACACATGGGGCGGTTTATTGACGACAAAAAAATCGTCGTCCTCGAAAAGGATCTGGTCTTCCAGCGTGAAATTCTTCATAAAAACTTAATGTGCCTGTCCTAACTCCCGGTTATGGACCTGCGGAGTGCCCCCCTGTCCGGCGCTCGTGGGGCGGGTGCTGGTGCCGGTTGTGGGAGCAGCGGCGCGTTGGAGGCGAAAGCTGAACGTGGTCTCTTTCCCTACCTTGCTCGACACCTCAATCGAGGACTGATGGGCTTCTACAATTTGCTTAACGATGGCTAACCCCAATCCGGAGCCGCCGGTTCCCTTGGAACGGCTTTTGTCGATGCGGTAAAAACGTTCAAAAATACGCTTTCGGTGTTCTTCCGGAATACCCGGCCCGTTGTCGCTCACGGTAATGTGCACGTAGTCTCGGCTCACGTTCAGCCCTACCGTCACGGTACTGTTGTCGCCGGCGTATTTAATGCCGTTTTCCACCAAGTTGGACATCACCTGCCGAATGCGGTTGCGGTCGGCTTCCACCGTGGTAGGCTTCGCATCTTTTTCCTTCAGCAGCAGCTTCACGTTCCGCTTCTGGGCTTTGTGGTCCAGTTGATCGAATACTTCCTGCACCAGCGTTTTCATCTCGAACGAAGTCAGTTGCATGCGGATCGCGCCGCTTTCCATCTTCGAGAGGGTAAGCAGGTCCTGCACGAGCGCATCCAGCCCATCGAGGCTTTTGGCCGCTTTCTTCAGAAACTTATCGCGCACTTCGGAGTCTTCCACGGCCCCGTCGAGTAGCGTATGGACAAATCCCTGCGCAGCAAAAATGGGAGTTTTTAACTCGTGGGAGACGTCGGCCAGAAATTCGCGGCGGAAATTCTCCATCCGGCGCAACTCGTCGATTTCCGCCTGCTTGCGGTTGGCCAGCGAGAAGATTTCGTCGTGTAGCTTTTTAAGGGGATTGCTCGAAGCTTTCAGCTTCTTCTTTTTGATCTTGAAGCCGGAATCCTTCTTTTTCAGTTCGTCGAGCACGATGTAGATGCGCTGGATTTCCCGAAAAATCAGAAATTCCAGCGTCAGGTAGATCAGAATAAAGGCAGACGAAAAGGCCAACGCCGCCCCCACGAGCAGCGCCTGCACCGAAATATCCGGCACCAACGACAAGAAGGCGGTGGTAATCAGGGCAATGCAACCGCCCAGGATCACCGCCACCACGCGGGGGTTTAGCATGGAAGATTAGGCTTCGGACAATTCAAACTTGTATCCCACTCCCTTGACGGTGTGGATGTAGCCTTCGCCGATTTTCTCCCGCACTTTCCGGATGTGCACATCGACCGTCCGGGCCAGTACGTAAACATCGTTGCCCCAGATGTTTTGCAACAGGTCGTCGCGGCTGAACACCTTGTTGGGGTTTTGTGCCAGGAAATACAGCAATTCAAACTCTTTCTTCGGCAGGGTCATTTGTTGCCCATCGTGCGTAATGGTGTAGCTGGAGCGGTCGATGGTCAGGTTGCCCATGATCAGCCGATCGCCTTCCTGTTGCAACGCGCCACTCCGGCGGAACAGGGCCGCCACGCGGCTCATCAGGGCACGGGGCTTGATGGGTTTGGTAATGAAATCGTCGGCACCTACATCGAACGCAGCCACTTCGGAGTACTCTTCGGTCCGGGCCGTCAAAAAGATGATGTAGATCTCTTTGCCCTGCGGCAACTCACGCATCTGGCGGCAGGTTTCCACGCCGTCCATTTGCGGCATCATGATGTCGAGCACCACCAGGTGAGGCTGGAACTCTTTCAGAATTTCTACGGCTTTACGGCCGTTTTCGGCGGTTCGCACCTCGTATCCTTCCCGCTCAAAATTGTATTGCAGCAGTTCGAGGATGTCGGATTCGTCGTCCACAATCAACACCTTGTACTTGGCCTTGCCGGTGGAAACGGCATTGCGGTCAGGTTTTACAGTGGTTACACTCATCTGTTTATGTAGTTAAGGCGTGGGGTAAGTTACTTAAAAATTTCTTCAAGCTTTTGGTCCAGTTCGGCACCGCGCAGGTTCACAGCGACCACTTCACCCTCGGGGTCGATCAGAAAATTGGCCGGAATGGCGTTGATGCCATACAGGGCCGCGCCGCCCGATTTCCACCCTTGCAGGTCGGATACATGGGACGCCCAGCTCAACTGATCGTCTTCGATGGCTTGCAGCCAACGCCCGCGTTCTTTGTCGAGCGAAATGCTGTAGACGGTAAAGCCCTGGTTCTGGAACTTGCGGTAGGCCCTGACCAACGCCGGATTTTCGTGCCGACAGGGGCTGCACCACGACGCCCAGAAATCAATCAGCACCCACTTGCCTCGCAATGACGAAAGGGCGATCATGTTCCCGTCGCGGCCTTTCATGAGCAGATCGGGCGCACGGTCGCCCACTACCGGCGAACCGGGAGGCAGGTTCCGTAGCTTTTCCTGGGCATAGGCCGATTCCGGAAACTCCCGGGCGTACTGCTTGACCAACTGCCGCCCGTAGTCCGGGTCCGCGTTCATAAAAATAGGAATCAGACTTAACCAGGTGACTTCGCGTCCGGCACTTCCTGCCGGGCTGCGGCTCAGCAGAAAAGGGATTTCTTCGCGCCAGCGGTGCGGCCCCTCGGGCGCAAAATGCTGGAGGTAGATTTGGAACAGGTTCAGCAACAAATCGCTCCGCAAAATCTCCTGATCTTGCAGTTGCGCCTGCGTGACGGCCTCCTCGCGGGTCGCGTCGGGGGAAATGAGGTACAGGGCAGCCATTTTCCCCACAAATGTGCGGGGATGGGCTTCGGCCAGTTGGCGATGGTAGGCGCTTTGCACCCGCGTCAACGAGTCGTAACTGGCTTTGTACGCCTTCATCTGGCGGTTTTTCTCTTCGGCCGGGGCCGCGCTGTAGCTTAGTTGCTGCGTGCTGAGCAACACCCGCCGAATGGCCTGCCGGAACTTGACCAGTTGCTTTTGGTAAGCCGCAAAAAGTTGATTTTCCGGCGATTGCTGGAACTGCGGGGGCTGATTGGGCTCGACCAGATCGGCCTCGAACGTTACGTTTTCGCCGGTCAGGACTAAGGGGAACGAGCGCGCTTCGGACACCCCGATGCGGTAGAGGCCGCGGGGAACAGACGGCTCGTATGTGAGTTGAAATTTGCCT
Organism: Catalinimonas alkaloidigena; assembly: GCF_900100765.1. Taxonomy (NCBI): domain Bacteria; kingdom Pseudomonadati; phylum Bacteroidota; class Cytophagia; order Cytophagales; family Catalimonadaceae; genus Catalinimonas; species Catalinimonas alkaloidigena. Next base: position 35,433 of record NZ_FNFO01000002.1, on the reverse strand, counting down.
TTGGTCAGCGCGGCCGAATCGACCCTAACAAGCTGAGGACCAAAATAGGCGTAGAGATAAACTTGCGGGAAATTCCCGGTATTTCGGACGGTACCGTCGATGGTGAGGGGAGTCGTCGCCGCACAGGTTAGGCTCCAAAGCCAACCCAACATCATTCCCCAACCTAGCCGCGATAACGTCATGTTGCCGCAAAATTAGTGATAATTTCGGAGCGATTGGTAACCCGCACGGCGGGAAGAAAGCGGCTGGGCAGAAGCGCGTACGGGCTAAAAAGGCGAGTGGTGCCGCAGGTTCCGGTACTCTTTCAGGTCGATTTCCAGGGCGCCGACAAACATGTTGGCGCGGATCTTTACCGGCACATGGTTCTGGTCGTCAGAGATATAGACATCGATTGCATTTTCGCCGTTGAACAGGCTGTTCTCGGGCAACTCCGGCGTTAGACGAATGCATTTGATCTTGCCAAACTCCGTCTTGATTTGCTCTTTGCCCTGGTAAATGATGCTCAAGTGGTAGAGGTGGTCCTCAAAAATTCCACTGACTTTGATCGTCTGCCCTTGTTTCATGTTCTCGTAGTCGAGCAGCCGCATGTAGAACGACCCACTGACCATGTCGAGCACCTCTTTGGGAATCTGCATCAGCTTCTCTTCGTTTTTGCGCTCGTCCACAATGCGCGCCTCTTCCCGAAAATGGTCCACGTACGTGGTTTCGTATTTCCGATAGTTGTTCTCTTCGATGCGGCGGTAAAATCGATGGGGCACAAAAGCGGCCGTGTCGACGTAGCTGCCCCACACGTCGCGCACTTTATAAGCGATGCGGACCATGCCGGTGGTGCGGCCTTTCACTTCGATTTTATAACAGGGACGGTCGTTGATCAGGTGGACCCGCGGACTGGTCTCGATGGTGGCTTCCCCGCCGTCGAAAATCCCGTAGTGGACGCGGTAGTCGAGGCGTTCGCCGGGCTGAAACGAGGTATTCGGCAGACGTCGCAATTGCCCCCGGTCGGTGAAGGCAGCGGTACTGATCAGAATGCAAGCGGCTGCCAACAGCGAGAGCACAGTAACGTTGAGCTTCATAAAGGTTGCATGTGTTTTCGCAAGCAGATTGGCAAACTTCATACCTTATTTTTTGGTGGCAGTGAACACGACTTTTTTACGGGACGATCACAGGGAGGGATATCGTTTCTTCAACGCCTGCAAATATCTCTGAAAATCACCATCAAAGTCACGGTAAAACTCCGTTTCGAACTGGTTCTGTTCCTCCCGGTAACGTTTGTACGACATAAAGTATGTATTATTTGGCAGGCTATCGGCCGAAAAACGTCGCTGATACAACGCCGGATAGCGAAACGAAATCGTGTCGATCTGGGCAATGATCTCACCGATGAGCGCCTGTTTCTTCGCTTTCTTCTCGTCCAATGGCACGGCATCCGAGAAGGTACGGTACAAACTGTCGAGTCGGTTGGCGCCCCGCAGAATGTGGCGGCTGTAGCGCTCGTAATCGTCGTCGCCGTACAGGTAGTGCTGGTAGGGCGCCGACGCCTCACCGTATTTCCACGCCAGAAAACGCTTGGCCCCCTCCTCCCCCACAAAGGTCGCCAGATTTTCGTTGTACTGGATATTGTCCTTCACGTACAGCGTGGCGTGCGTCAACTCGTGGATGATGAGTTCGGCCAGATCGCCCTCCGGTCGGCGCAACATGCTCGACAGAATCGGGTCGCGAAACCAGCCGAGCGTCGACCAGCCACCCACGCTGTAAATGTAAGTCTCGTACCCTTCGTCCTGAAGGCGCGCTTCTTCGGCCAGCACTTTTTCCCGGTCGAAAAAACCGATGTAAGGAAAGGTCCCTAAAAAGGGAAAAGACCACTCCTTCGCTTCCAGGGCAAAGGGGCGGCAGCCGGTCAGGTTCCACAACACCGGCTTTCCGTGCTGATCGTAGAGCGTGGTGTAATTTTTGGAATCGTTGATGCCCAACGAATCGATGGCGTACCGCCGAATCTCCTGCACCAGGCGGATGCGCGCCTTCAGCGAGTCGGGAAAGGTCTCGTCGGCCAGAAACTCTTCGATGGGTCGGGCGTTCCAGACGATGTGGAGCTGCCCCCGCAGCTGCCCGAAGCCATACGCCAGATCGGAAGCGTAAAAGAGCACAAAACCCAGAAAGACAATACCAACCAGTGCCAGAATTTTCTTTACCATATGCCACAGATCTCTGGAAAAGAGAGGCCGACCGGCCCCCGAGCGTTCCGTAGGGTGCCGCGTAGTTTCTCTCGAGAAAGCCCCCAAAGATTCGTTATTTTTGGTAGTTGCTCCACCTGCGTCTGCAACTTCGTAACGTTCTACTTCGTCATTAATTTTCTAACCGCAACGTGCTATGGCTTTTTTCGATGATTTGCTGGAACGACTTTTTCCGAAACCGGCCCAACAGGGCCCCGTGCGGCTGGTGCATGAAGTGCTGCGGCGCTCCGAACGATTCGCGGACGAGTACATCGCCTGGCAACAGGCCGGGCACGAGCAGCATATGATCGAACTGCTATCGCGCGCTTACTACCTGAAACGCAACGACATGGCGGTGGAGCCGGAAATCCATCTGCTGACCACGCCGTATGCCAACGGCTTCGCCGTGATGTGCCCGCCGCAACTGCCCCTCCGCGAGCTGTCGTTCTGGCTCGACGCGCTGAAGAACCGCATCCTGACGCTGGGCTACCGGGTGGCCAGCGCTACTCACGAGCTCCGGGAAAAAAGCCGCTACCTTGAGTCGTCGGAGCGTTACGCGTTAAAGCCGCCTTTTTGCACCGACCCGACGGTGCTGTGCGACCAGCGGTACGGCAACATTCAGGTAGAGGCCATCGCCATCGACGACCGGGCGAGTTACCTGAAGGTGGTGGTCACGGTCTACTCGGATGCGCTTTACACGCGGGCGCTGCCTTTCGAAGACTTTGCGGATGCCGTACTGGCGTCGTCGTAACCCCCGCGGGCGAGGTCGCGTTCCCGAAACTTACGTTGGTCGTCGGCAGGTGCCACGTCGGTTCTCACGCCGCATGGCCTCGTTTTTTATCTTTACCGAAATAACCAATCACTCATGAAAAAAGTCATTCCGTTTCTGTTCGTCTGTTTCCTGATGGCCGCCCTCGCGCCTACCCCGGCGTCGGCGCAACTGGTCAAAACCAGCCTCCGCGTTACCGTGCTGAACGAGTTGGGCAACCCGCAGGAGAACGCGACCGTCAAGCTGTACCTGAACGAAGACGATTACAAGCAAAGCGCCAACCCGGTCGCCACGGAAAAGACCGACGAGAAAGGCCGCGCTACGTTCAAGGAACTGGAGTCCAAGGCCTATTTTGTAGAAGCCGAAAAAGGAGACATGAACAATTACGGATTGGGCACCAAGACCGACAAGTTGGTCGAAAAGCGCATGAACAAGGTCAACGTCGTCATCGAATAACGCGGCGTCCGGCGCGTCTCTTGCACGATATGCGGGCCGTAGTCGCCTGATAGAGAATTGTAGAGAAATCCCCCGTCAACGCACATGCACTGGCGGGGGATTTTGCGTGTCGACTAGTCCAGTACCGCGATGCACTTCAGTTCGATCGCAATGTCGGTGGGCAACCGATCTACGCCCAGCGTCGTACGGCACGGCTGGTTCTCCCGAAAGTAGTCGGCATAGAGGCGGTTGTAGGTCGGGAAGTCGCGCTCCAGGTGGGTCAGAAAAACCGTCACATCCACCAGGTTACTCCAGTCCGCGCCCGCGTCCTCCAGAATCTGCCGCACGTTACTAAACACCTGATGGCATTCGGCCTCGAAGTCGGAACTCACCAACGTGCCGTGTTCGTCGTAGTGCGCCCCGGGGATTTCGTTGGTGCCGGGAATGCGCGAGCCCACGCCCGACAAAAACAACAAATTCCCGACGCGACGGGCGTGCGGATAGGCCCCGACCGGTTTCGGAGCGCGCTGCGAATGGATGGAGTCAGCCATATTGATAATAAAGACAGTAAACGTGACGAATGCAGTCTGATAGCTCCCGTTCGTCGGGAAAGAGGGTGCGCCAGAGAGCGTTGTCCGAAGGCCAGGGGACCCGAACTACGCCTTCACCGAAGCCTGCATGGCTTCCTCGATCTCCTCGGCTTCGAGCGGAATGTTCGCCATCAGATCGACCGGATGGCCACTAGTCACCAGAAAATCGTTTTCCAGGCGGATGCCGATGCCCTCTTCGCGGATGTAGATGCCCGGCTCGCAGGTAAACACCATGCCCGGCTCAAACGTGCGGTACTTATTTCCTACGTCGTGTACATCCAGGCCCAGGTGGTGCGAGGTGCCGTGCATAAAATACTTCTTGTACAGCGGCTTTTCGGGGTCCTGGTTTTTCACCGCTTCCCGCTCCAGCAGTCGCAAGCCGATCAACTCACTTTCCATAATCCGCCCCACTTCCTTGTGGTACTCGTCCAGCGTATTGCCCGGCCGCAGCATCGCCGCCGCCTGGCGCATCACCCGCAACACGGCGTCGTACACTTCGCGCTGGCGAGGCGTAAACCGACCGCTCACCGGGATGGTGCGCGTCATGTCCGAAGCGTAGTTGGCATACTCGGCCCCCACGTCCATCAACAGCAGATCGCCATCTTGGCAGGGCTGGTCGTTCGCGATGTAGTGCAGGACGCAGGCGTTGTGGCCCGAAGCGATGATGGGCGTGTAGGCAAATCCCTTCGAACGGTTCCGCAGAAACTCGTGTGCGTATTCCGCCTCGATTTCAAATTCCATGACGCCCGGACGAACAAACTCGAGCACCCGCCGGAAGCCTTTTTCGGTGATGTTGCACGCCTTCTGAATCAGCTCCACTTCCCGCTTGGACTTGATGGCACGCAGTTGGTGCATCAGCGGCGTGACGCGCTCGTAGTGGTGCAGCGGATATTTCTGACGTACTTCGCGGATAAACCGCGCGTCGCGGGTTTCCACTTCGATCACGGCGCGCGTATGCTCGTTCGAGTTCAGGTAAACGTAATCGCAGGCCGCCATCAGCCCCTGAAACACGGACGGAAATTGCGTGAGCCAGTAGACCTTTTCGATGCCCGACGTTTCGCGTGCTTCTTCTTTCGTGTACTTGTGGCCCTCCCAGATGGCAATGTGCTCGTTGGTTTCGCGCAGGAACAGAACCTCGCGATGTGCCGGATCGGGGCAATCCGGGTAGATCAGCAGAATACTTTCCTCTTGATCAATGCCCGACAGATAAAACAGATCGTTATTCTGCCGGAAGGGCATGGTGCCGTCGGCATTGGTGGGCATGATATCATTGGCGTTAAAAACGGCTAACGCATTGGGTTTAAGGCGGTCGGCGAGTTGCTTCCGATTGTAGGTAAACAATTCTTTTCCGATAGATTCGTACCTCATTTTGTGATATTTTTGAAGCTGAACGGAGCCGGATGGCCTCGTCAGGCGAATAAATTTTCCGGTTAAAGCTCCTGAAATGTATCCGAACATGCAACGACGGTCACAACTTTGGCTGTTCCTTCTGCTGCCTTTCTGGGCGGCCTCTCTGCCGCTGACGGCCCAACCTCATTCGGACACAGAAAAGTATTGGATCTTCCTGACGGACAAGGACCTTGCTGCAACGCCCGCCATCAGCGCCCAGACGCGTGCAAACCGGCAGCACCAGGGCCTGCCGCTGTTTCAGTGGACGGATGTGCCCCTCCAGGCGGCATACGTTCAGGCCTTGCAACACGAAGGAGTGCAGATCGTGTGCAGATCGCGCTGGCTCAATGCCGTGTCGGCCTACCTGACGGACGCCCAGCAAACGGCTCTGCGGCAACTGCCTTTTGTCAAAGAAGTTCGCCCGCTGCGGGGGCAATTGCAACTGGCCGAAACGGAACCTACCGAAACCACGCGATGGGCAAGCCCGGCATCGCAACAGATGGCCTCTCCTTTTTTCGAGACCGAAAAACTTACCGGCAAAGGTGTGGTGGTGGGTGTGATCGACGCGGGCTTCTACCGGGCGCATCAGTCCCCTACCCTGCGGCATTTGTTCGAGGCGGGGCAGATTTTGCAATTCCGCGACTTTGTCAACCCCACCAAAGCCGACTTTTTCGGTACGTCGGAAACGGCTCAGGATGCGCACGGCACGTCGGTCCTGAATATGATTACGGGATGGGACGAAGAAAAACACGAACGCTACGGTTTTGCGCCGGACGCGCAGTTTTACCTGGCCCGCACCGACCACGGCAACGACGAATTTCGGGGTGAGGAAGATTACTGGATGGCGGCGATGGAATGGATGGATAGCCTCGGCGTCCGGCTCATCAACACGTCGCTGGGGTACGCGCTGGGCTTCGATAATCCGCAAGAAAACTACCGCCCGGAAGAGATGGACGGCCAGACCAGTACCATTGTGAAAGCCGCCCGCATCGCCACCGAAGAAAAAGGCATCCTTTTGGTGGTGTCGGCCGGAAACGACGGCGACAACCGCCACTGGCGCTACATTTCTACGCCCGCCGACGCACCCGGGGTACTGGCGGTCGGGGCCACGTGGCAGGACGTCTGGAAAAAAATGGGCTACAGCGGCATCGGACCGGCCTTTCTGCCTTACCTGAAACCCGACGTGGCCTGTTACTCCCTAACGGGCACTTCGTTTTCTGCGCCGGTCATTACAGGCTTCGTGGCCTGTCTGATGCAGAAAGCGCCGCACCTGACCAATGCGCAGCTGATGGAGCTGGTCCGCCGGTCGGCGCATTTGTACCCGTACGGCAACAATTATGTGGGCTACGGCGTGCCGCAGGCCGACCGCGCCCTGCAATGGCTCGCCAAGACGCCCCCGTCGGCCTCGGCTCGCGAAGTGCGTGTGAAAGGTGACCACTACCACCTGAAACTTCGACATGCTCACGAAAACGAAGTCTTACTTTTCCACAAGCGGGATGCCACGCAGGTAGTCGACCAGACCACCGCTCGTGTCCGTCGCCATGCCCTCGACATCGCCCGTCCTGACGGCGTTGCCCGTACCACCATCGACCTGCAAACGGAAGTCATCGAGCTGGTGTGGGAGTAGATTGCCAAGTTGCAAGTCGTAAGCGACAGGCCTCAAATCCTTTTGGCCGAAGCGGACCACTAAGACGGGAAAAAAAATTTCTTTGTCCGCAGCAAGCGCTCTCGCTGCGTTCGCGATGACAGAGAAGCATTGGATAGAAGCAGGACGTACGACCTGTGATCTATTGACCTGCAACCGGCGACTCTGGACCAGCGACCTTCGACCTGCACCCTAAATCCTGCCGCTTCTTTCCGCCAAAACCGTTACTTTTAATTTTCGTTTTTCTGTACTCCCTTGTCCACGCTCGATCTCAATCCGTATTTGCCCACGGAACGCGTCACGTTGTTTGCGGACGTGATTCTGCCGTTGCCGTTGCCGCAGTTGTTCACCTACCGGGTGCCCCACGACCTGAACGACGCCATTCAGCCCGGCGCACGGGCGGTGGTGCAGTTTGGTCGGCGCAAAATTGTGACGGCGGTGGTGGCGCGACTGCACGAAACGGCACCGTCCCGCTACCAGGCCAAGTACATCCTGGAACTGCTCGACGACGAGCCCCTGGTGAACGAACATCAGCTACGCTTTTTCGAGTGGATGGCCGACTACTACCTGTGCGCCATCGGGGAAGTGATGAATGCCGCCCTGCCGTCGGGGTTGAAAATCAGTAGCCGTTCGCGCATTCAACTGAACCCAGACTGGGACCGCTCCGGCTTCGACTTGCTGAACGAGAAGGAGGGCAAGTTGATCGAACTGCTGGAAGAACACGAGTCGCTGACGTATGACGAAGCCGCCGAGAAGCTGGACGTTAAAAACATTTACCACATTCTGAAAGGGCTGACCGCCCTGCGCGCCATCATTCTGTTTGAGGAACTGAAGGAGAAGTACAAACCCCGCACGATCAAGAAAGTGCGGCTGGTACCGCACCATACGGCTTCGGAAGAGCGGTTACAGGCGCTGTTCGAACAACTGGAGAGCAACCCGAAACAGATTTCGGTGCTGTTGTCTTACCTGCAACGCGTGCCGGTGCACGCCAACCCGGCGTACAATGAAAAAGGCATAGAGAAATCGGAACTGAAAGGAACTGGGATCTCGGCTTCGTCGCTGGCGACGCTGACCAAAAACGGGGTCTTCGAAGAATTTGAAGTGGTAGTGTCGCGCTTCCCCACTACCGGAAAAGCCGAGAAGCTGAAAGAAGTCGTGCTGACGGAACAACAGACACGCGCCCGTGAAGAAATCATCCGCCTTTTTCAGGAAAAAGAGGTCACGCTGCTGCACGGCATCACCGGCAGCGGGAAAACCGAAGTGTATATTGACCTGATCCGGCGCGCGCTCGACAGCGGTTCGCAGGTGCTGTTCATGCTGCCCGAAATTGCCCTGACCACGCAGATTGTGGCGCGCTTGCAGAAAGTATTTGGACAGGAAATGGGCATTTACCACTCTAAATTTTCCGATAACGAACGGGTGGAAGTGTGGCAAAGCGTGGCTTCCGGCGCTATTTCCTTTATTGTCGGTGTACGATCCGCCATCTTTTTGCCCTTCAGCAACCTCGGGTTGATCATCGTCGACGAAGAGCATGAGACGTCGTACAAGCAGTTCGACCCCGCCCCGCGCTACCACGCGCGCGATGCCTCCCTGGTGCTGGCGCGGCAACACGGCGCACGTGTGCTGCTGGGATCAGCGACGCCTTCGATCGAGACGTACCATCAGGCCCGCACCGAACGCTGGGGCTTGGTGGAAATGCTGCAACGCTATGGCGACGCACAACTGCCGGAAATGGAACTGGCCGACATCTCGATTGAGAAGAAGCAGAAGAAATTGCAGAACGGCTTCGGGACCGCGCTACTGGACGCCATGCGCCAGAGCATGACGCGCCACGAACAGGTCATTTTGTTTCAGAACCGTCGCGGGTATTCTCCCTGGCTGCAATGCCAGGAGTGCGACCACGTGCCCCGCTGCCGTCAGTGTGACGTAAGTTTGACATACCACCAGGCCGCACAGGAGTTGCGCTGTCATTACTGCGGGTATCACGAAGATGTGCCCCGCACCTGCCCCGAGTGCGACTCGCCCAAACTGATGGCGATGGGGGCCGGCACCGAGCGCATCGAAGACGACCTGAAGCTGCTCATTCCGGAAATCAGAGTGCAGCGGATGGACCTGGACACCACGCGCAGCAAAAACAGTTACCAGCAGATCATCGGCGATTTTGAAGAACGCAACATCGACGTGCTGGTCGGCACCCAGATGGTCAGCAAAGGCCTGGACTTCGACCACGTGGGGCTGGTCGGCATTTTCGATGCCGACCGCATGCTCCACTTCCCTGATTTTCGGGCGCACGAACGCACGTTCCAGATGATTACCCAGGTAAGTGGCCGGGCCGGACGGCGCGACCGCCGAGGACGCGTTATCATCCAGACCCACAAACCGCAACAGGCCATTCTCCACAAAATTGTGCAGGGCGATTTCCTGGGGCTGTACCTCGACGAAATCCGCGAGCGCGAGGGGTTCTTTTATCCGCCCTTTGCGCACCTGATTCGCGTTACCACCAAGTGCGAAGAACGAAAAGTGGCGTTTCAGGCCGCCACGGCGCTGGTCAATATTTTTAGCCGGCACCTCGGCCCGAGTCGCGTCATGGGACCGGAAGCACCCGTAGTGGAACGGATTCGCAATCAGTATTTGCAGGATGTGCTCGTGAAGCTGGAACGGGGAAAACTGAACCTGAAAGCGGTAAAAGAGATGATCCGCCGCGAAATTCGCACGCTCGAAACCGAGCGGATTTACAAAAATGTGCGCTTCGTGGTGGATGTCGATCCGGTCTAGCCGTCGCAGACCTAAAGTTGCAAGCCCGTTTCCCTCCTCTTATTGCTTTCGACCAAGGGGAAAAGCTTCCTGCTTGGGAACACGCTCACGTGGGGCAAAAAAAGAAAGCGCCCGACAAGTGTCGAGCGCCTTCTATACATCAGGAATATGTCAAACAGGAATATGAATAAACTGTGCCTGTTTATACCGTACGAAAGGAGCGAGGTAACCTCTTAAATCGAAAAAAAATTTACTTTTCTTCTAACAAGCTCACCCTCAGGCTCAAAAATTTAGTTACGCCAGTACTTCTTTTACTTTCTGGGCCGCATCCTTCAGCAAAATCGCCGATTTCACCTTCAGACCCGACTCTTCAATAATCTTCGCGCCCTCTTCGGCGTTAGTGCCCTGCAGGCGTACAATGATCGGTACGGGAATGTCGCCGATCTGCTTGTAAGCTTCCACCACACCGTTGGCCACGCGGTCGCAGCGCACAATGCCACCGAAAATGTTGATCAGAATGGCTTTTACATTCGGGTCTTTCAGAATGATGCGGAAGCCGGCTTCCACCGTTTTCGCGTTAGCTCCACCCCCAACGTCGAGGAAGTTGGCAGGCTCTCCGCCCGACAGTTTGATTACGTCCATCGTGGCCATGGCCAGACCGGCACCGTTCACCATACATCCCACGTTACCGTCCAGCTTCACGTAGTTCAGGCCTGACTCGCCCGCTTCCACTTCCAGCGGATCTTCTTCGGTAATGTCGCGCAATTCCGCAAAATCTTTGTGGCGGTACAGGGCGTTATCGTCCAGGTTCATTTTGGCATCGACCGCCAGAATTTTATCGTCCGAGGTTTTCAGCACCGGGTTGATTTCGAACAGCGATGCGTCCGTTTCGCGATAGGCCGTGTAAAGTGCCGTAACGAATTTGACCATCTCTTTGAAGGCATTGCCCGACAGGCCGAAGGCAAACGCAACTTTGCGCGCCTGGAATCCCTGCAATCCGACGGCCGGATCAATCCACTCCTTCACAATTTTATCGGGCGTTTTGGCCGCGACTTCTTCAATGTCCATCCCCCCTTCGGTGCTGGCAATGATCACGTCCTGGCTGGTGTTCCGATCCAGCGTAATGCTGAGGTAGTATTCTTTCGGTTCCGATGCACCAGGATAGTAGACATCCTGCGAAATCAGGACTTTACGCACCAGTTTTCCTTCAGGACCGGTTTGTGGGGTCACCAGTTGCATGCCCAGAATGGCACCGGCTTTTTCCTTCACTTCGTCAAAACTCTTGGCCAGCTTCACCCCGCCACCTTTCCCGCGCCCACCGGCGTGGATCTGCGCTTTCACCACAAACCATTCGGTTCCGGTTTGCTCTTGCAGTTGATGGGCCGCTTCCACAGCCTTTTCCGGGGTGTCGGCGACAATACCCTCCTGGATGCGTACACCGTATTTTTTCAGGATGTCTTTCGCCTGATACTCGTGAATATTCATGTATGGAGCTTGATTTTAATGGACTGCACGAAGGTAAGCCATTTCGCACAATCGTGCCAGCCTCCCGGCGTACCGTCCGTTTTTCTCACAAAGAAGGTCCCGAGCACAAAGTATACTTCCTTTCCCCCGAACCTTTCGCTGTAAGTTCCTAAACATTTTTAAAGATTTTTTAGGACATAACCTGCAATAAAAGTATATTTGGTGTTATAAAATTCGCCTTTGCGGCTCCAGTTCTTTTCATAAACGCTAGCTTTTCGGCGATTATGCCTCCAAAACGCCTCCGATCTTACTTCGCCTTGCTGTTGCTCTCGATGGGGTTGTTTTACCACCCCGTAGCGGCGCAAGTCCCTGAATACCGTTTTATGCTCGACGTAGGCAAGCTGCCCTATTCGCTGAGCACCACCGATCAACGCTGGCACATGGGCGTGCAACGGGCCTTGTCTCCACGGTGGCACCTGGCCCTGGAAGGCGGGTATTATGCACTTCGAAAAGATTCGCTGCGCATCGGTTCCGAACCGCTCTGGGGGAAGACCGACAATCCGTTTCTCGATTACGAAGCACGGGGCGGCGTGGTGAAAGCAGGCCTCGACTGGCACGAGAGCGCCGTAGTGCTGGGCTGGACGGCCCACTCCTTTCTGGGCACCCGGCTGGCGTTTGCGTCGTTTCAGGACCGGGGACGTTCGGTCGACTTCGACCTGGCGTTTCGCACGCATCGGGCCATGTGGGTGGAGTTGCTGGCCGGCACCGAGTTTGCCGTGACGACGCATTTCCTGGTCAGCATTGTCCCTTCCCTGCGGTACCTGCCCCGCTTTTCCCAACCGAACGATCCGCTGGCCGTCCACAACATTCCCGGTTTCGGAAGCCTGAAGTACAACCTGCCCTCGTTCGGCAAAGTCGATAGCGGCCCGAAACTGGCACCCGCCTTGCAGGTGTTTGCCCTCTACCGCCTGCGGCGCGAGTAAGAACCTCGGGCGAATACGCAACGGCAACTCCCAGATTCCTATCTTTGTAGTATGATGCTTCAGGCTCGGCAACTCACCAAAAAGTACGGTCAATTACAAGTATTGAAAGGAATTGACCTCCACATTCAGGAAAAAGAAATCGTCGCCATCGTGGGGGCTTCGGGAGCGGGGAAAAGCACGCTTCTGCACATCCTGGGAACGCTCGATACGCCGGACAGTGGGGAGGTGATGCTGAAGAATCAGAATGTCACGCAATTGCGCGAACGCGCGCTGGCCCGGTTCCGGAACGAGCACATCGGCTTTATTTTCCAGTTTCATAACCTGTTGCCCGAATTTACCGCGTTGGAAAACGTCTGCATTCCCGGCTATCTGGGCAAGCGCAATCCGGCACAGGTGACCAAACGCGCACAAGAGTTGCTTTCGATCCTGAACCTGTCGCACCGCGTCAACCACAAACCTTCGGAGATGTCGGGCGGCGAGCAGCAACGCACTGCCGTGGCCCGTGCCCTGATCAACGCACCGTCCATCATCTTCGCCGATGAACCCAGCGGCAACCTCGACTCGCGTAACGCCGAGGAGCTGCACCGCCTCTTTTTTCGGTTACGCGACGAGTTGGGCCAGACGTTTGTGATTGTGACGCACAACAAAGAGTTGGCCGAAATGAGCGACCGCACGCTCGAAATGCAGGACGGCCTGATGGCCTCCACCACGCATAACGTCAGGGCCACGGGTTCAGGCGTATGAAGCGCTCGCCCGACCGGGCATCCCGCTTTTCGTCCTGGATGTAAGGCGTCAGCACCTGCCCTCCTTCCCCGCCCTCCCCTATGATGACAACATTGATCCGGTAATGGCGCAGAAACTCGATCAGACAATCGGACGTAGCGCGCCCGGCGCAAAATCGCGCGAAAAGATTACTCTGGTGTGTGCGCGCAAACATCGATGCGTAGCGCTCGGACCCTGCACCCGGCCGGGGCATCACCGGAATCAGCCCTTCGATCACGGGCGCGTAAGTAATCACCCGACTAGTAGCTACCAAACCCGCGTTCTGAAACATCCGATCGTCAAGCTCCTGACGTCCTGGCAGGTACACCCCTACGGGATGAGCGGCTTCTTCGGCCGGTAGTTGTTCTACCCACTGGCGATAAGCGGCTCCGTACGTATCGCCCGCCTGAAAAATCTCCTGCTGCCGTTCGGCCGCGCGGCACCCCCCGTAGAGCAGCAACACGCTGATGCCCACTCGCTGCAGCCGGGCGATCGCCGGACGCGGAGCAGATGCCAGTTGCTGCCACACGACACCACTTAAGTTCAGATTCAAAAAGACACAGACGGGATGCAACAGAAGCTGGCCTGCACTCGGGTTGTCGGCCCAGAGGAATGCCGCGATGCCGCCGGCCAGACTGACGGCAAGTAACCATTGCCCGCTGGCGGCTTCGCGGCGGGTGTTGTGAAGTATCCCCTTCCACAGGACCACGAGCCACAAGGCATAGCCCAGCACCATGCGGAACGGGAGCCATCCCAGGAACAGCACCGCATCTTTCAGACGGCGAACTGCCAGTGCAGCAAACGAAAGCCCCGCCGGTCCGCCCAGTTCGTGCACCGCAGCAACGGCAGGAACGGAAGTGGCAGTCAGACCATAGAAGATTGCCAGCCCCCCTATCGTCAGGAGCAGATCGGCCAACAGCCAGCGCGGACGCCCCGCCTGCCACCACACAAGCACCAGCCCACCCAGAAGCGCCGGCAGCATGAGTGCAGAAACAATCGCCCCCCCCAGCAACGCGAGGACCGTCAGGCGCGGTTGCCGGTGGTGCCACGCCAGCCACGCCAACAGCGCGAACAGGTAATGGGGGCCGACTTTCAAGCCAATGGACCACATGGGGTTCAGGTCCGTGACGTGACGCATCGTATCCAGAAAGGGATGGTAGGCATAAAAGGAAAAGAAAGCGCCGCTGAGCCAGAGCAAGCCGAAAGCAATCAGGCCCAACGCCGGGCCTTTCAGGGGCGTCAGTACCTGCCCCATCGCCAGCAGGCCCGTAAAGGCTACGGCTTGTATACCACTCAACACGAACAGATTGGTTGCCAGCGACGCAGGCACGTCCCACAGCCTGACTATGCCTGCGGCCATCCAGACTTCAAACCAATGGTAAAAGCTGGTCCCCTGAAGCGCGGGCTCCAGTCGGTTGGCCAGTCCGTGATAATTCTCCTGCCCGGTGGCATTGAGTCCGTACACCAGGTTGTCGTACACGGTGTTGTCGGCATCCAGCAACCGGTAGATCCCCCGTGCAAAGTCGAACAGAAACAAGCTCTGCCACAGGAAAAAGACGCTCGCGGTCCCCAGCAGGTACAGCATCACCTTGCCCCACGGCAGTGCAGTCACCTCTCTCCCCCTGCGCCATCGTCCCTGGCGGAGGGCAAGCACCAACAACGGCATCAGCAAGAGCATCACGGTAATGCCACGTGTCTGGACGAGGGCGTACGGCAGAGTCAGCAGCATCAGGCCAACCATCTGTCCGGTAAACAGACGACTGAACAGCCGCACCTGGGTCGGCAACAAGCGGTGCATCACGGCCACGCCCGCCATACCGCTTACCCCAAACGTGAGGAGAAAACTACCCACATGCGTCAGCCAGTCGATCACAGTACGATTGCCAATGTCTTATCTTCGAGGCGGAAAGCTACAACACACGCGCAGAACCCACCGCCGAAGGAGCGGCGTCTGCACTACTCTCTGCATACCGCCGTGACCCCTACCCTGCGTACTCTCGAACACGACCACATTTGCCTGGCCTACCGGGTCTGGGGAACGGGAACGCACCCGATGCTGGCGTTTCACGGTTTCGGACAAACGGGCGCGCACTTCGCTGCCTTGCAGCCGGCCTGGGAACATACGTTCCGGGTCTATGCTTTCGATCTATTTTGCCACGGTGACAGTGCATGGCCGCACGGCACCATGCCCCTGAATTTCGCTACCTGGACAACCCTGATGCAGCGCTTTTGTCAGCAGGAGAAGATCGATATGTTTTCGGCAGCGGGCTTCAGCCTGGGCAGTCGCCTGGCCCTGGCTACCGCAACCGCGTTTCCGCAGCAACTCACCTCCCTGACGCTTGTCGCGCCCGACAGCCCCTTTCTCAGCCCCTGGTACCGCCTGGCAATGGCCTGGCCCCGCCTGTTTCGCTGGAGTCTGTCGCATAGTGACGTGTGGCTCAGCTGGATTACGCGCCTGGAGCAAACCGGCGTACTTGCCCCGGCAGCGGCGCGCCTGGCCCTCCGCTCCTTGCGCCAACCGGCGCATCGAGCACGAATGGCCTGCGCGTGGCCCGTCTTCTCAGCATTACGCTTCTCGCCAGTTTCTCTCTCGCAGCTTTTCGAACGACACGCAGTGTCTGTACAACTTTTTTTGGGGAAAAACGATCCGATCGCGGCCGAACGGAAACTCATCGCCTGGGTCGGTCCAATGACTCGGGGCAAAGTCACCCTACTGGACGTGCCTCACGAACGCTTGTTGGCGGTGGTAGCGGGCCACTGGCCTCAGAATTGATTGGGATGGATTTTTTTCAGGCTGACTTTGAGATGCAGCCGCACCAGGTCGCCCATGTTCCGGCATTTGTCGAACTGATCGGTCCCGTAATGACGGTTCAGTTCGCGCCGCAGTTGCGCCAGGTGTTCCGGTGTCGAAATGCGGTCTTTCCGCATTGCGTCGATCAATTCCTTCAGACGGTAGCGAGCCGCTTTTAAGCGCCGGAAGATCAGCGTCCGTTCTTCGTACTGGTATTGCCGGATGGTCTTCATGTTCAGCCGGGCCAGGCACAGTTCCACAATCGGATTATTGTCTTTGAAATACTGCGGCAGGTACATGCTGCGCCGCCCGTCGTACGACTGCTGGTCGAAATCGATGGGCCGCACCCGGTACTGTTCCTCCTCGAAATCGGGCGTGATGTCAACGACGTAGTTGTACGAACGCATATCGCCCAGAAGGCGTACAAAACAGCGCTCGTTGAACTTCACAAACTCTTTGGCCAAGCGTACCTGGTTCAGCGCAGGTCGTTTCAGATAATCTTTGATAAAGTCGTCGCCGGGCACACCCGCAATGTGTTCTTCGATCAGCGTATCGCCCTTCACCAGGTAATTGATCCGGTTCGGCGACAGAATGTGCTCCAGTTCCAGGCCGTAGATCCGCGAAGCATCGGCCCGCTTCACATAAAAGTGATCGTAGTTGTCGTTGAACTGGTTCACGATGCGCACCCGAAACGGATTGGAGTTCCCGAACGTGCAGTAATCCACACGCTCGATGTAGAGGTGTTCCAGCATCTCCGTATCCCCATCCGTCTTCAACAGCGAATAGGTCATCTTCAGGTTATCGTACGTTTCCCGCATCACTTGCGGATCGTAGGTCACCGTTTCCCACAGTGTATCCTGCCCCTTCCGGTCCATCAGCGGAAAAGCGTGCGCATAGTGCCGCAGGTCGTCGTACGTCACCGGCAAGTTTACCGCCCGCCCGTAGCGGTGCAGGTAATGGTGCAACGGCGGCTGAATTTTGTAACTCGGTTTTTTCTTGGAAATGACAGGCATGGTACATTACGCTTTCTTACTCCAACGGCAGAGTGCCGCACGAGGTGCCCAGGAAGATACAAAAATGGCATCTAGACGTTGTGCCAAGCGATTTCCGTTCGGCCCAGGTCGCCTACCTTTGTGCTACCAATTCACCTGCGTATGAATCCAACGTTTATGGAAGAGGCCATTCGGCTAGCCGCCGAAGGCATGCAACACGACCAGGGCGGACCTTTCGGGGCCGTGGTGGTCAAAGAAGGAAAAATTATTGGCAAAGGCTGCAACCAGGTTACCTCGCAGAACGACCCCACGGCCCACGCCGAAATGGTCGCCATCCGGGAAGCATGCCACCACCTCGGCAGCTTTCAGTTGAACGGCTGCGAACTTTACACGTCCTGCGAGCCTTGCCCCATGTGTCTGGGGGCCATCTACTGGGCACGCCTCGACCGCGTCTATTATGCCGGCACCCGCCAGGACGCTGCCCGGCACGGCTTCGACGATGCCTTGATCTATGAAGAAATCGAACTGGCACCCAGCGAGCGCCTCATTTCGTTCACGCAACTGGACCAGGAAAAAGCCCTGGAGGTTTTCCGGGCCTGGACCGCCAAGGAAGATCGAAAGGAGTACTGATTTTTCGTTACGCGTTCATCACTTCACGAAAGCTCTGCCGGGGGAATGTGTCAATCAGCGAGGGGTCACTTAGGTTGTAGATTTTACATCCTTGCCACTCTGCATATGCCTGTAGCCGCTGATAGGTACGAAACAGACGGTAATGCGATTCAAAAATACTAAGCATGCCCGTATAGACTATTTTTCCCCCAACAACTGCAGCAACTGGACGAGCGGTTTGTTTAGCGCGGTCGTCATAATAGTGCTCGTCCCGCAGATAAAGCAAGTTATCGTCTCCTACGTGCACATTTTGTACCCAGTTGTGGTCGGCACCTAATAGATAAAGCGTGCGAAAACCAGCGTTGATTCCGTTAAAAATGGCTGCCGCCAGCACGTTGGCCAAGCTAGGTGATCCCAGACCTTGCCGAAAAAGGCTACGGCAGACGACCTCTATGCCCTCTAGCTTCGTTGTGTTGTAGTACGCTACCGACACATTCGGATTGGTGCCAGCAATTCGTTGAAAGTAAGGTGCGTTTTTCGCACGGTAAGGCACGTACAGCACCAAAGGCCAATCTGTCTGCTCTCGGATCGCACGCAACGTTTCTCCACAACGCTGAAAGGCTTTTTTAACTTCCGGGTGGCTGGCCTCTACCCCAAGCTCCTCTAGCCGAAAAAAATCCTCTTCACTATATTCCCAAAACAAAGGGTCCATGAAAATGTAGTGTGCGGGACGAAATTCCCCATACAGGGCAGAAGCGGCAAAATGATTTGCGCACCATAGAGTCTGCCGCTTCAAAAAATCGCGACTGGGTGCGTCGTTCAGAATTTTATTTAGTGATGGTCCGTTCATCACCAGAAAACACTTGTCCGCATTCGCCAGGGGAAGGCGACGAAAGCGCCACGAGGACTGGACCAAGATTTTCAAGATCGAGATCAGCGTTTGCAGCCATCTTTCTGCACTCTGATACAGACGCTCCATAGGTAAGTTTGAGGAAGTTAGGATCTGCGGAACCCTGTGTATTTGTTTAACAATCGATTGAGGTCTTCAGAAAGTCCGAGTCCGTATACCGTTCCTCCAAAAAGCACCACAATGATCCCTGAACGCACCAAAATATTTTGTATGGAGCTCCAAAGCTCGGCCTGGGGCGCGGGTATCAATTCAACCAGCCCATAAATAACAAGGCCCAGCGTGCATATCAGGGCGATCCGCCAGTCGAGCGGCTGTAGTCGAAATTTCAGGTAGAGGAAGCCATATTTCGCCAAGTTGTAGAGCGTCACCGAAAGCGCAGTAGCGAAAGCCGCGCCTGTAATGCCATAACGAGGGATGAAGATTAAGTTGGTGATGATGGTCACGACAGCAAGCACCACAATGGACAGCAAGTTGAAGCGATAGTACTGTGATTGAAGAATGATCTCAGAGTTGACGCCCGAAATCATGTCCACCAGTTTGCCCAGCCCTACAAAAAGGATGACGTACTTACCTGCGCGGTAAATCTCTGCATTAGGAATGAGGTTAAAAATAGCATCCACATTACACCAAATGCCCAGAAAAAAAAGGACGCCTACGATCGTTTGATTCAAGGCCGATTTTTTATACAACTCTTCAATCAGAGCGAGATCGTTTTCGGCCCAGGCCCGTGAAAGAATTGGGGTACTGATTTGACTGATTGCGCGGCGGGGCATTTCAATGATGGTACCTATGTAAAACGCAATCGAATAGATCGCTACCGAATCGGCATCAATGGCTTCGGCAATCATCAAGCTATCGATTTTGGTTACAATTACTCCTCCTATGCCCCCAATAAGGATGTAGCTACCAAAGGTGCCGATCTGCCGCAATAACTGCGGGGTGATAAAGTTTAAATTCGGTGCAAACCGAAGCACATTCAGCCGGTACAAGTACATCAGCAACAGGAAGATGTGTATGGCGACCACCGCCACTACGCCTTTCATGACTCCCGCGAACGAAAGCCATCCGACAAAATAGAGCAGTACCAGGCCCGCCGTCAGCACGCGCAACACCACTTCGCGCCATACGGCCGGGATTACAATTTTGAGCTGCGTCCGACAGTAAGCTTCCAAAATAAACTGATAGATGTAAAGAAAGGTCAGCGGGGCAATGAGCAGATAGTACTCGTTGATGGCAGGGGTATTTTCGGCATAGATCGATAACCAGAAAGGTCGAAAGATCAGAAATACCAAGCTGAAAAGTAGGAAACCGGGCACAGGATACACGACTGCCCAGAAAAAAAAGCCATTATGATGCGAGGAATCGTCTCGGAAAACAGGGTAGAATTTATCGACAATATTAGAGCCTCCTAGCTGTGCAAACGAGGCAAACGAAAAAGCGATATCCTGCAACAGACGCATCAGCCCTATTTCGGCAGGGGACATAAATTTTGGAAACAGCCAGAGCAGGTTAAAGGCCCCGATCAATACTCCTACATACTGAATGAGCGTAGAGCGTGCGCCTTGCCGAATGATAATCCCCATTTTGCCGATTTCTCTGCAATATTAACTTTGCGTGGCTCCGAAACCAAAGTCAGGGTAAAGAGCTAAGGTTCAGGACACACAATAGCGCACATGCAATTAAAAGGAAAAAAGGTATTGGTAACCGGAGCGGATGGATTTATTGGCAGCCATCTGGTAGAGCAGCTTCTGGAAGAGGGAGCCCACGTCAGAGCCTTAACGTATTATAATTCGTTCAACTCGTGGGGATGGCTCGAGACGCTTGCTCCTCCCCAGTTGGCCGAAGTTGAAATCTTTCCAGGAGATGTACGAGATGGTGCCTGCATACAGGAAGCTGCGCAGGGGTGTGAGGTTATCTTCCACCTGGCAGCGCTTATTGCCATTCCGTATAGCTATCAGGCCCCTGAAAGTTACTTGGATACTAATGTAAAGGGCACCCTGAATATTTTGCAGGCGGCACGGCGACACTCCGTTGCACGCGTCCTGATCACCTCTACTTCGGAAGTATACGGCACAGCACAATACATTCCGATCGACGAGAAACATCCTCGCCAAGGGCAATCGCCCTACGCCGCCAGCAAGATTGGCGCTGATGCATTAGCCGAATCGTTCTATCGAAGTTTTAATGTACCGGTCACCATTGTCCGCCCATTCAACACGTTTGGACCGCGTCAATCTGCACGTGCTGTCATTCCAACCATCATTACCCAACTGCTTCAGGGCAAAGAAGAGATCAAATTAGGAGCACTGACGCCAACACGTGATCTTTTGTTTGTGAAAGATACCGTTGCGGGCTTTACGGCCCTGGCGTGTGCCGAAGGTGCGCTTGGTAAACAGCTAAATTTAGCCACACAGCGCGAAGTGAGTATTGGGGAGCTGGCCCAGACCCTCATTGACCTGATCAACCCACAAGCTTTCATTCAGGAAGACCGCAGCCGCTTACGGCCAGCGGCGAGCGAAGTAGAACGGCTCCTTGGCGATGCAACTCTGACAACCCAGCTTACGGGCTGGCGCCCTCGTCATACACTGGCAGAAGGCCTCAGCAAAACCATTGATTGGTTTCGCGAACAGCACAACCTGAGTCGCTATAAGGCCGACATTTACAACGTATAGAGTTATGCTCGCGGTCCCCTCTTCCTTCAAACAGACAGTAGCGTTTGTTCGGGATATTTACCAGACACAGGATTTTATTCCTCTGCACGCACCGCGCTTTAAAGGCAACGAGGCGCGTTATGTACTCGATTGTTTAGAATCGACCTTTGTCTCTTCAGTGGGTCAGTACGTTAACGACTTCGAGAAGCGCGTTTGTGCGTATACGGGTGCGCCATACGCCATCGCTACGGTCAACGGTACGGCGGCATTGCACCTGGCTCTGCTGCTCGCCAATGTACGACCGGGCGATCTGGTCATCACCCAGCCCTTGACTTTCGTCGCGACAGCCAATGCAATTGCTTATACGGGTGCTACGCCAGTGTTCCTTGATGTAGATCAGGATACACTCGGGTTAAGCCCGGAAGCATTGCAAGACTTTCTGCAAGCGCATTGCCAGCTTGACGACGCGGGACACTGCATACATCAGTCTACCGGCAAAAGAGTCGTAGCCTGCGTCCCTATGCATACGTTCGGTCATGCCGCTCGTATTGAGACGATTGCCCAACTCTGCACAGCGCACCGGATTGCACTGGTCGAAGATGCAGCCGAAGCGATGGGCAGTCGTAAAAACGATACTCACCTAGGCACCTTCGGTCCTTTGGGGACACTTAGCTTTAATGGGAACAAAATCATTACCTGCGGCGGTGGCGGCATGATTCTAACCCACGACGAAGCGCTTGCCCAACGGGCTAAACACCTCACGACACAGGCAAAAGTGCCCCACCCGTGGGAATACGTGCACGATGCCATCGGCTACAACTACCGTTTACCCAACTTAAACGCGGCCTTGGCTTGCGCGCAAATGGAAGAACTTGACGATTTTGTCACTGCCAAACGCGCCCTTGCCGTGCAGTATTCCGACTTTTTTGCTGCACCCGATCGCCCGACTTTCGTAACCGAGCCGGAGGGCAGTTGTTCTAACTACTGGTTAAATGCTGTTCTACTGGACGACTTGGCCGAGCGTGACCTCTTCCTGCAGTACACAAACGACCAGGGCGTTATGACCAGACCGGCGTGGCGACTTATTCATCGTCTTCCCCTTTTTCCGGATGCTATCGTCCAGCCCCTGCCAAATGCAGAATGGCTCGAAGCCCGTTTGGTGAATTTACCAAGCAGCGTGCCCGATCGTTAGGCGATACTACCTACATCCCGTTCGTAGAAGTACAGACTGGCTCGTATCTTTGAACAACAGTCCGATACTTTTCTCTTTTCACAAATCGCTACCTCCGACCTAGTAACTACGATGAACTTTGCCACCCTTACACGTCCTCTCATTATTGCAGAGGCTGGTGTTAACCACAACGGCGATCTGGCCCTGGCACGTCAGCTCATCGATGCTGCGGCAGCCGCTGGGGCAGACTTCGTCAAGTTTCAGACTTTCCGTACCGAGAAATTGGTAAGTCAGACAGCACCACGCGCTGAGTACCAGAAGGTGAATGCACCCAAGTACGAGTCGCAATACGCTATGCTGAAGCAACTGGAGCTTGATGAAGCCATGCATCATGACCTGATGGCTCATTGCCGGTTCCGCAACATTGGCTTTATGTCGTCGCCTTTCGATCTGGAGAGTATCGAGCTCCTTTCCCAACTAGGCGTGGAATTTTTTAAAGTTCCTTCGGGCGAGATTACCAATGCGCCTTACTTGGCAAAGATTGGTTCCTTGCATAAGCCCGTTATCCTTTCAACCGGCATGGCCAAAATTGATGAAATTGGTGCGGCGCTGGAAATTCTATTTTCAGCAGGCACGCCTCGTCAGCAGGTGATCGTGCTGCATTGCAACACGCAGTACCCTACTCCTCCAGAGGACGTCAACCTGCGGGCCATGCACCACATCGCCCGTGAGTTCGCTGTACCCGTGGGGTATTCTGATCATACTCTGGGCATCGAGATCCCGATTGCAGCTGTAGCGTTAGGGGCCGTTTGCATCGAGAAACACTTTACCTTGGATCGGACGCTTCCGGGGCCCGATCAGGCAGCCTCTCTGGAACCTGCCGAGCTGCAAGCCATGGTGCACTCAATTCATCAGGTTGCAGTTGCTTTGGGGGATGGGATCAAACGCCCGTCCCCTTCTGAAATCGGGAACCGCGACATTGTTCGTAAAAGCATCCATGTCGCGGCCCCCTTGTCAGCCCGGCACATTCTGCAGGCCGAAGACTTGATCATGAAACGGCCTGGCACCGGCCTCTCACCAATGGAAGTCTCTCACGTAGTGGGACGAGCGTTACGACACGCTGTGGAAGCCGATCATCAACTCCAATGGGAGGATCTGGTATGAAAGTAGCCTTACTTACCAGCACGCGTGCAGAATATGGAATCTACCGACCGCTGCTGCGTGCATTGGTTCAAGATCCCGAGATTCACGTCAATATCATTGCCTTTGGCACTCATCTCTCGCAGGCCTATGGGTACACGATCGGCGAGATTGAAGCCGATGGCTTTCACGTTGCCTACCGCCCGGAATCGATGTCGCTAGGCGACAGCCCCGAAGCGCTTGCCACGGCAATGGGGGTAACAACGGCAAAGTTCAGCACCATCTGGGCACTAGAAGCCAGCTCGACCGACCTGATTATCTGCCTTGGCGACCGCTATGAGATGTTCGCGGCAGTCAGTGCTGCATTGCCTTTCAACATCCCCGTTGCACACCTCTATGGGGGAGAAACTACCCTGGGCGCAATCGACAATAAAATGCGTCATGCGTTGACCATGTTTGCCGATTATCACTTTACCGCAACGGAGGTATACGCCGAACAGGTCAAGCGCATGGCAGGCCCCATGGCTTCAGTGTTCAATGTGGGCTCTCTGAGTTTAGATAACCTTCAGTACCTGCGATTACTCTCGCCTGAAGAATTTCAGACAAAATTTGGGGTAGACCTTCGGACGCCCACACTGCTGGTTACTTTTCACCCTGAAACCGTCGCCGTTGACCAGAATCGATCCTATGTTCGCGCTCTGTTAGAGGCACTTCAGGAAGTTCCTGAGCAGGTGCTGATCACCATGCCTAACCACGATACCCTTGGACAATGGATGCGCCAGCAGTTCATTGCTTTCGCAAAGCACCATCCGCGTGTCTACACCGTCGAAAACCTAGGTACACAAGGGTACTTCTCGTGCATGCAACACTGCTTATGCCTGGTAGGAAACACATCAAGCGGCATTATCGAAGCAGCTTCGTTTGAAAAGTATGTTGTAAACTTGGGCAATCGGCAACAGGGCCGTGCGTGTAGTGATAATGTACGGCACGTACCTCTGGAAAAAGAAGCGATTCTTAAGGCGTTGGATGACATACGCCGTTCGCCTCGCTACACAGGGCCCAATGTTTATTATCAGCCCAACGTTGCTGAACGTATGTGTTCAATTCTCAAAAGCCTTCCTCTCCATATTCACTAGGTACTGTGGAACGCGCCCAGAAATCAATTGCATTGGTAGGCTACTCCGGTCACGCTTACGTAGTTATCAATACGTTTCAACAAGCACAACGACAAGTTGCAGCGTACTGTGAGCGCGGAAAAAAAGAGAAAAACCCCTACGCACTAGCCTATCTGGGGCAAGAAACCGATGAAGCGACTCTTCTGCTTTTGAAACAGTATGACTATTTCGTGGCCATAGGCGACAATCGACTCCGCAAGAAAATTACCGAGCACTTGGAAGAACACCTAGGTAAGGCAGCCATCGCCCATCACCCTAACGCCATTGTAGCCCCCCATCTAGAGATTGGCCCGGGTACCCTGATTGGCGCCGGTGCGGTGCTGAACCCAGCCTGTAGCCTAGGACGAGGCGTAATCTGCAACACCTGCTGCATTATCGAGCATGAATGCAAAATCGGTAATTTTGCCCACATTGCCCCGGGCGCTATCTTAACCGGAAATGTTTCTGTCGGCGAATGCGCGGTTGTGGGTGCCGGGGCCACGATACTACCGGGGCTGACCATAGGCCGTTACGCCATTGTAGGCGCTGGCGCAACCGTTACACGCCACGTTCCCGAAGGAGCGGTGGTTGTTGGGACGCCGGCAACAGCCCTAAGCACATGAACGACTTACAACCAAGAATTATTTACACGCATCAGTCAGTACGCGATGCACTGGAAAAACTCAACCGTGTACCCGACGGCAAAACCCTCTTTGTGCTCGATGCAGAGCAACGCCTTGTGGGCACGTTGACCGATGGGGACGTGCGCCGTAGTCTTCTGGCAGGGCGTCAGGTACAAGCATCTGTTGCTGAAGTCATGAATAGGGAGTTTCATGCCTTGCGCCGTCACCAATTCCAGCTCGAAGAGTTTGACCAGATCCGTCGCAAACGCATCTTTTCTGTTCCATTTCTGGATGAAGAAGGGCGTATCAGCCGCATCATCGACGCCCATGAATTACGCTCGCTGCTGCCTTGCGAAGCCATTATCATGGCCGGTGGCCGAGGGAGCCGTTTACGCCCTCTGACCGATCACACCCCGAAGCCATTACTTCCTGTAGGTACAAAGCCCATTTTGGCTCATAACATTGACCGTCTTGTGCAGTACGGTATTGACCGCATCCACATCAGTGTAAATTATTTGGGCCAGCAGATCAAGGATTATTTTGGGCACGAACATCCGTCCGGCACAAAAATCAGTTACATCCATGAGCCCGAGCCCCTGGGAACGTTTGGTTCGGTAAAGCTGGGAGGTGCTTATGAAAGTGAGCACCTTCTGGTGATGAATTCTGACCTGCTCACCAACATCGATTTCGAAGATTTTTACCGAGCTTTTCTGCAAACCGAATCGGATCTGGCCGTAGCCAGTGTGCCGTACCGCATCAATGTCCCCTATGCCATTATGGAAACCCAGGGAAATCAACTGACCGCTCTAAAAGAAAAACCGGTGTATACCTATCATGCAAACGCCGGCATTTACTTGCTGAAACGTCAGGTGCTTGATCTGGTTCCTACGCACATTCCTTATCAGGCGACGAGCTTGATCGAAACCCTGATTCAGCAAAAACGACCGGTTATCCATTACCCTATACTCAATTACTGGCTCGATATCGGGAAGCCTGAAGATTACCAAAAAGCGCAGCAAGACATCAGCCATATTAAGCTCTAGCATGAATATTCTGGTAACCATTTGCGCCCGCGGTGGCTCGAAAGGCGTTCCGAAAAAAAACATTAGTACAATCAACGGAAAACCTTTGATAGCCTACTCAATCGAGGCGGGTCAACGCTTTTTAAGCCGGCATTCCGGAACGCTAGCACTTTCGACCGACGACGATGAAATCAAGGCTGTTGCCGCGGCATGGGGGCTCACCACTTCGTATGTACGGCCGAGTGCTCTAGCCACCGATCAGGCGGGTAAAGTGGGCGTAATTCGTCATTTGTGGCAACATGAGGAAGCCACCAGCAGCACTCCGTTCGATCTGGTGCTTGATCTGGACGTTTCGTCGCCATTGCGCACTCAGGACGACCTGGAGCAGGCACTAGCCCACTTGGAAAGCACTCCGGATGCGCTCAATCTTTTTTCTGTAAGCCCGGCCCGACGCAACCCTTACTTCAATATGGTTGAGCCGAAAAACGGAGAATACATCGGATTAGTAAAAGAGGCGCTTTATTTCTCGCGCCAGTCCGCACCACCGGTTTACGACATTAACGGTTCTTTCTACTTTTATCGTCGTAATTTTTTGGCAGACTCTTATCCATCGGTCATCACAGAGCGGACGCTGGTGTACGTAATGCCTCATTTATGTTTTGATGTGGACGAGCCGCTCGATTTAGTGTTTCTGGATTTCTTGCTATCGTCCAAGCAACTGCCTTTTATGGAGCAGCGTTAAACGCCTCCTCCATCTCGTATCTTCCATTCAGCCCTGCTCTATTTTTTGATGATGAAACTCTTGCTGGAACAGCTCTTTCGGGAACAGTATCACTTGCTGCGCACGGCCGAAAGCCGCGAGTTCTTACGCTTACTTGCACGCTATGGCGATGCCCCACGTTACCAGACCAAGTTAGTTCGTTTTCTGAATTATCAGGCCGTTGTACCCGACAGCCTTTCGTTTGTATGGCAGTTCAAAGAAATCTTTGCCGACCAATCCTATCGCTTTCGCACTTCTGTAGCCCGGCCTGTTATTGTAGACTGCGGTGCTAACATCGGCATGAGCTGTCTGTATTTCAAACAGCTTTATCCACAAGCCCAGATAACTGCTTTTGAGGCCGATCCCACCATTGCCTCTGTTTTAGTACAAAACCTCACGTTGAACCACATCACCGACGTGCAAGTGCAGCATAAAGCCGTCTGGGTTCATAACCAGGGAATCCACATCAGCCAGGAGGGGGCCGATGCAGCTTCGGTGCACGGTACAGGGAACCGAATTGAGGTACCGTCTCAGCGCTTGCGGGATACGCTCGAAGCCTACGATCACATCGATATGCTCAAAATGGATATTGAAGGTGCTGAGACTGAAGTATTGTGCGATTGCCGCCAGCAACTTGGAGGAGTGCAACATATGTTCGTTGAGTACCATGCTTACTTGGGGCAACCTCAGAATTTGTCCGAGCTCTTGGCGGTGATGACCGAAGCCGGGTTTCGTTATTTCATCCGCCATGTACAAGACCGCACGACGCCCTTCCTGAACCATCAGTTCCGGAACGGTTCTGTTATGGATTTACAACTTAACATCTTCGCGTACCGAACGGAGTCATGAAAGTTGTTCTCGTCAGTACGTATGAACAAAAAGGGGGCGCCGCCATAGCCTGTGAGCGCACATTCCAAGCCTTACGGCAGTCCAATCTAGACGTTAAGTTGCTGATTCAGGAAGGAAACTGCCACAACCCGGGGCAATACGCCTGGGCCAGTACTGCCCTACGCAAGAAAACAGCATTTGCCCGCTTCGTGGCCGAACGACTTTATTTTCTTCCCTACGAGCGCGACAGTTCCGTGCGGTTTGCATTCTCTCCAGCTCGTTTTGGCGTAGACTTGTTACGCCACCCCAGCGTTGCGGAGGCCGATATCGTGCATTTGCACTGGATCAACTTCGGTTTTGTATCGTTACGTTCCCTCGCCCGCTTGCTGGCCTCCGGAAAGCGTGTGGTCTGGACTTGCCACGATATGTGGGCTTTTACAGGAGGATGCCATTACCCGGGCGAATGCCGGGGCTTTGTTCAACACTGTGGGAAGTGTCCCCTTCTGAAGCGGCCTTCTTCCCATGATCTCTCGCAACGCTTGTGGCAGGCTAAAAGCCGCACGTTTGCACATCAATTTCCGACGCTGGTATCGCCGAGTCAATGGCTTGCCGATCAGGCCCGGCAAAGTTCTTTGCTAGGACAGTGTGATATCAGGACCATCCCGAATCCGCTTGATGCGGAAAAGTTCAAGCCTGTACCCATGCGAAAAGCCCGGCAACAGTTGGGCTTGCCCCTGGAGAGAACGCTCCTGTTGTTTGGAGCATTTAATGTGACCGATCCTCGCAAAGGCTTTGCCTTTTTACAGGATGCGTTGCGACAAATGGCGGCACAAGGGTTTCCCCTTCCCGAGTTAGTCCTGTTCGGCAAACCCGCTCCTGAAGATAGCCTTCGGGAACTGCCCGTACGCGTGCATCAGCTAGGTGTGATTCAAGACTCTACCACACTGACTCAGGTGTACAGCGCGGCCGATCTTATGATATTTCCTACGTTGGAAGACAATTTGCCGAACGTTATCAGTGAAGCAATGGCCTGCGGAACGCCCGTCATCTCTTTTCAGACAGGTGGGGTTCCGGAAATGATTCGCCACCAACAGACCGGTTTTTTAGCGCCCCCACAATCTGCCCAGGGCATCTTAAACGGCATTCAGTGGTACTTACAACACGAAGATCCACACCAAATCCGCGCCGCCGCCCGACAATGGGTCATTGACACGTATCACCCGGAGCGCGTAGCCCGACTGCACCTTGATTTGTACCACACCTTACTGAACCGCTAGTGCATGAGACTGTCGATCATCACGGTTACTTATAACGCAGAACGTTACCTAGAACGAACGCTCCAGAGTATCAACAGGCAAACGCGGCGCGATGCAATTGAGCACCTCATCATCGACGGTCGATCCCAAGACCGGACCCTTGCTATCATCGAAGGTTACCGAGAGTCCATTGATTACATTTCTAGTGAACCAGACCAGGGTCTTTATGACGCCATGAACAAGGGGATACAACACGCCTCTGGCGATTTTGTGTGGTTCGTAAACGCAGGTGATGAGCTGTATGACCACACCGCCGCAGCCCGCGTGCTTCAGGCACTAGAAACCGGTGCTGACATTGCGTACGGAGAAACCATGCTGGTTGACGAAGCCGGGCAGGCATTAGGGCTTCGTAGCCAGCTTACCCCTCATCTGCTTCCCGCACAGCTGACTTGGCGAACCCTGCAACGAGGCCTGGCGGTTAGTCACCAGTCGTTCATCGTCAGGCGCTCAATGGCCCCTTTATACGAGCATCAGCGCCATTTCTATAGCGCTGATGTGGATTGGATGATCAAGTGCCTTAAAGCTTCCCGGCATACTGCCTTAGCCCAAGGGATACTTACACGCTTTCTGCTCGGTGGCTTCTCCCAAAAAAATCATGCAAAATCGCTTTTGGATCGGTTTGCAGTACTGCGGCGGCACTTCGGCCTAGGACTCACTTTATGGAACCACGCTCGGATCGTGGGCAGAGCAGCACTTTTCCGATTAGGTGGCTCACGGTCAAACCGCTTGTAATGCTCGCTTTCGGCTATGCAGAAATTCTAGGTAACCCACAACCAGTAGACCTACTACCAGAATAATCGAAGCAATGAGGTCGATCTTCTGAGCGGCCAAATACGTCTGTGGCACGAAGGTAAAAGTGATGGTGTGTTGCCCTGCCGGAATGACCATCGCCCGAAGCACATAGTCAGCCCGAAAGTGATCTGCGGGCACACCGTCAATCGAAACTTGCCAGTCGCCGAAATCATTATAATAGATCTCTGAAAAGACCGCTAGTTGAGGTGTGTCCGTATTGGCCTTGTACACCAGTTGATCCGGGCGATGCGACACCAGTTCAATGCTTGCAGACGCTGCGTTCACAATCTGTAAATCGCCGACTTGCGCTCGGAAATGCTCATCGATTACGGCTGTTCTTTCAGGATTAATTGAGTCCAACGCTGCAATCTCCTGATCAGCATTCGCCACAAAAAAGTAATTACTTACAAACCAAGCATTCCCATAGGCTTCCGGATTCTGACGCACCGTCGGCTGGCCGTTTTCACCACCTACGATGAAGTATTTCGTGTTGAGCATATTCAATACCTGACGATTGTTTTGACTGATATGGCGCTCAATCAGGTCCTGATACCGTCTCAGTTTGGCAGGATGATACCCCCCAATGTTATGGTGAAAATAAGAAGGGCTTGCATCGTTGAAAACATCTACTGTCGTATTCAACACCCGGTAATAAGTGGTGTCTTGCAAAATTTTCTGATCAGCGGCACTAGGCCGAAAATAGCTAGCGATATCGCGCTTTTCCTGATAAGAATCCGCGTCGAAGAAACGCTTGTCGACAGCCCACAAGTCCAGCGTAATCAACACCGCGAAACCGGCCAGCATCCACATAGGTTTTAACTTTTGCTGCAGGTAAAACCAAACCAGCACACTGCCCAGTCCGATAAACAGCAGCGAACGAAACGCATCACGCTGGAGCATGGCCTGCCGATCGGCTCGGATGGCCGTCAGTATCCAGTCCGGAAACTGCTGCTGCAAACGCGCATCGCCCAAACTCACGTAATCGAAAAAACTCCCTGCCAACAGACCAAAAAGCAGAGCTAACCCACCCACACTACCCGCACTGTAGAGCAGGGCCTTCCGAGCATCGGCTTTAGTAATCTCACCTTTCAGTAACTCCTGCAACCCGACCACTACCCCGATGCCCATAAAAATAGGCAGCAAAGAAAGGATCATGGTATGAGCCCTGAACTTATTGTAAAGAGGAAGATTGTAGAAAAGTAGGTCCGCGAACCACTCCAGGTTGCTTCCCCAGGCGATGAAAATGTAGAAGATTGTGATTCCTAAAATCCACCACTTAATTTTGTTGCGCATGGCGACCATCGCGAAGATAAACAGCATCAACACCACCGCCCCTGCATACGCTGGACCAGACGTAAACGGCTGATCGCCCCAATACATGGGCAATTGCTGAATAAATTGCGAGGCTTGCGGACGCGGCACGTTGTTACGCACCAACGCTTCGTAGGTATGGCTGGAAGGCGACAATGCCATTCCTGAAGCGCCGCCTTTGAAGTTAGGAATCAGTAAGGTGAACGTCTCTGCCTTTCCATAACTCCACCGGAATGCGTATTCTTTATCTAGTCCTCCCGACTTCTGATCTTCGCTGATTGACGTAAGCTCGGAAGGGCCACGGTTGGTCACTTTTGAATACTGCTGAACCGTTAGCAGTCGCGATGCCTGGGTACCCACAGCTACCAGCGCGCCGGCCACCAGAATGCCTGCTGCCACAAAGTAGGCTCGTAATGCCTGCTGTTTATAAGCTTCGACAAACGCGTAGATGGCATAGCCAATAAGTGCCAGAAAAAGATAGTACGTAATCTGAACGTGGTTGCTGCTTAGCTCCAGTGCTGTAAATAGTGTAGCAATAGCGCTTCCCAGAAAATACCGCCCTCGAAAAGCCAGAATCACGCCCCCCAGAATGGGGGGTGCATAAGCAATGGCCTGCACCTGAGAATAGTGACCGGCGGCAATGTTGATAATATTGTAGGAAGCCAGTGCAAAAATGACGGCGCTCAGAAACCCGAGCCAGGGACCGCTCCGCAGTGCAATTGCAAGAAGGTACCCCCCCAGAAGCAGCATGAAAATCAGTCCCGTAGAGGGTGGAAAAATTTGGAACAGAAACCGTCCCAACTGAACCGGAAAGCTGTTGGGATAGTGGATAAAGATCATGTATGCAGGCATCCCCGAAAACATGTTATTAATCCACAGAGTCAGTTTACCCGTTTCGTTGTAGTAATCTTCCGCTTCTTTCATCCAGGCTTTGGGCTGGATGATGTCGTTTTCGAGATTCATCTTCCCCTCCAAAACCGGATAGGTGTAGGCAAAAGCCATCACGATGAAGAGCCCCACGACGATCAGATGGGGAAGCATTTTCTTAAACATGTATCGTTCGATTTACGATGATTTTTCAGGATGTAACGCCCTAAAAGCTAGTGTACTAACGAGGGCTTGCGGCGGATATTCTTCCGGGCAAAGTTGCCTATTCCTTTCGCTTTGCACAACCGTTCGCCCAAAGCGGCTTTTGCAGGAGATTTTCACGGGTCATTTCAGGGCGTAGATCCGCTCGATCATCTCTATTACTTTCAGGCCTTCCAGCGCATTGGTGGAGGCAAAGGAACGGTTGCGTAACGTGTCGACTACGTTTTGAATCACGTAGTGGTGATTGGCCGCACTGCCGGTGTACCCTTCGTAGACGTTGGGCGGACCCGCCTCGGGCAAAGTGGGCATCTTGTAGTCCCGAATGTGGCAGTGCTCCACGCGATTCATGTACTGCCCCCCCACTTTCACGCTGCCGTGCTCGGCCAGAATGGTCAGGCTACTTTCCAGGTTGCGGTCCCACACGGCCGTAGAGTACGTCAACGTGCCGGCCCCTCCTTTGACGAAATCGAACGAGACCACGCCGCTGTCTTCGAACTCGGTGAGTTGCTGGTGATTGAAATCGTAAAAGCGCCCCTGAATCGTTTTGATGTCGCCGAAGAGCCAGTACATCGTGTCGATAAAGTGGCTAAATTGCGTAAAGAGCGTACCGCCGTCCTTGTGGGCGACGCCTTTCCAACCGCCTGGTTTGTAGTAGCGCCCGTCGCGGTTCCAGTAGCAGTTGACTTCAACAAAATAGATTTTCCCCAACCGACCGCTGTCGACCAATTCCTTTAGCCAGACCGAAGGCGGACTGTAGCGATTCTGCATCACACAAAACACGGCCCGCGACCGTTGCAATGCCTTGAAAATGATGGCTTCGCCGTCGGCTTTGGAAAGGGCCATCGGTTTTTCCACCACCACGTGACAGTCAGCCTCCAGCGCCTGAATGGCCTGCGGTGCATGCTCGAAGTTCGGGGTGCAGATGTTGAGGACCTCGGCCGCAGGACCATCGTGCAGAAACACCTCCAGTGACGGGAAAAAGGGCACGCGGAAGGTGGATTCCACATACGCTTGCTGCTGTGGATCAATGTCGATCACCCCTACCAGTTCGGCTTCCGGGTGCTGTTGGATCATGGCGGCGTGGCGTTTGCCAATGTGGCCGCACCCCACCACCGCAAACCGGATGTTCTGTTCAGACATACTGTTCTTTTAAAGCCGCATCAAGGCAATCGGCAAGGTAATGCTGTTGCGCCGGCGTTAACTCCGTGTGCATGGGGAGCGAGAGGACCTCCAGACAGGCCTGTTCGGCGACTGGAAAATCGCCCGGCCGGTGGCCCAAATACGCAAAGGCTGGCTGCAAATGTAGCGGCATGGGATAATAGATCATGGTAGGAATGCCCCGCTCCTGAAGAAACTGGCGCAACGGCGCACGCATGGGAACGCGCACGGTGTACTGGTGAAACACATGGGTGCTGTGGGCCGACGGCGCAGGCAAAGTCAGGCGTTTTAAGCCCCCCAGCAAAGCATCGTACCGTTGTGCAGCGACCTGACGAGCTTCGGTGAATGCCGGCAGATGACGTAGTTTGACCCGCAATACCGCTGCCTGCAACGTGTCGAGGCGGGAGTTGAGCCCGATCAGGGTATGCTGGTATTTTTGGGGTTGCCCGTGATTCGCCAGAAGTCGCACACGCTCGGCCAGTTGTGGATCGTCGGTAAACACCGCGCCACCGTCGCCCAGACAGCCTAAATTTTTGGAAGGGAAAAACGAGGTAGTCCCCAGGTGACCCATGGTGCCGGCCTGCTTGGCGTTGCCCGCCGGCAGCCGACACGTAGCGCCGATGGCCTGTGCGGCATCTTCCACCACGTAAAGCCCCCGTTGGCGGGCTAACTGGAGTAGCGGTCCCATCTCGACACACTGCCCGAACAAATGGACCGGCATGATTGCCACGGTGTTGTCCGTCAGAGCATCCGCTACTTTCGCCACGTCCAACTGAAACGTGGCCGGGTCGATGTCGACGAAAACGGGACGCAGCCCCAGCAAAGCGGCGGCTTCGGCCGTAGCGATGTAGTTGAAGGCAGGCATGATCACCTCTCCCCCACGCGGCAGGTCCAGGGCCATCAGGGCCAGTTGCAGCGCGTCCGTGCCGTTACCACAGGGGATGACGTGCGCTACCCCCAGATAATGGGCCAATTCCTGTGCCAACGCCTCTACCTCCGGCCCGCGAATAAACTGCCCATGGGCCATCACCTGCGCCAGGGCCGCATCGAGCTCCGGCTGCAGCCGGGCGTGCTGGCCCTGCAAGTCGACCATTTGGAGGGAGGGTGTAGGCATGGCGTAAAAGTAGCCGAAGGCCTGCATACCCGCACCAAAGTTCTGAAGAACAGCCAAGCCGTGGAAATGTAATTTTTCTTTCCCTGCAAAAGCTGGTACTTTGCCGCTTCATTCGTCAACGTTTTTTGCAGATGGACCACGAAATATCGGCCCAATGGCTCGGAAACCTTGCGTTCGAAGCGCAAGTAGCCGGCCACACCATTATGATGGACGCCCGCCCCGAAGTGGGGGGAGAAGACCGCGGCACCAGCCCCAAACGGCTGCTGCTTACCGGCCTGGCCGGTTGTACCGGCATCGACATTGGGATGCTGATCAAAAAGATGCGCCTGGAGGTAGAAGGTTTTACGATTGATGTGGGCGGTGACCTCACGCAAGAAGACCCGAAGGTGTATCATCAGGTGAACGTGATTTACACGTTCAAAGGCAAAGATCTGGATCATCCGAAGCTGGAACGGGCCGTACAGCTCTCGTGGGACAAGTACTGCGGCGTAGCCGCCATGTTGAAAAAAGCCACTGATTTGTCGTACGAAATCCGGTTCGAAGAATAATTTTACATTTCTCCCAATTTCCGGAACTATCCTTTGCGATATCCGTTTATTTTTTCTAAAATCGCGTTCCAATTTCCAAGGAGCTAGTCACTGTTAAAAATGACCATTCACCCGTTTTCATCCATGCCCACCGCCAGCCTCGCTACTGCGATGTGTTGTTGCTGTTGTATGGAAGCCGCAGGGTTTCTTGGAAAGGGTATGTGTTAGCATCTGAAGATCTCACAAACGTTTTAATACAACGAACGCCTTTCCGGAACCAACTGGGAAGGCGTTTTTTATTACCCGCCACCTACTTCGCCACCACCCCTTACATCCATTAAGTAGTCAACACACAAAAGGAGTCAAGTTTAAAAGTTTTATGATCGAGACCGATATTTGCATTGTAGGCGCTGGCCCGGTGGGGCTGTTCGCCGTCTTTGAGGCGGGCCTGTTGAAAATGCGCTGCCACCTGAT